>DKYK01000031.1:9327-86567 GCA_002492415.1 Christensenella sp. UBA7102
CTCATCAGCCACTCCTCGATGGTGTTGGCAAGTCCGCGCTTGAGCAGCACGGGTTTGTTGGTCTTGCCCACCGCTTTGAGCAGGTCAAAATTCTGCATGTTTCGCGCGCCGATCTGAATCACGTCCACATACTCCACGAACTCGTCCAAGTGCTCGATGGCCATCAGCTCGGAGACGATGGGCAGGCCCGTCGCCTTGCGCGCCTCCACCATCGCAAGGATGCCCTCTGTGCCCAGGCCCTGGAAGGCGTAGGGGCTGGTGCGGGGCTTGTACGCGCCGCCGCGCAGCATGGTTGCCCCCGCCGCCTTGACGGCCGAAGCGATCTCCAGCGTTGGCTCCAGCCCCTCGATGGAGCAGGGGCCCGCGATGATGGCGATTTTTTCCTGCCCGCCGATTCTGACGCCGCCGCAGTCCACCACGGTATCCTCGGGATGGAAGAGGCGGTTTACCTTTTTGTATGGCGCGGAGACGCGGGTAATGGTGTCCACGAACGGGTTGACCGCGATCTGTGTCTCATCCACTACTGTCGTATCGCCCACCAGGCCGAACACGTTGTAATTATCGCCCGAGATCATGGTCACGGAAAGCCCCTGACCTTCGAAATACTGTACCAGCTTGTTGACTTCATCCTGAGGAGCGCCCTTTTTCATCGAAATAATCATGTGTTTATTCCTTTCGTGCGGAAAAACCGCGTGCTATTTGCTCAGATAGTCCTTCAGAAAAAGAATGGCCTCTTCATAGCCCTTGATGCCGTGACCGTAAATGGTCTTGACGCATGCCATGCCCGGGTAGGAGCGGTGCCGGAATTCCTCGCGTTCGTAGATGTTGGAGATGTGAATCTCCACAGCGGGCAGGCCCACCGCCTTGAGCGCATCCAGTATCGCCACCGATGTGTGCGTGTAGGCGGCAGGATTCATCACGATGCCGTCCACGCGCCGGTAAGCGTCCTGAATCCAATCCACCAGCTGCCCCTCGTGGTTGGACTGCAGGCATTCCACTTCAATGCCCTCCCGTGCGCAGACGCTTTCGATATACTCCACCAGATCCGCGTAGGTGGTCCGGCCGTAGATATCGGGCTCGCGGATGCCCAGCATGTTGATGTTGGGGCCGTTAAGAACAAGCAGTTTCATAGAATTTCTCCCTTATTTGCTGTACCGTGCAGCTGATCTCGCCGTTGTTTTCCACAATGAAGTCCGCATATCCCCGGTAGAGCGGCAGGCGCTGTTCGTACATCGTCCGAACCGCCTCATAGCCGGAGGACAGCGGCCGCGCCGGGTCGGAGGGGATGAGGTTTTCCAAATCGCGGTCGATGAAGCAAATCGCGCTGTTGTGCCGCAGCAGCCGCACGTTATCCGCATCTTTGATGACGCCGCCGCCCGTGGCGATCACAAGGCCCGTCTGCCCCGCGATCTGCCGCAGCGCCTCTTTCTCCTGCACACGAAAGCCCGCTTCGCCCACCTCGGCGAAGATGTCCACGATGGATTTTCCAGCCCGCTGCACAATTCGCTCGTCCAGATCGACGAACTTCTTGCCCATCTGCTGCGCCAGAATCTGCCCCACGGTGGACTTTCCGCACGAGGGCATGCCGATCAGCGCCAGGTTTTTCCGGTCCGCGCACAACTGCGCATGCACCTGCGCAATGCGTTCGTCCAGCAGCTGCGCGCCGGTGAAGCGCTCGGCGGCGTACTTGGCTTGCGCCACCAGCATCTCCAGCCCGTTGCAGTTGGGGATGGAGAGCGCGTCCGCCTGCTGCAGCAGCGCGGTCCTGAGGGGATTGTAGATCACATCCACCACCGCCAACAGTTGCGGGAAGGCAGCAAGATCGATGGGACGTGCGTCCAGGTTCGGGTACATGCCCACCGGCGTGGTATTGATGAGCACGTCCGCATCCGCATGCGCAGCCATTGCCTGCTCGTAGCTGATGCGCCCCTCGCCCGCTGTGCGGGAGACGACGTACAGCTCCCGCGCGCCCCGGCGCCGCGCCACGGCAGACGCCGTCTTGCACGTGCCGCCTGAGCCCAGGATCAGCACCTTCTTGCCTTCCAGCACAAAACCGTGTCTGTCCAGCAGGTACTCGATGCCGGCAAAGTCCGTGTTGTAGCCGTAGAGCAGTCCTCCGCGGTTGACTACGGTATTTACCGCGCCGATGGCCTGAGCCGCGGGGTCGATAAACGCAAGGTAGGGGATCACCGTCTCCTTGTAGGGGATGGTCACGTTGATGGCGGCAAACTCCCGGCGCGTAAGGAACCCGTCCACCTCATCCCGCGCCAGCGGAATGAGGTCGTAGGTATAGTCGCACAGCTGCTCGTGGATGAGTTTGGAGAAGCTATGGCCCAGCTTTTCACCGATCAGTCCGTAGCGCATGCCGGCTCCTTTCTGGCCCATAAATAGCCGTAGCGCCCCATCATCAGGTCGCACAGCACAATGGCCGTCGCCGCATCCACCACGCAGCGCGCACGGTGGAAGATCGCCGGGTCGTGCCGCCCCTCGATCACGAGCTTTGCGGGCTTCCCGGTCGCAAGGTCGATGGTATCCTGTTCCCTGTAGATGGAGGGCGTGGGTTTGACCACCGTGGAGAATACCACGGGCATGCCATTGGTGATGCCGCCGTTGATGCCGCCGTTGTGGTTGGTGCGCGTGCGCAGTCTGCCATCCGCAACGCCTAAAATCGCGTCGTTGGCCTGGCTGCCCAGCAGGTCCGCAAAGCCGAAGCCGGCGCCGAACTGCACGCCCTTGACTGCCGGAATGCCGAACAGCAGCGCCGACAGCTCACCCTCCACCGTGTGCAGCATGGGCTCGCCGATGCCCGCGGGCAGCCCATACACCGCCGTCTCCAACACCGCGCCCACCGAATCGCCCTCGCGCTGCGCCCGTTCGATGATGGCATGAATCCTGCGTCCCGCGTCCGCATCCAGCACCGGGAAGTCCGGGCCGTCCAGCACTGCAATGTCCGATGCGAGATCGTCCTGATTAAAGGGCCGATCACAGGCGTCCTGACAGCGCAGAATGTGCGTGCCGATCACGATGCCGTGCCCGGAGAGAATCTGCTCGAAGATCGCGCCCGCCGCCACCAGCCCTGCGGTCACGCGGCCGGAGAAGTGCCCGCCGCCCCGCGCGTCCTGATAGCCGCCATATTTTGCAAATGCCGAAAAGTCCGCGTGCGAGGGGCGGGGGAGAAACTTCATCTTCTCATAGTCCCGCGAGCGCTGGCTGGTGTTTTCAATCACAAAAGTCAAGGGCGTGCCCGTAGTATGGCCCGCAGTATAACCGCTTAAAAACCTGAACTCGTCGGCTTCCTGGCGCTGCGTGGAGATTTTGCCTGCGGGCCTGCGCTTGGTCAGCTCCGCGCGGATGCGACCCAGATCCAGCTCAATGCCCGCCGGCAGGCCGTCCAGCACAAAGCCCACTGCCGGCCCATGGGACTCGCCAAATATCGTAAGGGTAAAATTGCGTCCGATTGTGCTTCTCATGTGCTTTTCTCCCATCCTTACAACAGTGCACGGATGTCGTCGTAGCGCATCTTTTCCAGGCGGTAACCGCCCACTTCATCCACCTTGACTACGCTGACGGCCGTTCCGTCCCCCTTTTTGTCGTGCGTCAGCGCTGCGTAGACCGCATCCTTGTCCACCTCAGTGTGCGTGGGCAGGCCGAGCTTGTCCAGTATGCGCTCGCAGCGTGCCCGCAGCGCCTCGTCGCCGAAAAAGTAGAGCATGCCCAGTCCTACGCACTCGCCGTGATACAGGTCGGACAGCTGCCCCGCACTCTCGATGCCGTGACCGATGGTGTGGCCGAAATTCAGGCTCTTGCGCTCGTTTTGCTCGGTCTCGTCGATCTCCACCACGCGCGCCTTGGCCGCGATGGCCCGATAGATGATCTCATCCAGATGAGAACGCCAATCGTCCGCTTCAAACAAACGGATGATCTCCGGGTCGGCGATAAAGCCCATCTTTACGGCCTCTGCAAGGCCGTTGGAAAAGTGCCGCGGCGGAAGCGTCTTAAGCACGTCGCCGTCGATGAACACCGCCCGCGGCTGGTGGAACGCGCCAATGATGTTTTTGACGCCGGCCAGATTGATCGCCATCTTGCCGCCCACCGACGAGTCGATCTGCGACAGCGTGGTGGTGGGGATGCCTACAAAGTCAATTCCGCGCATGAAGCTTGCCGCCGCGAATCCCGAAAGGTCGCCCACGACGCCGCCGCCCAGGCCGATCACCAGATCCCTGCGCGTAAAGCCGTGCTCCAGCAGCGCAGTACACAGCGCCTCAAACACAGGAAAGGACTTTGCGCCTTCACCCATGTGCACCGTATGGACAAAGCCCTGCGGGCACTGGGCCAGCAGCTGCTGCGCGTATTGCGCGGGTACGCCGTCATCCGTCACGATCATGACCTTGCGATCCAGATTCACATGCTCGCCGATGCGCCCGAGCACACCGCGCTCAAAGGTGATGGGGTACGACCGCGCGCCAAGTTTTACCGTAAGAACCATACTGCCATCCTCCCAGTTTGTAAACTGATGTCTGAAACAAAAAGGGAACGATGTTTGTCACCGCTCCCCGCTCGTATCCCGCCGGTGCATGCTTATGCATCGGACTTTTCTATGGTGTAGGTGCCCAGCACCTTGATCTGCGTGCACACCTTGTGCAGCTCTGTCAGCAGGGAAGAGGCGGCCGCGCCGGACAAATTGCCGACCACCTCGATATAGAAATAGTATTGCCAAGGAACGTCTTTGAGCGGGCGGGACTTGATGCACTCCAGGTTAAAACCCAGATTGCTGATGGTATACATGACCTTTGCCAGCTGCCCGACCTCATGATTGACGGTAAACAAAAGGCTAAATCGATCGCCGTTTTCGGCCATCGATTTAGCGATGATGATAAATCGTGTGGTATTGTCGTCCTTCGTGTTGATATCCGCCGCCAACACGGAAAGGCCATAGAACTCAGCGGTAGCCAAAGAAGCGATCGCACCGCAGGTGGGGTCGCCCAGTTCCTCGATGTATTTGGCCGCAAGCGAAGTGGAGACATACGTCTCCTGACGGATGCCTGCGTTGTTCAGGTATTCGCGGCACTGCATCAGCGCCTGCGGATGCGAGTAGACCGTGCGGATGTCCGCAGCGGCGGCGCCGGGCAGCCCCAGCAGGTTCTGCCGGATCTTGAGGTCATACATGCCGCGGATATACAGATCGTGCGAGCGCAGCAGATCCAGTATGTTGCCCACGTCGCCCGTATTGCTGTTCTCAAAGGGGATAACGCCGTAGGAGATGTTACCCGCCTGCACAGCGTCGAAGATCTCCTCAAAGGTATCAAAGGAGACGGTGCGCTCGCAGGGGAAGAGGTTCTTTGCCGCCGCGTGGGTATGGCTGCCCTCCGCGCCGAAATAGCCTACGACGGTGGAGCGGATCAGCGTGGACTGATAGTTCTTGGACAACGCCATGTTGTGGCGGATGAAGTCCTCATAGTAGGGAAGGTAGCGCAGATCCTGCACATAGGCGCAGTTTTTGCGGATGACGGCCTCCTCGCGCGCTGCGTCGAAAATGGGCAGATGCCGCTCCGCCTTGTAGTGCGCAACGGATTCCACAGCCTGCATGCGCTTGCAGAACAGCTCGGCCATCTGCTTGTCCACTTCGTTGATGACCAAGCGCGCTTGCTCCAGCTCCGTCATGTCCCTTCGCTCTCCTCCGCAAGGATTTGTTACCGCTCGCGCGGAATAGAGTCAGTATAGCACACTTCCCATCAAAATCAAACCCGCATTGCATAAAAATAACACAATGCGGGTTTCCGCTGTATGTTTTAGCAGAGCATGGGAACGAGAGACGGAAGCGCATGCGCCTCAGTCATCCCTGGGCCTGGGAAGATAAGGCACCACGCGTCCGGCAAACTCCGGCATGGAGATGGTCTGCAGCCACGCCTTGCCCGGACCCTGCAGCACCGTCAGAAACAGCCCCTCGCCGCCGAACAGCACGTTCTTAAAGCCGCGCACGACCTCTACGTTGTAGCCCACGTTTGCCTCGAAGACCGCCACATTGCCCGTGTCTACCTTCAAACGCTCGCCGGCTGCAAGCTCATGGGCGACCGCATGGCCGTCTATCTCCAGGAAAGCGAGCCCCGTGCCGCTGAGTCGCTGCAGCATGAACCCTTCGCCGCCGAACAGCCCGCCGCCGAAGCTGCGCGTGAATTCTACCGACAGATTAACCCCTGGCGTCGCGCAAAGGAACGCGCTCTTCTGGCAGATGTACTCCTGCCCCGGCTTGACCTCCAGCACCAGTATGGAGCCGGGAAAAGTGGAGGCCAGCGCGATCTGCCGACCGTCCTGCTGCGCTGTGTACGTCGCCATGAACAGCGACTCTCCCGTGAACATGCGTCCCAGACCGCCCAGCAGACCGCCGCGCATATTGGTGTCCATCGCGATGCCGTCGCTCATCCAGCTCATGCCGCCCGACTGCGTGTAGATGCTCTCGCCCCGGTTCAGTTCAATAATGGCAACGGGCAGCGATCCGCCCTCGATTCTGTATCTCATAACACACAAACCCTCCTTGCTCCATATCTCATGGTTTGGTTCCATGTTATTACAGAAAGGAGGGTTTGACCAGCTTCTTTGTTCCAAAACCACACAGATGCCGCCGAAAACCACACTATTGCCGCGGCTGATTGGGAATGGGGTACAGCTCCGGCTTCTTTTCCCACACCGTAGGCACCGGCTCGCCGCCCTCGTTGAGCAGCACGAAGGGCACGCAGTGCGTCATCCCTTTCTTGTTCTCCTCAAACGTCAGCTCCGCAACGAATCGGTAGACCGGACGCGTCATCTGCTCGACCATCACCTCATACTCCACCGCGCGCACACCGCCGCCGTGGTGCGGCATGGTCAGAAACGCCACCTGATCCTTGCCCGGCAGCACCTGCACCTCGTCCTGGGCGTATAGGTGCACCTGCACGCGGTCGGCCGACACGTATTTGTCGCTGTTGCTCAGCACCAGCCGCAGCTTTTTGGGTACGCCGGGCCGCAGCACCGGTTCGCCGCAATAGTCCAGCCGCACCGTC
This sequence comes from Christensenella sp. UBA7102, assembly GCA_002492415.1. Lineage (GTDB taxonomy): Bacteria > Bacillota > Clostridia > Christensenellales > UBA1750 > Spyradocola. The sequence goes on from DKYK01000031.1 coordinate 16,365, forward strand.
AGGTAGGGGAAGGCGTAGCGCACCGTGTTCAGATCGTCGTATGCGTTCCGGAAGTAGTCCCGCGCGTGGAAGTCGGGCACTTCGCCCGCGCCTTCCGCTTCAAACTGGATGTCCAGATGGAAGTGCTCCACAGCCTTGATAAACAGTTGCTCCACGCGCGCGCTCATTTCATCAATGGTGGCGGGAATCCGGCCGTAGAGCCGGAAGGGATCCAGCGACACCGTCTTGATCCCTCTGCCGATGGGCGCGATCCACTTTTCGTCGATGCAGTCTACGCCGTACATCAGCCCGTACATCGCCGCGATGGTGCCCGCGGTGCAGTCCGTATCCTCGCCAAAGTACACCGCGGTGCAGATGGAGCGGTCAAAATCTCCCGCGCACGCCAGCATGGAGTACACCATGATGAACAGGTTGCTGGGCACGTCCCAGCCCATTTTGCCCTCTTTGTAGCCCGCGGCCTCGTCCTCCGAGCTGATGTAGTGCCACTCGATGTGTCCGATCCAGTTGTCCAGCATCACCTTGCGGGCGTCCTCCCTGCTCATGCCCGCCCTTGCACAGGCGGCGCCGTGGCGCACTGCGCGCGCAACCGCGCACTCCTCCGGAATGTAGGAAAGCCCGATCTCCACCAGTTTGTCCAGGTCCGTCTCAAAGAAGCAAGCCGACTCCATGGCCGCAACGAACACTTCGGCGTACACGCCCTCGCCGTTGCCGTGGTCGATCGTCGCATCCTCGATGGCGTAGCGCGCCGCCAGCTCCGGGTGTCCGGGAAACAGGCAGGCCCAGATCTCTGAGCGGATAAAGGAGCCGCAGCTGTCCTTGAATTCGTTGTTGTGCGTGCCCGCAACCGGCGGCTGCAGCCCCGCGCGCAGGTTGGTCTTGGCGATGCCGTATTCGCCATGGGTGAAGATCATCAGCTCGTTGAAGTACTGCCCCAGGTCCTTGCTGTCCACGTCCAGCCCCTTGTCCTCCAGCGCCAGCAGCCAAAGCACCTGAATGTCCAGATCGTCGTTGGGCAGCGGTTCGCCCGTCATTTTATGCGTATAATAAACAACCTCGTTCTTCTGGCGATTCCACTCCATGGGCATACCCAGCGTGCCGCCCACATTTTTGCCGATCCAGCAGCCCAACATGCGGCGACGATAGTCGGAAAGAGAAAGATACATGATCGTGATCCTCCTGAGTGAGTTGTTTGGGTCTTCTCCATTATACCCCATCTCTCGCCGCTTGCATAATGAATTTTTACGCATCGGTTTACGGATTGTTAACAATACTTTTGATTGACAAACTTTAATTTGCGCACTAAAATATAGCCAACTTAATACTCCTTTGAAAGACAGCGAAGAGAAGAGTAGTCTCAGTCCTGTGTGTGCAGAGAGTCCGCGTTTGCTGAGAGCGGATCACACAACGGAGATGAACATGGTCTCGGAGTTGCGTAGCCAAGGCATTGCGCTCAGGTCACGACGGGGTCGCCCGTTACAGCGAGAGGGTATAAGCGGTAAACATGGTTTCCGCCGTACCCAGGGAGGCTCTATCCCGCGAGGGAAGGGCGAAAAAAGGTGGTACAACGGAGCGCATGCTCTCGTCCTTTACAAGGGGGACGAGGGCTTTTTTATTGGATATTAAGCGAACTGCATGAGGTGAAGGACATGATACGGGTTACCAACCTTACCAAGGTTTTCCACGGTGAAACCGACGTCACCGCGCTGGGCGGCATCGATCTGGATGTTTCGGCGGGCGATATTTACGGCATCATCGGCATGAGCGGCGCGGGAAAGTCTACGCTGCTGCGCTGCATCGCGCTGCTGGAGAGGCCCACGGAAGGGCGTATCGAGGTTGAGGGCATCGACATCTCTACGCTGCAGGGCAAAGAGCTCACCCGGCTGCGCAAGAGCATCGGCGTCATCTTCCAGGGCTATAACCTGCTGATGCAGCGCAACGTGCTGGGCAATGTCTGCTTCCCGCTGGAGCTGGACGGCATGAAAAAGGCCGACCGCGAAAAGCGCGCCATGGAGCTGCTGGAGATCGTCGGGCTGCAGGACAAGGCCAAGGCCTACCCCTCGCAGCTGTCGGGCGGGCAGAAGCAGCGCGTGGCCATCGCGCGAGCGCTGGCCAACAATCCCAAGATCCTGCTGTGCGACGAGCCCACCAGCGCGCTGGATTCCTTCACCACCAAGAGCATACTCAAGCTCCTGCAGGACATCAACCAAAAGATGGGCGTCACCATCATCATCATCACCCATGAGATCGGCGTGGTCAACGCCATCTGCGACAAGGTGGCCATCATCAACTATGGCACCTTCGTCGAGCAAGGCGAGGTCAGCACCGTGATGACCCATCCCGTCTCGCAGGTCACGCGCACGTTGTTGGGTATGAAGGAGAGTGAGGAATAATGTGGAGTCTGATCGCGGACAATCTGTCCATGTTGCTGGAGGGCGCGGGCGAGACGCTGTATATGACCTTTCTCTCGGCAGTGTTTGCCTATATATTCGGTCTTCCGCTGGGCGTGGCCCTTATCATCACGGATAAAAACGGTTTAAGGCCTATGAAGGCGCTCAACACTGTGCTGGGCTGGATCGTCAACATCGGCAGATCCATTCCCTTCGTCATCCTGATGCTGGCCATCGCGCCGTTTACGCGGCTGATTGTGGGCAAGGCCTTCGGCACCACCGCCACCATCGTCCCGCTGGTCGTGGCCGCGGCCCCCTTTGTTGCGCGCATGGTGGAGCAGTCGCTCAATGAGATTGACCACGGCGTGGTGGAGGCCGCCCGCACCATGGGCGCCAGCACCTTTCAGATCGTTTGGAAGGTGCTGCTGCCCGAGTCCATCCCTTCGCTCGTGCGCGGCGTTGCGGTGACCGTCATCACGCTCGTGGGCTATTCGGCAATGGCGGGCGCGCTGGGCGGCGGCGGTCTGGGTGACATTGCCGTGCGCTACGGCATGCACCGCTATCAGTACGACGTGATGATGCTCACCCTCGTACTCATCATCATCATTGTGCAGGTCATTCAGGTGTTCTTCGACATCGTTGCCAAGCGCATTGATAAGCGTTCCAGGTAAGCAAAACCATCTTTACAGAGAACCCATTCGTTATTGAGGAGGAAATCGCCATGAAACTCGCAAAAAAAATCATCGCTCTTGCCCTGGCGTTGGCCCTGGTGCTGACGCTGACCGCCTGCACCGCAGCAAAGAAGGAATCCAAGCTCGTCGTCGGCGCGTCTCCCGCGCCCCACGCCGAGATCCTAGAGGTCGTAAAACCCATCCTGGCCGAGCAGGGCATCACCCTGGAGATCAAGGAGTTTACCGACTACGTGCTGCCCAACCAGGCGCTTGAAGCGGGCGACATCGACGCCAACTACTTCCAGCACCTGCCCTACCTGCTCAACTTCAACGAAAACAACGGTACCAACCTGGTCTCCGCCGCGGCCATTCACTTTGAGCCTCTGGGTATCTACGCCGGCAAGAGCAGCGACCTGACCAATGTTCCCGACGGCGCGGTCATCTCCGTGCCCAATGACGCGACCAATGAGGCGCGCGCGTTGCAGCTGCTGGCCGCGCAGGGCATCATCACCCTGCCCGAGGGCGCCGGCCTGTCCGTCACGGCCCGCGATATCGTGGAGAATCCCCACAACGTGGAGATCCTGGAAATCGCCGCCGAGCAGGTGCCGCGCACTCTGGTGGATGTGGACTTTGCGGTCGCCAACGGCAACTACGCGCTCGAGGCCGAGATCACCGATAAGCTGATCGTGACCGAGGATAAGGAGTCCGAGGGCGCGCAGACCTATGCCAACGTGTTGGCTGTCCGTGCCGGCGATGAGAGCCGCGAGGACATCCAGGCGCTGGTCAAGGCGCTGCAGTCCGACGAGGTCCGCAGCTTCATCACCGAGACCTATGGCGCCAACGTCATTCCTGTGTTCTAAAGTTCAATCGATCCAGTGGGCGTCTCGCATCAGCGGGGCGCCTTTTTGTCTGTAAATCAACAGGAGAGGAGTCTTGCAAAGTATACAGAAGGGCAAGGTCAAGACATAATTTGTTAGCCATTTTTCGAGAATAAACGTTTTTAACTGCTTTTTGAGAGCAAATAGCTGGAAAAATGTCTCCTGATGCGAATGAAATCGGCTGTGTACGGATGAAAAGTGCGCGTCGGGAACGTGATGCGCGGGGAGCAGGTCGTTCTTGAAAGTTAACGAATACGCACTAAATTTGCTCTTGAAATCTCGCTTTCCAGTACTATAATAGAGCGTGGACTCGTGACACAGAACACAGTTCAGAGGAGGATAACCATGAAAAAGATTGTTGCATTCCTCACGGCATTGCTGCTTGTGCTGTCGCTTTCGGCCTGCTCTGCACCCAAAGCGCCGGAGATAGAGCACGATACCGTGGACGACCAGCCGGCCCAGACGAGCGCCCCCGAACCCACTGCGGAGCCCGAAAAGCAGTTTAGCCATGGCGCGTGGGAGGATAGAACCTTCACCAGCGATTATGCGGAGCTCACGCTCACATTGCCCGATGAGAGCTGGGTGATTTCCACCGATGAAGAGCTTGCCCAGATCATGGATCTCGGCATGGAGGAGACGGACAGCAACCTGCTGGAAAAGGCCATGATGAAGCTGACCAACATCACCGACATGATGGCGCAGAATCCCGAGACCGGCGCAAACATCATCCTGATGTATGAGAATCTCGGACTGAACCCCGCTGCAAAGGACCTGACGGTGGAAGGCTATGCGCAGATTGTCGCCGACGGCCTGAAGGCCAACGAGTCCATCACCTACACGGTGGACGAGCCGACCACAGTCACGCTGTGCGGCAACGAGTATCTCGCGTTGGACGCGCATGTAGACGGGTATGACCTGCATCAGACCTATCTGATGCGCTACGAGGGCGATATGATGGTCGACCTGATCCTCACTGGCGTGGGCGAGAATGGCATCGACGAGCTGAAGGCCATGTTCGCCGACTGATCAATAACCTTAAAAGAGGGTAAGTGCAGAACTTTTGCAACGTCAGAGCGTGATGATGCGGAAAAACGGCATAGCTCAGAATTTGAGCTATGCCGTTTTTTATATGGCATCATGAAGCAGCTTCAGGATGGGTTCAATATATCTCTTGTCAGAAAGATCGTATGAGTGGGAAATCATTTTCAGCATTTCCACATCGGCTTCGGTTTTCTCCTTTTTCGCACCAAGCATTTTTTGGAACAGTTTCATCATCAGTTTTGAGCCCGCCGACATTTTATCGTAATCAAAACCGCCAGGGCAATAGAACACAGAAACCCTTTCCCGCTCCGCTTCACTGAAATTGTTCGCAATAAAAGCTTTTATTTCTGGACTTCCGGCGGGACTGCCGCCTGTGCAGAAAACAACCAGAATTTTGCCCGACCATCGATCCATGTTGGACTTAAACCAAGATATTTTACTGATCCTGCCCGCACACGCCCATCCGCCAAAGAGGATGGCGTCGTATGCGTCAAAATTGTACTTTTTAGCGGCTTCGAGTTCAAAACAATCTGCGCCTGCTGCCTCAGAAATCCATTTGGCGTACTTCTTTGTAAAACCTGTCTGCGAGTTATAAATCACTGCCGTTTTCCTCATCTCAATCCCTCTTCCTCAAAGCGTCATTTACAAACGCCTGATGCGCCTGTTCCTGCAGCAAAAAGATCTCATCGATCGGTATTCCCGGCGAGGATGCGGAAAGTACCATACCCAGGCCGATTGTGTAGATTAACAGATTCAAGTGAAGCTGCTCTGCGGTCTTGATGCTGATGTTCATATCTTCTGCAACGGTTTGCGCGATCTGCGGATTGGTTTCTGTTTCATAGACGTCTTTCAGGGAAGATACATTTTTACGCTCTTGCAGAAGAAAAATTTTGAAAACATGCGGTTCTTCCTTCGCAAGCTGGATGTACGCCCTGCCTGTGCTGCGGAACAAATCATTCCTGTCGATATGGGAAATGATGTATTCGTGGATAAACTCCCTTGCTTTATCGCCGACCGCCTCGCGAAGCCCGTTCATGTTCTTGCAGTAACTGTAGATGGGCTGTACCGAACAGCCCATCTCGTCCGCAATACTTTTGACCAATACGTTTTCCATACCGCTTCGGCGGGCGATATGAAAAGCGGCATCCACAATCATCTCTTTTGTTATTCGTTGCTTGGGCATTGTACCACCTCAGTATAATCAAGTTATATAAACTAATTATATAACTTGATTATACTGCTGCTTTGATGAGATGTCAATACGGAAAAAAATAAAGGCGGCAGGATATGATCTCTGCCGTCGCAGTATGCAATGCGCGCCATGTGCTCCATTTTAATTCATTTGCGCGAGCCATCCGTGCAGGCGACTGCCGCAGAGCGTTCGGATGCGCAGCGGCGCGCCATGTTCGTCCATGAGCTGGCCTGCCAGCAGAGGAGGATTGATCCCGTCCCAGCAGGAGAGCTTCCCTTCCGGCGATACCAGCCAGATGCGATATATGCGCCCCATACCCGGCACGCATGCGTCGCCCAGACGCCGAACGCGCCCATGCGCGTCCCGTTCGCCGGAGAATTGTTCGCCGGCATGGCAGGTGCAGCGCGGGTGTGTATGGACCAGCGCCGTTCGACCACAGAACACACTGCTTACCGCAATGCATACCGCCTGTAGGATCACGTTGTTGTGGAACCCACGCCATACATGCCCCAAACGATACCCGGTGCGTCCGCACAGGATGGCTGCGCAGCGCTCGCGTCCGTCGCGCTCCGTCTCGGGCAGCGCTGCTCGGCCGAATGCTTCCACGGCCGCCAACTCAGTTGGATATAGTATGCTCGCCATGTCGATTCCCCCCGCTTTCTCTGTTCTGATGATACCACGGCGGGCGCGCACTGTATCGCCAGAATTTAAATTGTCGTGTTAAGATAAAGAAAACTGCGGAAAGGAGCATCGCTCCGTTTTATGGTGGTCAACCACAAGCAGATATGATATAATGACGCAGAATATATCGGGAAGGGAAGAGGGTTATGATCCGCAACGTGGTCTTTGATATGGGAAACGTGCTGCTGGACTTCAATCCGGAGCGCTATTTGCAGAACTTTGTGGAGCGTGAGGAGGACCGGGCGTTGCTGCGCGACGAACTGTTCGACAGCGTGGAGTGGGTGATGACCGACCACGGCAGGCTGGATGACGAAGGACTGGGCGACACGGTGTGCGGCCGCGTGCCGGAACGCCTGCACGGCACGGTGCGGCGGATTCTCGCGCATTGGTACGAAGACATGCCCGTCTATCCTGGCGTGAAGGAGCTGATTGAGCGGCTGATGGAGCAGGGTTACCGGTTGTATGTGTTGTCCAATGTCAGTGAAAACTACAGGATTATGCGGCAGAACATCCCGCATATCGAAGATTTTGACGGCGAATTCATCTCATGCAAAGCGCATTTGCTCAAGCCTGAACCGGCGATCTTTGCCGCTTTTTGTGAGGCTTTCGACCTGGCACCGGAGGAGTGCCTGTTTATCGACGACCAGAAGAACAACGTCTACGGCGCGATGCGCGCCGGGATGCAGGGTTTGGTGTATCGCGGCAGACCGGAAAGCGTGGAAGCGCGGCTGGAGGCGCTCAAAGTATAAAAAGCGCCTCGGTTTCTGCACAAAAACTGCGGAAACCGAGGCGTTTTCCAGATTTAGGCGAAGATGATGAAGATGCCCACGAGGATGCCGATGATTGCGGCCAATGAAGGCAGCTTGGAGCGCCACATGAGGATGGATTCGGGCAGCAGCTCGCCGAACACCACATAGAGCATGGCGCCGCTTGCAAAGGCCAGGGACAGCGTGTGCCACAGCGGACCTATAGAACCCAGCCAGTAGCCCAGAAGCGCGCCGATGACGGTGGGCAGGCCGGAGAGCGCGGTGACGCACACGGCGCGCACGCGGCCCATACCGCCCGCAATCAGGGGCACGGCGACCGCCATGCCCTCCGGTATGTTGTGCAGACCGATGACCACAGCGATGAGAAAGCCGCCGCTCGTAAACAGGTTGGAGGTGACCGAACCCGCGTAGGCAGAGCCGATAACCATGCCCTCGGGCAGGTTGTGCAGCGCAATGGCCGCCGCCATGATGATACCCGCAATGAACAGATTGTTGTGATCCTTTTTGTGTTCCTCGAAGTGGTCGCTGTGGATCAGCTCATCCAGGTCGTCCGCGGTTTTGGGATGATCTGGATCAATATGCTCCACTTCGTGGTTGGTAGTCTGGTCGATGAGGTGATTGAGCAGCGCGACCACCGCATAGCCCAGCACAATGCCCAACAGCGACCAGGCGACGCTGCCGGTCAGCTGCGGCTCATGCAGCGCGTCGGCCAGCAAATCAAAGCACACCACAGCCAGCATTACGCCGGCAGCAAAGCTGAGCAGAAGACTGACGATGCGCTTGGAATCTTTGCGGATAAAGGCGCTGACCAGACCGCCAAGACCCGTGCCGCCCACGCCGGAAATCAGGGTGATGAGCATCACCCATATAAGAGTACTCATGGAATCGACCCGCTTCCTTTCCTGTCTGTATCTGAAGCAGAAGTTAGTATAGCACAACTTTTTGTGCACAGCAATCCTTTTGGGGCTCATTATGCCGATTTTACGCGAATGACACAGAACGCGCCGAAACGTGTGCAAATAAAGAAAAGGAGAGAGCGCATGAACACACAGAGAAAAATTGGCAAGGGCCGCACCGCGGAGGTATTTTTGACTGCGGAGGGCTGCGCGCTGAAGCTGTTTTACCCGGAGTACCCGATGCAGGCGGTGGAGCGGGAGCTGCGCAACGCGAGGATGGCAGTCGCGCTGCACATTCCAACGCCGCGCTGCTATGGTCTTGTGACGGTGCAGGACCGCGCGGGGATCCTCTACGAGCGTGCGGCGGGTGAGAGCCTGCTGAATCGCCTGATGCGCACGGGAGACGTGGCGGGCTGCGCGTCCACACTGGCGCGGCTGCATCGCCAGTTGCTGGCGCAGACGCTGCCCGAGGACGCGTTGGATGTGCGGGAGTTCCTGCGGCACGAAATCGAGCGCAATGGGAAGCTGCCGGTTGAGGAGAAATCGCGGGCGCTGGCGCAGCTGGCCGCGCTGCCGGGCGGGAATGCGCTGTGCCACGGGGACTTCCATCCCGACAACGTGCTCATGGACGGGGAGCGCGCGATGGTCCTCGACTGGATGAACCTGTGCCGAGGGGATCCGATCAGCGATGTGGCGCAGACCTGGCACCTGCTCGCGTGCGGTCCGCTGCCGCCTGATGTGCCCGCGGCGCAGGAGTTCGAGGAAATGCGCGGTCTGTTGGCGGATGAATATATCAGGCGTATGGGCATGGAGAAAGAGCGGCTGGCACAGTGGCTGCCCGTGATAAAAGCCGCGCGTTTTGGTTGACCGAAAGGGTGCGGCGCGATATAATGTAAGTAGTTTCACAATATCGGCACCTGAAATTTACAACGATCGGGAGGGCGCGGAACATGGAAAAGGTTCGTCTGGGCATCATCGGCGCGGGCAACATGGGCTCGGGCCATATCAACAACTACTTGAAGGGTTTGCTGCCGGAGATCGAGATCACCGCAGTGGCGGATCGCAGACAGGAGCGGCGTGATTGGGCGAAGAGCGCGCTGGGCGAGGGCGTCGCGCTCTATGAAGAAGGCAGCGAGCTGATCGAAAAGGGTCCGGTGGACGCCATACTCATCGCGGTGCCGCACTATCAGCATCCGGGGCTGGCCATCGAAGGATTTCGCCATGGAAAGCACGTGATGTGCGAAAAGCCGGCGGGCGTCTACACCAAGCAGGTACGGGAAATGAATGCCGAGGCAGACAAGTGCGATCGGGTATTCGGCATGATGTTCAACCAGCGTACCAACTGCGTCTACCGCAAGATAAAGGAAATGATTGACGGCGGCGAGTTGGGGCAGATCAAGCGCGTGAACTGGATCATCACCGACTGGTACCGCACGCAGTATTATTATGATTCCGGCGCATGGCGCGCTACCTGGGACGGCGAGGGCGGCGGCGTGCTGCTCAACCAGTGTCCGCATCAGCTGGACCTGGTGCAGTGGCTGTGCGGCATGCCTGTGCGCGTGCGCGCCTTCCTGCACGAGGGCAAGTGGCACGATATCGAGGTAGAGGATGACGTGACGGCCTATATGGAGTATGGCAACGGCGCAACCGGTGTGTTCATCACCACCACGGGCGACGCGCCTGGCACCAATCGCCTGGAGATCAGCGGCGATATGGGCAAGGTCGTCTGTGAAAACGATGAGATCACCTTCTTTAAGAACAAGGTTTCCGACCGCGAATTCTGCCGCACTGCGACTGAAGGCTTTGCCAAGCCCGAGTGCGAAAAGATCACCGTTAAGACCGACGGAAGAAATTTACAGCACGTCGATGTGCTCAACGCATTTGCCGGGGCCATCCTGCGCGGCGAAAAGCTGGTCGCCGATGGGCGCGAGGGCATCAACGGCCTGACGCTGTCCAATGCGATGCACCTGTCCAGCTGGCTGGACAAGACTGTGGATCTCCCCTTTGACGAGGAGCTGTACCTGGCTGAGCTCAACAAGCGCCGTGCGACCTCCCGCGCCAAGGAGGACAAGGGTGTCACGCTCAACACCGAGGGCTCCTATTGATCGCATTCCGCTGAAAAACGATGCAATAAAGGGTATGCCGTCCGTGGAAACGGACGGCATACCCTTTATTGCGCTGTTTCGCCGGTGAGAAAGCCTCTGCGAAAGCGCCCGGGGGACACGCCGTGCTGCGCGCGGAAGCGCTGGATGAAGTAGCTGGTGGTGGAAAAGCCCACGGCCATGGACACGTCGGTGATGGAGAGCGCCGTGGTGGCCAGCAGGATCGTCGCGCGTTTGAGACGCACCTCAGTCAGATACTCAGGGAAGCTCTTTTGGGCGTAGCGCGTGAAAAAGCGTGAGAAGGCGGAATACTTCATGCCGCAATGCGCCGCGACCTCCTCCATGGAAAGCTCGTGCACGTAGTGCTGGTCGATGTAAGAGAAAGCGTTTTGCAGGGTGGACAACGCGGCCTTGTCCATTCGACGCAGCAGCTCGCCGCCTGTCTCCCGATCCAACAACCGCGCCACCCACACGAACAGACGGCATAAATTGGCGCGCACGGCCATTTCATAGCCCAGTGTGCGCGCTTCAAATTCGTGCAGCACATCCATCAGCAGCTCGCCGATATGTCCGTCTTCCAGCAGCGGCTTCTCGAATTTACGGCGGTGTTTTGCGCCTGACCAAAGGTAGGGCAGCATCACCTGCAGCTCGTAGAGCGGGTGCTCCGCAAACAGCAGTGCATCGGGTGTGAACTTGAGCACCAGATAACGGTTGCAACCTTTGCCCGTGGAGCGCGTGTGATGTACTTCGTTGGGGTCTATCAGCACCATTTCGCCCGGGGAGAAAGCGGTGCTCGCATCGCCGGTGTAGAGCACAAACCCGCCTTCCAGACAATAGAGCGCCTCATAATACTCATGGATGTGCGCATGCGCAGCAGTTTGCAGGCCCACCGTCTCCTGAATGCGGCATTCAAACAGATTCTCGATCTCCTCAGGCGGTCGCCGCTCCTCGCGATAGTAGGTCATGCCATCCCTCCTGTGCAAAAATTTGATATTTTCTCGCGAGATTATTATAGCATGTGCTGGGAAAATATGCTATGATCAATTTACAAACATTAAATCCATGAAGGGTGGGTTTTCAACATGGAAGGAAAGAAGAGACTCAAGGTTGGCATCATCGGATGCGGCGGCATTGCCAACGGCAAGCACATGCCCTCCATCAAGGCCATCGACGTATCGGACATGGTCGCTTTCTGTGACCTGATTCCCGAGCGCGCCGAGAAGGCCGCCAAGGAGTATGGCGTGCCCGGCGCTAAGGTCTACACCGACTACAAGAAGCTGCTCGCAGATCCTGAGATCGACGTGGTGCACGTGTGCACCCCCAACCGTTCCCACGCGGAGATCTCCATCGACGCGCTGCACGCCGGCAAGCACGTCATGTGTGAAAAGCCCATGGCAAAGTCCGCAGCCGACGCGCACCGCATGGTCGAGGCCGCAAAGGAGACTGGCAAAAAACTGACAATCGGCTACCAGCACCGCCACAAGGCTTCCGCGCAGTACGTCAAGGCCGTCATCGACCGCGGGGATCTGGGCGAGATGTACTACGCCGAGGCGTTCGCGGTGCGCCGCCGCGGCACGCCGAACTGGGGCGTGTTCCTCAACGAGTACGAGCAGGGCGGCGGTCCGCTGATCGACATCGGCACGCATTCGCTGGATCTGACGCTCTATCTGCTGAACAACTACAAGCCCAAGATGGTTGTGGGCACCACCTACAACAAGCTGACCAATCCTATTCAGGCCAACCCTTGGGGCCCCTGGGATGAGAAGCAGCACACCATGGAGGACGCTGCGTTTGGCTTCATCGTGATGGAGAACGGCGCGACCATCATCCTCAAGGCGACCTGGGCGCTCAATACCTGTGAACCCGTGCCCGAGGGCAGCGTAATGATCGCGGGCACCAAGGCCGGCGCGCAGATCAAGGGCTATGACGAGAAGACCAACATCAATAAGGACGAGTTCAACCGCTTGGTGGACATCGTGCCCGACCTGAGCTCCGGCGGTGCGGCGTTCTACGACGGCGTCAAGGAGACGCCCCCGATCACCGAGCAGCGCCGCTGGTACGACGCTCTGTACAACGATACGGATCCCGTCGTGCTGCCCGAGCAGGCCTGCGTCGTCTCTGAGATTCTGGAGGCCATTTACACATCGGCCAAGACCGGCGAACCCTACTACTTCAATAAGTAAGCACAGACGAAAGGGGGCGGGCGAATCCCGCTCCCTTTTCTACAGACAGGAGGTACGACCATGGAATATGGGATTCAGATGTACAGTGTCCGCGACATCACTGAGAAGGACATGGACGGCGCGCTCAAGGCGTTGGCCGAGATGGGCTACAAAAATGTGGAGTTCGCCGGCTTCTTCGGCATCCCTGCGCAAGAAATCGCGGACATGCTCGCAAAGTACGGCTTAACGGTCTCCGGCACGCACACGGGTCTCAACGAGATCGTGGATCACTACGAGGAAACGCTGGCCTACCACAAGGCCATTGGAAACAAGCGCATCATCGTGCCCGGCCACGATCTGTCCACGAAGGCAAAGCTGGACGACTTTATTGACAAGATGAACGAATACGCAGCCAAGCTCGCCGCCGAGGGCATCACGCTGGGTTACCACAACCATGACCACGAGTTCAAGCCCAATGATGACGGCCAGATCATTTACGACGAGATCGTGGCGCGCACGGATATTGCGCTGGAGATCGACACCTATTGGGTGTACGCCGCGGGCAAGGATCCGGTGGCGCTGATGGAGCAGCTGAAAGACCGCCTGCCCGTCATCCACATCAAGGACGGCCTGGCCAACCGCGAGGGCAAGCCGCTGGGAATGGGCACCGCGCCCGTGGCCGACGTCTACAAGAAGGCTGTGGCGCTGAACGTTCCCATGGTGGTGGAGTCCGAGACCCTCACGCCCGACGGCCTGACCGAGGCGAAGATCTGCATCGAGTTCCTGAAGGCACAGGAAAAGTAAGAAAAGCAATAAGAGAAAGTGCTGCGCATCGTAAGTGGTGCGCAGCACTTTTTTGTGGAGATTAATCCTTTTTGTTAAGAACAGTCTGCCACTTGCCGCTGCGATAGCGCAGCGTGATGAGCAGCGTGCGCAGGCATTGATCGGCGACCAGGGCGACCCAAGCGCCGGGAAGGCCCCAATCCAGCAGAAAGACGGCCAGCAGAGCGACGCCGGGGCGCACGAGCATCACGGTGGCGAAGATGACCTTGGCGGTGTACTTGGTGTCGCCCGCGCCGCGCAGCGCGCCGGAAAGCACGAACTGCGAGGATTGCAGCGGCTGGATCAGCGCCACCATCTTGAGCAGCCACGGACCGAGCGCGATGATCTCGGGATCATCGGAGTAGAGCATGATGATCTGTTTACCGAAGAAAAACAGCACGATCGCCAACGCAAAGGACACCGCCATGCCCACGCGCTGCGTGCGGCGGGAGTAATGCACCGCCATGTCCGCCCGCAGCTTGCCCAAGCTCTGCCCCACCAGCGAGGTGGCAGAGACCGCGAAGGCCTGACCCGTCATGAAGGTGAGGGAGAGTATGTTCAGACACACCTGGTGACAAGCCAGCATCACGGTGCCCAGCGAGGCCACGGTCTTCGCGTATACGATCATGCCCACGCGCATGCACAGCTGCTCCACCATTGAGGGCAAGCCGATGCGCGCAATGTCTCCTATGGTCTCCCGATCCGGCTTAAAGCCCATGCGCAGGTTGAGATGAACGTATTGGTTGGGCTGAAGAACCGCAATGAGCGCGATGACGAAGGCAACGCCCTGCGCAAGGCTTGTCGCCAGCGACGCACCCGCCACCTCAAGCCGCGGAAAGCCGAATTTTCCGTAGATGAACAGGTAGTTGAGCGCGACATTGACCAGGTTTGCCGTCGTATTGTAAAACAGCGCGGTGCGCGAGTTGCCCGCGCCGCGCAATGCATTTGTGATGGTGGTGGTCAGCGCCAGGAAGGTCAGGCCCAGCATCTGCACCTGCAGATACTGCGTACCACCGACGAGCGTCTGCTGATCCTGCGCGCCCATGAAACGCACCAGAGGCTCGGCAAATACAAATCCCAGCACCGCAAACAGCAGCGAAAGCACAAAATTGACCATCAGCGACTGGCGAAGCACCAGCTGCGCCTTATCCTGCCGCCCTGCCCCCTTGTGCCGCGCCACCATGGTCATGCAGCCCACATTGAGCGCGTTGAACATCGTGGAGAGCAGAAACTTGGGCTGCGTCGTCAGACCCACAGAAGTGATGGCCCACGCGCCCAGCTGTCCCACCATCATCAGGTCCACCATGCTCGTCAGCTGCGTCAGCAGCAGCTCCAACAGGGAGGGCCAGGCGATGGCAACGATATCGCCATACAGTTCCCGGGAAGAAACGTTCCCGGGCAGCGCCAGACGGCGCGGCAGCTTTTGCCCAATTGCAGACGGATCGCCCCAGTCCAGCTTATCTAATGCAATGTGCACCCCGCGCGTTTTTGTTTGCGGTATCGTTTTCTCAGAACCACTTGGCCGCAATGAAGCCATGAATACCACGCCCCTTAATGATTTTTCTATGGTTTCATCATAGCATCAAGCGGAGGTTCTGTCAACAAATGAGAAGAGCGGGCGCGACCGGTGGATCCGGCTGCGCCCGCCCGAGGGGATGCGGATGTTAGAATACGCGGAAGCCGCAGATGAAGTGGCTGGTCCAATAATTCGAGGAGGTGATGCCCGAAGTGGTGCGCACCTTGCCCTTGGAAGAGGAGGCGTCGATCATCTTGCCGCCGCCCAGGTAGATGGCGACATGGCCGCTGTAGACGATGATGTCGCCGCGTTCCAGCTTGCTCATGGAGGTGATCTTGGGATATTTGGTGGACTTGGCCCAACTGGCGCTGGTCATGTAGCCCTGCGAGACGCCTGCCTGGTTGAGGCACCAGTAGACAAAGCCCGAGCAATCGAACTGGTTGGGTCCTTTCGCACCGAAGACATAGGTGCTGCCCAGCTTGGATTCGGCGATGTCGATGAACCGTTCCACGCGGGAGGTATTGGCAGAGCCCACCGAGGATCCGCCGGAAGAACCGGAGGATCCGCCCGAGGAACCGGACGAACCGCCCGAAGAGGAGCCCGAGGAGGCTTTCTTGGCGGAGGAGGAGGTCAGTGCGTTCATGGTGACCTTACCCACCGTGCCGTCCTGCGAAAGCCCATTGCGCTTCTGGAAGGCCTTGACGGCCGATTCGGTTTGCGAGCCGTAATAGCCGGTGACGTTGCTCATGTACCCCAGTTTCTTGAGGCGGGTCTGTACGTTCCGGACATCGCTGCCCTCCATGCCCAGTTTAAGCGCGTTGGACAGTGCTGAGGAGGATTTGAGGAGCTTAATGGTGTTGTAGCCTAGGAAGCCGTCCGCGATCAGACCGTTGATCTCCTGGAAGCGCTTGACAGCCATCACGGTGTCCTTGCCGTAGTTGCCGTCCGGGGTAGTGGTCAGGTAACCCAGTTTTTTGAGCCTCTCCTGATATTCCTTAATTTCGTCGCTCTGCTCGCCGTACTTGTGGAAGTTTGCGTTGGCCTCCTCCGAATAGAGGAGCTCGCGGGTCTTGCTGCCCACCTTGCCGTCCACAGTCAGCTTGTTGAGCTCCTGAAATTTTTTGACGGCCTCTACGGTGATCTCGCCGAAGTGGCTGGTGACCTCATCCATGTATCCCAGCTCGCGCAGGCGGATTTGCAGTTCCTTGACGTCGGTGCCGTCCATGCCCTGCATTACAGTGTAGTGCTGTGCATCTTCGCTCATGAGAGCATTCCAGGTTTCCAGACCCGTACAGCCGTCCACGTCCAGCTCATGCTGGCGCTGAAACAGCTTGATGGCGCCCTGCGTGATGCTGCCGTAGTATTCGGTGGGTTCATCCTCTTCCATGTAGCCCAGCTTCATCAGCCGTTCCTGGATTTCCGCAACGCAGCGGGCCTCTGTGCCGTATTTGATGACGGTATTGGTGGGGTGAGGCTCCGGCGTGGGCGTCGGTTCAGGGGTGGGCGTGGGTTCCGGAGTCGCAACGGATTCAGCGGAAACCGGCATCACAGTATCCCCCTGCTGACCACCGCCACTGGCGCTCAGAGACGTGGACTGCTTTTGACGCAGCTGCACGGAGTCGCCCTGGGCAGGCCGGTTGGCCATGCTCGATTGAATGGCAAGGCCTGCGCCAACGGGAATGGCCAGCACCAGCACGGCGCCCGCGATGAGCAACGCCAGCCTAGCCGGTCCCAACCCCTGCAGCCATGCCTTGATGTAATAGTATTTTTTGCGCGTCCGCTTGGCGTAGCGGCCCTCGCGCCGTTCTTTTTCGGTGTTGTCTTGACTCATGACAGTACCGTCCTTCATCACTTTTTTCCATCCAATAGTATAAATGGACGATAAAGCGATGTCAAACGTTTGCGCCGGATTGTTACAACTCCGAAACAGCGGCAGATCACAAACTGCGTCCCAGACCGGGAATCAGGCCGTTTTCCGCCATGGCAATGACGCCCAGAAGCGCGCCCCAATGGTAGAAGCGGTCGCTGTGCGCGCTATCGCAGCCCTCACCGGTATCGGCGTTGTAATTTTCGTGGATGTGACGGTGCTCCGTCCACTCCTTCATCAGCAGGGATTCGGACTTTTGCGCCAGGTCAGCGCGCACCTTGGCCAGATCGTCGTATCCGCGCATGGCCAGATAGACCAGGAAGTTCATTGGCGCCCAGACGCGGCCGCGCCAGTACTCCTGCTCGGGGTAAGCGGGATCGTTGCGCGCGATGGAGGGCAGCATCCATTCGCCGTAAAACTCATTCGGGTCGAAGTAATGCTGCGCAATGCGCGCTCGGCGCGCGGAGGTAACACGGCTGCTGAAGAGCGCATAGAAGTTGGTGGGAGAGAGCCGTCGGGAAAATTCTCCGGTGTCGGTGCGGCGGTTGCAGTAGAAGCCGATCTCCTCGTCCCATAGGTTCTCCAGGCCGGATTCGGCGCGGGCCAGGCGAGCGAGGAGCAGCTTTTCGTCCTCCCGTTTGCCCAGCAGCCGCGCGAACTCCAGCAGGCAGCGGGTGTCCAGAATGTACAGGCCGGTAAGACCCACGTCCTTGAGGCGCAGGCGGTGTGTTTCTTTGTCAAAGGGGATGCCGTCATACATGGGGGAATTATCCAGGCCAGACTCCAACGCCGCACCAAAGCGATCGTTGACGCCGTTATACTCCCAGAGGTTGCCGTATTTGGGCTCGACGGGATCGCTGCCCCAGCACAGCGCGCCGTCCGCTTCCATGCGGTAGGCAGCGAACCAGACGTTCCATTGCAGCAGCATGGGATAGAGAAACTCGACCAGCCAGCGGTCTTTATGGATGCGATAGATTTCGCGCAGCATCGCGCTTCCCACCGGCGGCTGAGAACGATCCTCGCTGCGCAGACCTGTGCCGTCGATGAAATTGGGCACAAACCCCGCTTTGGCGCGCGAGAGCGTCATCGCGATGAGATTGGAATAGGCCAGGTGTTTGTCCCGCAGAGAGGCCATAAACGCGGCGAAGTAATTGTCCCAGCAAAAAAGCACGTAACCGCCGTGCGAAATGGACCAAAGGCGCGACACGGGCGTGAGGATGCGGCCGTACATCGCGTCGTAGGTGGTGTCCCAGCAGAGCGCGCATTCCATCGCCTCATAGGGCTCCTGGCAAGGCGCGAAGGAGTCCCGATCCATAAGATATCGCTCCCGCGCGGCGGCCATGCGGCTGCGCACCGAAGCAAGATCCAGCGGAAGATTTACGCAGAAAGCGATCTCACGGTCGAAATCTGCCGCAAGATAAGGGGCCTGTGTGGGAATGTTGGGATCGATGGGATCGTGCGGAGCGGTCATGTAGACTGTGTAGCGCTTTTCCCCCGCAACAGCGATCAGCGCGTTCTTCTCCCGCGCGCTCACGCCAGCCCGGTTCCATAGAAACCCGCTCTCCAGCACGAGCAGCGGGCTGCGCAGTTCGCGGGAAAGCGGCGTTGCCAGCAGCAGCAGCGGGCAATCGTCGCTGACGCAGGATTCGATGCGGAATTTGACGTTTTCAAACTCCACCTTGACGGAGGTATAGCTTCCGTCCCAAGCGTGGCATTCGGGTGTGACGATCTCTGCGCCCTCCTCCAGGCGGCCGATGAGCGATTCCTTCAAATAATGGCCATTGGCGCCGTCCTTCAGGCACACGTTGAGCGCGTAACCTGTCTCCATATCCACGTGCGAGAGCACGCTTCGCACATTCCAGGTCTGGAATCCGCGCATACGGGCAGCATCCAGCTTTTTGTATTCTTCGGGCAGGTGCAGCATAGTTCGATCCTCCCTGATGCCTTTGTGATGATTGCGCAGTTGCGCTGTCTTGAGTGTAGCACGGGACGGTCGGTTTTTCAACTGCACAGATTTATTTGTATGCGGGCGATTGCACCCGGCGCGCAAAACTGGTAGAATGATGGGGGCGGTTTGATTTTATGGAAAGGGTATACCGAATATGGCAAACAAGATCAAGGACATGACTAAAGGCAGCCCGGCAAAGCTGATCTTCACCTTTGCGCTGCCGCTGATGCTGGGCAATATCTTCCAGCAGCTCTATACGGTGGTGGATACCGCCATTGTGGGGCGGTTTGTGGGCGTGGAGGCGCTGGCCTCGGTGGGCGCGGCAGACTGGCCCAACTGGATGGTGCTGGGCATCGTAACGGGCTTTGCACAGGGCTTTTGCATCCTCATCTCGCAGCGCTTTGGCGCGGGAGACGGAGCGGGGCTGCGCCGCGCGGTGAGCCACACTTACGCGCTGGGGTTGCTGATGGGCGCGCTCATCACGCTGCTGGCGCATCTGGCGGCCAAGCCCATTTTGCTGCTGCTGGACACGCCCAAGAGCGTGCTGGGCGGATCGATGACCTATCTGCGCATCTCCTACTCGGGCATCATGGTGGTGATGGCGTACAACGTGCTCTCCTCCGTGCTGCGCGCGCTGGGCGACTCGCGCACGCCGCTGGTGGCCATGACCATCGCCTCGGCGGTAAACATTGTGCTGGATCTGCTGTTCGTGTGTGTGTTCCATTGGGGCATCGCAGGCGCGGCCTGCGCGACGGTGATCGCACAGTGCGTCTCGGCGCTCTATTGTTTTGCGGTGATTCGGCGTATTGAGCTGCTGCGCCTGCAGCGGTCGGATTTTGCGGTGGACGCGCCCACGGTGCGCCGTCTGCTGTATCTGGGCGCGCCCATGGCGTTCCAGAACGGTATCATTGCGGTGGGCGGCTTTGCGGTGCAGTACGTGCTCAACGGCCTTGGCACCATCTACATTGCGGGATATACCGCGACAAACAAGATCTACGGGCTGCTGGAGTTGGCCGCAATCTCCTATGGATTCTCCATGGCCTCCTACGCAGGGCAGAACCTGGGCGCGGGGCGGCTGGATCGCATCAAAAGCGGGATGCGCGCCGCCGTACTGATGGCGCTGGCGACCTCGGCGGTGATCTCCGTGCTGATGCTGGCCCTGGGCAGGAACATACTCTCCATGTTCATTTCAGGCGAACCGGAGGTACAGGCGCAGGTGCTGCGCGTGGCGTATTCGTATTTGAGCGTCATGGCCTATTTGCTGTTTGTGCTGTACTTTCTGCACGTGTATCGCTCGGCGCTGCAGGGCATGGGAGATACTGTGATTCCGATGATTTCAGGCCTGGTGGAACTGTCGATGCGCATCGGCGTAGCGCTGACGCTCTCGGGCGTGATTGGGGAGTACGCAGTGTACCTGGCTGAGCCTGCGGCCTGGACGGGAGCCGCCGTGCTGCTGATCACGGGATACTATGTGCGTATACGCCGGCTGACGCGCCGCGCTGAACTGCAAAAGAGCGACGGGAAATGAGCGCAGCAGATCCTGAAGACGGATGGGTTGCGCTGTACAACACAAAGGCCCCGGCATCCGAAAGCAACCGGATGCCAGGGCCTTTGTACGCTTAGAGAAATTCTTCACAAACGGCGCGCAGGCGGTTCTCGTCAGCGGCGAGGGCGCGCAGCGCATCCAGACCGGCGAGGCTGCGCGGGTCGTTCAGCCAGAAGCGCAGGTAGCCGCCGCTGAGGAACTTTTCCTGCAGGTGCGCGCGTGTGCGATCCAGATGCTGCTGCACGGTGAACCCAGGGAAATTGGCCTTGCTGTAGAGCAGGATACGGCGCAAAATGTCCCTTGGAACGATAAAATGGTCGGCGTCGGCCAGTACGCAGCCGTAGATACTGCGGGGACGCGCGTCTGATGAGGCGCGATGATCCTCAATGGCTTCGGCGATCATGATGCGCTGGGCATCGGAAAAACACTGTTTCATGGCCTGATCCGCGAGGAAGAGCTTTGCGCTGTTCAGATGATGTTCCTTGCGCCCCAAAGGGATTCCAAGATCGTGAAAGGCCGCGGCAGCATAGATCATGCCCTCGTCCGCGCCATAC
The DNA here is from genome assembly GCA_002492415.1 of Christensenella sp. UBA7102. Taxonomy (GTDB): domain Bacteria; phylum Bacillota; class Clostridia; order Christensenellales; family UBA1750; genus Spyradocola. The sequence continues at coordinate 37,395 of DKYK01000031.1, forward strand.
CTGCGCGCCAGGTACAGCCCCTCGCGAAGCACCGCCTCCACATGGCGGCGGTCATGACCGTCGGCGAACGCATCATATTGCGGAAGAATATGAATCTTGACGTATTGCTGCAGCGCTTCACTCATGGTTGTATGCTCCTTTGACGGTCAAAGAGTGGATATCGGGTGCACGCGAGCGCAGAGGGTGCGGCAAAGCCGCGCTTACAGCATGGAACGATACAGCGCGGCGATCTCCTCGACGGAGGTGTCGCGGGGATTGCCGGGGCGGCAGGCGTCGGCGTAGGCAGACTCGGCCAGAAACGGAACATCCTCTTCCTTGACGATGGCCTTGAGGTTCGCCGGGATGCCCACGTCCTGGGAGAGCTTGCGCACCGCGTCCACAGCGGCCTTGCGGTACTCGGCCTGGGTCATGTTTTCGGTGCCCGCAACGCCCATCGCGGCGGCGATGTACTTGTACTTATCGCCGGTGGCCTCGGCGTTATACTCCATCACAACGGGAAGGATGATCGCGTTAGCCACACCATGAGGGGTATCGTAGACCGCGCCCAACGGGTGCGCCATGGAGTGCACGATGCCAAGGCCAACGTTGCTAAAGCCCATGCCCGCAACATATTGCCCCAGAGCCATGCCTTCGCGGCCCTCGGCAGTGCCCTCGACTGCCGCGCGCAGGGATTTGGAGATGATCTCGATGGCCTTGAGGTGGAACATATCCGTCATGTCCCAGGCGGCCTTGGTGGTAAAACCCTCAATAGCATGGGTCAGCGCGTCCATACCGGTGGCGGCGGTCAACCCCTTGGGCATGGTGGACATCATGTCAGGGTCGATTACCGCGATCTGAGGAATATCGTGCACATCCACACAGACGAATTTGCGGTTTTTCTCCACGTCGGTGATGACGTAGTTGATGGTGACTTCGGCCGCGGTTCCGGCGGTGGTGGGCACGGCGATGGTGAACACGCCGCGGTTCCTGGTGGGAGCGACGCCCTCAAGCGAGCGCACATCAGCGAACTCGGGGTTGTTGATGATGATGCCGATGGCCTTGGCGGTATCCATGGAGGAGCCGCCGCCGATGGCGATGATGTAGTCGGCCTGCGAGGCCTTAAAGGCAGCCACGCCGGTCTGCACGTTTTCAATGGTGGGGTTGGGCTTGATGTTGGAATAGACTTCGTAGGCGAGACCTGCGCCGTCCAGCACGGCGAGCACTTTGGCGGTGACGCCGAACTTGATCAGATCGGGGTCGGAGCAGACGAAGGCCTTCTTAAAGCCGTGGGCCTTGACTTCGTTTGCGATCTCCTGGATCGCGCCCTTGCCGTGGTAGGAAATTTCATTCAGTACGATGCGATTGACCATGATAATACCCTCCTTGGCTGTATTTGGGATGATGATATAGTATAGCACTATGATAAAAAATAAACAATGATCAAATTATGAATTTCGGCGCGGGGCGACGGCGCGGGCGATGTGCGCAAGGCGGGGATAGGCGTACTCGAAAAAACCCTTATAGGCCGGGCAGAAATAATTGAGGCTGAGCTGGCCGCCGACCATGGGTTCGCGATCCCGGCGACAGCCGCCGCGACACAGAGGGCGCCACTTGCACGCCGCGCATTCCGAAGCCAGGAGCCGGGAAGTCTCAATGAAACCGAGTGCATTGCGCGCGCGGTCGATGTCGGAAAGGCTGTCGGTGACAAGGCTGCCCAGGCGGTATTGGTCCAGCACGTAAAAGTCGCAGGGATAGACGCTGCCGTCCGCCTCCACCACGTTCTGACGCGAACAGAAACCCATCATGCCGCAGGCCTCGGGAGGATGCCCCAGCAGCATGCCCACCAGATTTTCAAAATAGCGATTGTAGATGAAGCGGCCGTGCGTCACATCGTCGAACCACAGATCGAACAGATCCTTGAGAAAGCGCTCGTACAGCGGCGGCGTCAGCGAGTAGGGGTGGCCGCCGCGCGTTTCGCCCAAGGGGTCCAGGCAGGGGATGTATTGCTGATAGGGCAGATCGTGGCGGCGATAGAAGGCGTAGATGGACTTGATCTCCTTGGCAACCTTGGCGGTGACGACGGTGAGGATGTTAAACTCCACCTTGTGCGCTTTGAGCAGGCGGACAGTCTGCATCAGGCGATGATGCGTGCCCTGGCCGTTGGCGTCAACGCGGTGCAGGTCGTGTATGGTCTCGGTGCCGTCCAGGGAGAGGCCGACGAGAAAGCGGTTTTCCGCAAAAAAGGCGGCCCATTCATCGTCCAGCAGCATGCCGTTGGTCTGGATGGCGTTGTGAAGCGCGACGCCGCGCGTGTTGTACTGACGCTCCAGCGCCATCAAACGGCGGTAAAAGGGGAGGCCCGACAGCGTTGGCTCGCCGCCCTGGAAGGCGAACGTGATGTCCTGCGCGCCGCTGTCCAGCGCTTTGCGCACGACGAGTTCCAGCGTGTCCTCCGTCATCATGCCAAAGGACGGAATCTGGCGCTTTTCGGTGATGTCGGCGTAAAAACAGTAGGTACAGCGCAGGTTGCAGTTGCCCGAGGCGGGCTTGATGAGCAGATGAAGCGGCGGTTGCATGGCGCGTCTCCTCTCAATAAAATCCATATTAAGTATATCGTTGCGCGATGCTTTTGACAAGCGGCGGCAGCGTAAAGTATAATGGGAAGAAATTGGCGTTTTGCCGTCATCTTTGGAGGTCTGAAAATGTACGAGGCGATATTATTCGATCTGGATGGAACGCTGCTTCCGATGGATCAGGAACAGTTTGTCCACGGCTATTTTGGCGCGCTGTGCAGGCGGTTTGCGCCTCTGGGCTATGAACCTAAGCGCTTGATCGACACCGTGTGGAAGGGAACGAGCGCGATGGTGAAAAATGACGGCGGCATGAGCAACTGCGAGAGATTCTGGCAGGTGTTCGCATCGGTCTACGGGCAGGAGAAGCTGGCGGACCGACCGCAGTTTGACGACTTTTACGCAAAGGAGTTCAACGAGGCGGCGGCGCAGACGCAGCCTACGCCGCTGGCCGACCGCTGCGTCAAGGCGCTGAAGAAAAAAGGCTATCCTGTGATCCTGGCCACGAATCCCATCTTTCCGCGCGTGGCGACGCTGGCGCGCATTGGATGGGCGAGGCTGGACGCACAGGATTTTGCGCACATCACCACCTATGAAAACAGTGCGCGCTGCAAGCCCAATCCCGATTATTATGCTGGGATCTGCGAAGCGCAGCGGATTCATCCCGCAAAGTGCCTGATGGTGGGCAATGACTACGTGGAGGACCTGGCCGCGTCGCAGACCGGCATGGAAGTGTATCTGGCGACGGATTGTCTGATTGCGCCGGAGGGAACGGACCTGAGCGCGGTTCTGCACGGCACGCTGGCCGAGCTGTGCGCGCAGCTTGAAACCTTCCCGCCCTTCCGCGAGGGAAACTGAGCGCAGCTTAAATTGTAAAGTAAAGCCGTCATCCTGCCCCCAAAGGGTCGAATGACGGCTTCTTTGTTAAGGCTAGGCCTTGTGCCAGCCCATCGCCTTGGTGAACTCCACCACGGGAATCGACACGAGGGACAGCCCCAGACCCACGAAATACAGCCAGCCGGGCAGCGCAACCAGCTCGAATACCGCGGACAGCGGCGGGATGAACAGCACGGCGGCGGTCAGCGCGATGCCGACCAGAGCGGCGTTGTTCATATGGCGGTTGGAGAACACGCCCACCTTAAACAGACTTTGGTTGGTGCGCATATTGAACGCATGGAAGATCTGCGAAAGCGTCAGCACCGTGAAGGCAAGCGTCTGGCCGCCAGCGAGCGTACCGGTGACCCGTTCGCCCAGCCAGAAGGCGAAGAGCGTCAGACCGGAGAACAGCACGCCCTGCAGGGCGACGCGCAGCCCCATGCCGTGCGCGAAAATGCTTTCATTGCGCGGCTTGGGCTTGCGGTCCATCACGTCGGACTCAACGGCTTCCATGCCGATGGCGATTGCGGGCAGAGAGTCGGTGACCAGATTGATCCACAGCAGGTGCATGGACAGCAGAGGCGACTTGTGCCAGCAGACCATCGCCAGAAACACGGTCAGGATCTCGCCGATATTGGTGCCCAGCAGGAATCCTACGGCTTTTTTGATGTTGTCATAGATGCCGCGGCCTTCCTGCACCGCGTCTACGATGGTGGCAAAGTTATCGTCGGTCAGCGTCATGTCGGCCGCGCCCTTGGCCACGTCGGTGCCCGTTATGCCCATCGCGCAGCCGATGTCCGCGGCCTTGAGCGCGGGGGCGTCGTTGACGCCGTCGCCCGTCATGGACACGATCTCACCCTGCCGCTGCCAGGCGCGCACGATGCGGATCTTATCCTCGGGAGAGACGCGGGCGTAGACCGAAATGCCGCGCACGCGCTGATCCAGCTCGCCATCGGTCATGTTCTGCAGCTGTGCGCCGGTGACAGCTTCGTCGCCCGGCTGCAGGATGCCCAGATCCCGCGCGATGGCGCTGGCGGTGACCACATGGTCGCCGGTAATCATCACGGGTTTGATGCCGGCCCTGCGGCACTGCCTGACGGCCTCGCGCGCCTCGGGGCGCGGCGGATCGATCATACCCACCAATCCCAGCAGCGTCAACCCCTGCTCAAGCGATGCGCTCGAAGGCGTCTCGGGCACGGAATCGATCTGCTTACAGGCCACAGCCAGTACGCGCAGCGCCTGCGCGCTCATTTCATCGCAGACCGCGCGAGCCCTGTCCAGGTCGCCGCAGATACAGCGCGCGGCCAGCACGTCAAAGGCGCCCTTGACGATGACCACGTTCTTGCCGTCGATGCGGTTGACGGTGGTCATCAGCTTGCGGTCGGAGTCAAAGGGCAGCTCGGCAAGGCGGGGATGCAGCGCGTTTAAGGCGCTTTGGGCGATGCCGTTTTTGTGTGCGGCCACGAGAATGGCCGTCTCGGTGGGGTCGCCGATGTGCTGCTCGGTTTCGCCGGAGAAATCCACCGCGCCGTCACAGCAAAGCGTGGCAAGGCGCAGAAGGCGACGCACGGCGTCGGAGTTGTCTGTGGAGATCGCCTCGGGTGCGGCGGCGCCATCGACGTAAGCGTGGGTGAGCGTCATGCGGTTCTGCGTCAGCGTGCCCGTTTTATCCGAGCAGATGACGGAAGCGGAGCCCAACGTCTCGACGGCGGGCAAGCGGCGGATGATGGCGTTCTTTTTCACCATGCGCTGTACGCCGATGGACAGCACAATGGTCACGATGGCGGGAAGCCCCTCGGGGATGGCGGAGACGGCGAGGGAAACGGCGGTCATGAAAATATCCATCACGGGCATGCCGTTTGCAAGGCCCACGACGAACACCACCGCGCACGCGGCCAGCGCCAGAATGCCCAGATACTTGCCCAGATTGGCCAGCTTTTTCTGCAGCGGAGTCTGCGAGTCCGCGCTGGAATCCAGCAGGTTGGCGATCTTGCCCATCTCGGTATTCATGCCCGTTGCGGTGACCACGGCCGTCGCGCGGCCATAGGTAATTGAGCAGCCTGAGTAAACCATGTTGCGGCGATCGCCCAGCGGGGCGTTGGCGGCTACATCGGCCTGCGCATCCTTTTCGGCGGGCACGGATTCGCCCGTCAGAGCGGATTCCTCGCATTTTAAGGAAGAAGAGGCGAGAAGCCGAGCATCTGCAGGTACAAAATCGCCGGCTTCCAGCAGAATGACATCGCCTGCAACCAGGTCTTTGGCCTCGATGATGGACTCCTTGCCGCCGCGCAGCACGCGGGCATGGGGCGCGGACAGATTTTTCAGCGCGTCGAGCGCCTTTTCCGCCCGACTCTCCTGCATCACGCCCATGATCGCATTTGCGATGACGATGGCCACGATGAGCAGAGGCTCGAAGAATTCCGACGCTTCGCCGGAGGAGCAGGCTACGGCGAAGGATACCGCCGCAGCTGCCAGCAGGATCAGAATCATCACGTCTTTGAACTGATCGAAGAAGCGCTGGGCGAAGGTCCTCTTTTTGCCTTCGCGCAGGCGGTTTTCGCCGTCGCGGGTCAGCCGTACTGCGGCCTCTTCGGGGGTTAGGCCGGTTTGCGCGTCGGTGGCAAGTTCGCGCAGCAGGTCGTTCCGTTTTGCGTCATGCGGTGTCAAAATTTCAACATCCTCCCTGTCAGTTGTTGGAATCATTGTACGGCGCGCGCGCCGCATTGTCATCGGACAAAATTGCCCAGCTGCGTAAATTTTGCTCAGGTTGCGAATGATGTTACCTTTTTGGACACTTTTCAGTTTTTGTCCATTTGGATGCGGGGCGTGGAGAGGTATGATAATAAAGGGTGATGAACAGTGGAAATGAACGAGCTGCGCCGGGCCATTGTGCGCTCGGCGGTGCATAAGGGGATCGAAGAAGTGCGGGAGGACCCAAAGCGCGGCGTCCGCAAGCTGGTGGATATGGGTTCTCATTTTTCAAAGGGAAGGTTCCAGAAGCAAACCTTTGCAATTATGCAGAACGAGCTGACGGACGTGAACAGCGCCTATTATGCGATGGTGATGCGTATCAGCCGCTACGTGCGGCCCGAGGCGCTGGAGGAATTTGGGCTGAATGTGGGATACAACAGCTGGACGCACGGCGCGCAGATCATCCGCGCGCACGAAGCGGAGCACGGCTACAACGTGCCCTGGTGCCTGGTGCTGGACCTGCGGCAGAGCGCGGGCTACGATGTGGACGAATTGATGTGTCAGGGAAAAAAGCTGGGAATATATGCCTATATGGTGTTCGGCGGTAGCCGCACGCAGCTGGACGAGTTGTATCCTCTCTTTTATAAGCACAAGGACTGCGCGGTGCTGGTGATGCTGCGCACGCCTGAACTGCCGCTGGTCAACATTGAGAACGTGAACAACGTGGCGCTGCTGGTGCCGCAGAACGAGCCGGGCGCGCGGGAGAGCGCGCAGGAACTGCAGAAGCGCGGCTGCCTGTACGGTACTTGGGTACACTATAGCGATGGCACGGCAACCGCGGTCACGAACGGCAGTGCGGAGGCGCTGGCCGAGGAATTGGGCGCGTTTTCGCTGATAGCGGTGTCCGAGCCGGGCACAGGCACGGAAACCTGCGAGCGCGTGGCGCAATATGCGGTGAAGGAGCGGGAGCACAAGCGGTATCTGCCCTTTCTGGCGGAGTTCTTCAGTGACATCGAGCGCATCGACCGCATCATTTCCGTGGAGCCCTGTATGCTGGGCGTCAGCGCGGACGGCACGGTATTTACCGCGCAGGGAACCAACCCCAACTTGAATGTGCAGAACATCGCGCTGGAGGATGTACTGATGTGCACCATGCCGTGCGTGACCTACAAAACCGATCAAGACGCTAAGGAGTGACGACATGAAAGAAGTTAAGCCCCCAAAAAAGCCGTTGATTTTTTACTACCTGATCGTGCTGGCGATTCTGCTGGCGCTGAATCTGTTCCTCATGCCTACGCTGATGAACCGTTCCATTGAAGACGTGGGCTATTCAAAGTTCCTTTCCATGCTCTCGCAGGGAGAGGTGGGCCAGGTGCAGGTAAAAGAAGACGTGATCCTGTTTACAGACAGCGCGGAACGTCCCCACATCTATAAGACTGGCAAAATGGAGGACCCCGATCTGGTCAATCGCCTGGAGAGCGCGGGCGTGGAGTACGAAAAAGCCATCGTCGAGCAGGGAAATCCGATTTTGGAATTCCTGCTGTCCTGGATCCTGCCCTTTGCGGTGATCATCCTGCTGGGCCAGCTGCTCTCGCGCATGATGATGAAAAAGATGGGCGGCGGCGTGGGGAATCCGGCGATGAGCTTCGGAAAGAGCAACGCGAAGGTGTATGTGCCCTCTACCACGGGCATTAAGTTCGCGGATGTGGCCGGCGAGGACGAGGCAAAGGAAGTGCTCACTGAAATCGTGGATTTCCTGCACAACCCAAAGAAATACACCGAGATCGGCGCCAAGATGCCCAAGGGTGCGCTGCTGGTGGGGCCTCCCGGCACCGGCAAAACGCTGCTGGCCAAGGCCGTTGCGGGCGAAGCGAACGTGCCCTTTTTCTCCATCTCCGGTTCGGAATTCGTGGAGATGTTCGTGGGCATGGGCGCGGCCAAGGTGCGCGACCTGTTCCAGCAGGCCAATGAAAAGGCGCCGTGCATCGTGTTTATCGACGAGATTGACACCATCGGCAAAAAGCGCGACGGCGCAAACGGTATGGGCGGCAACGACGAGCGTGAACAGACTCTCAACCAGCTGCTGACCGAAATGGACGGCTTTGACGGCACCAAGGGCGTTGTGATATTGGCTGCGACCAACCGGCCCGAATCCCTAGATCCCGCGCTGCTGCGCCCCGGGCGCTTTGACCGAAGAGTGCCCGTGGAGCTGCCGGATCTGGCGGGACGCGAGGCCATTCTGCGCGTGCACGCTGCAAAGGTCAAGCACGTCCCCAATCTGGATTTCAACGCTATCGCCCGCGCTGCGGCCGGCGCGTCGGGCGCGGAGCTTGCCAACATTGTCAACGAGGCCGCGCTGCGCGCCGTGCGCCAGGGTCGCAGCCAGGTGCAGCAGAGCGATATGGAGGAGAGCGTCGAGGTGGTCATCGCGGGCTACCAGAAGAAGAACAAGATACTCTCCGACAAGGAGAAACTGATCGTGTCCTATCACGAGATCGGCCATGCGCTGGTTGCGGCGCTGCAGACGCACTCCGCACCTGTGCACAAGATCACCATCATTCCCCGCACCTCCGGCGCGTTGGGCTACACCATGCAGGTGGAGGAGGGTGAGCACAACCTGATGAGCAAGACCGAGATAGAGAATAAGATCGCCACCTTTACCGGCGGTCGCGTGGCAGAGGAGTTGGTGTTCCACTCCATTACCACCGGCGCGTCCAACGACATTGAGCAGGCCACGCGCCTGGCGCGCGCGATGCTGGCGCAGTTCGGCATGAGCGAGGAGTTTGGCATGGTGGCGCTGCAGACACAGAACAACGTCTACCTGGGCGGCGACGCGTCGCTGGCCTGCTCGCCCGAGATGGCGGCGAAGCTGGACCAGAAGGTGATTGATCTGGTCAAGCAGCAGTATGCGCGCGCAGAAAAGCTCATTTCGGAGAATATGGGCAAGCTGCACGAGCTGGCCAAGTACCTCTACGAGAAGGAAACCATCACCGGCGAGGAGTTCATGACCATATTGGAGGACAAGGCGGAGTAGTCGCCTTTTGAAGGACAGAGGCCCCGGGAAGCGCACAGCGCATTTCCCGGGGCCTGTCCTGTTTGTTTAGTTGTTTTTGTGCCCTGTTGCGCGGATGATGAGCGAGACAAAGCGCTCGGGCGTCATGCTTCCGTCACGCAGCCAGCGCTTAATGGCGCAAAGAAAGGCGTCTGTGTAAAAGGTGGTGTAGAAATCATGCGCGTCATCGTCGTCCACGACGTCGGTGTAGTGCGTCAGGATGACGGGGCTCATCATCTCGGCAAAGTAGTCGGAAAAGCTGTTCTGCCCCGTCTGCTCCAGCGCATTGACGTAGAAGGCGCGATTGGCATAGAAGTACTCGCAGACGCTCGTGAGAAAGGAGGCGCTGTCCTGCACGGAGGCATCCAGCAGGCGCTCGACGAACTCGGTGTAGAAGATCCAGTTGACCAGATCATATTTGTCCTTGAAGTGGTAGTAAAAGCTCTTGCGGTTCATACTGCACGCCTCGCAGATGTCCCCGACGCTGATCTTGGGCAGCGGACGGTCTGCCATCAGGCGCTTGAGAGCGGCAGCCAGAGCTTTTTTAGTGATGGAAGAATCCGGCACGAGCTTCCCTCCTTGCCCGAATGATGTCCACCATTATAACAGATTTTTCCTTTGGAAGAAAGGAAAAAATGATGGAGAAAAATTTTTTCTCCGCCGTCATATCGTGTGCTTGTAGGGATATGCTCGTTTGCGCGCAAAGCGATAGAAAGTCGAGCGCGATACAGATAGCGCGCGCGTGGCCTCCGGAATGGTCAAGTCGCCCTGCAGCCACTGGGTGTAGATGCTGTCAAAGGCCTCGGAATCCACCTTGCCCGGACGGCCAAAGCGCACGCCGCGCAGTTTGGCGGCTTCAATACCCTCCGCTTGCCGGAGGCGGATGGTTTCCCGCTCGTTCTGCGCGACAAAGGAGAGCAGCTGCAGCACCAGGTCGGCGATAAAAGTACCCAGCAAGTCCTTGGATAGCGTGGTGTCCAGTAGCGGCATGTCCAGCACACGTATGTCCACACCGCGCAGCTTGGTCAGCTTGCGCCACTGCTCCAGAATCTCCTGATAGTTGCGGCCCAGGCGATCGATGCTCTTGATGAGCAGCAGGTCGCCGCGTTTGACGCGCCGAAGCAGCCGCTTGTAGGCTGGGCGGTTGAAATCCTTGCCGCTGAGCTTGTCCAGAAAGATGTGATCGTCGGGCAGACCGAATTCCTGTAATGCCTGCAGCTGGCGGTCCTCATTTTGTTCGCGTGTTGATACGCGCACGTAAGCATAGATTTGGCTCTGTGTTTCCATGGGTACAGCCTCCTTTTTTTGCATTTCTACCCACATTATGCCTGACGGGGAATGCGGATATGCAAAAAAAGAGCGAAGACACCTGCGCGTCTTCGCTCCGCAAAAGAGCTGACCGTACGTTCCGGCTCAGCGCTTAAACCAGCTGCCGATCCAGTTAAAGAAGCCCTGGACGGTGGTTTTGATCTGGGTAAAGATAGAGGAGGCCGTTTGCTGCGCCACCTGAATCTTCTGGATGTTGTCAATCAAACCATTGAGCTGATCGGCCAGCTGTTCGGGATCCAGGTCCAGCTTGGCAAACTCCACGCCCAGCTGTGTAATCTGATTGATCTGCGCGTCGGTCAGCTGTACGCCCAACTGCTGGGCGCCCTGCACCACGTAGGGACGCAGCGTGTCATAATCGTCCAGATGGTAGTCGGCGATGGCCTGCTTGACCATGGCCAGAAGCTCCACCGCCTCGTCCGAGCCGATGATGTCGGCAAGGTCGCCGGTCAGAACGATTTCATTGCTCGCGACAGCCTTGGCCAGCGAGGAGAGATTGCTGTCGATGGCCTGTTCATAGGCCTTGAGAATGCCCGCGAGCGCCGCCGTACCCGAGACTTCAACAGGGGCCGCGACCACAATTTTGGCGTTCTCCACCCCGGCGGTGATGAGCGCGGAGGAATACATCGAGGGCGTGACCCAGTTGATGTTGTGCGTGGTGACGGAGATGCCCGTGCCCTCGCCCGTGAGCGTCACGCGCGCAGAGGAGATGGAGCGCGAGCCGATTTTATCCGCGGATACCACGCCGCCCAGCAGATTCTTTTCGTCTTCAATGCAGACGGCTACCAAGGTATCGTGCTCCAAGTCGGCCTCCAACAGCTTTACCACCTGCTGGAATTGCTCGCTGTCCAGATCGTCGCCATAGCAGGTGATGCTGTCGCCCACTTCGGCCGCCTGCGCCGCCATGGGCAGCAGGAACAGCGTGCAGCTTAGCAGCAGCGCCAGCGCTTTTTTCAACATTTTCATCGCTAAATCCCTCCACATCATTGCGCTAAGGTGCCTCAATGCGTTATCATACTTTTATAAGACGCGGCAGCGGAAGAATTCGTTGCACATCTTATCCATAATCAGTTTACAGAAAAAGGAAGGAAATTGCAATGGACAGAGCACAGGCTTGGGAAATTCTTACGCAGTACAACCAGAACGAGGCACTGCTGCGCCACGCACAGGCTGTGGAGGGTTGCATGCGCCATTTTGCGCAGCTGAACGGAGAGGACGAGGAGCTGTGGGGCGTGGTGGGCCTGTTACACGATGTGGACTATGAAAAGTATCCCGAGCAGCATTGCGCAAAGGCGCAGCAGCTGCTTGCCGAGCACGGCGTGGATCCTGTGATCATCCGCGCGGTGGCGTCGCATGGCTGGGGTATTTGCAGTGACGTGGAACCGGTATCGCGCATGGAGAAGACGCTGTATGCCATTGACGAGTTGACCGGGCTCATCAACGCGGTGGCCATCATGCGCCCGAGCAGGAGCGTGATGGACCTGGAGCTCAAATCCGTCAAAAAAAAGTATAAGACGGCGAATTTTGCCGCCGGTGTCAATCGTGCAGTGATCGAACAGGGCGCGCAGATGCTGGGCGCCACGGTGGACGAGCTGATCACCCAGTGCATACTGGGCATGCGGGAGTGCGCCGCGGCCATCGGGCTGGCGGGCCAGGAGGCGTGAAGCTCGACCGGCTGCTGGGCATTGTGACCTACCTGCTGCGCCATGAGCAGGCCACGGCAGGGGAGCTTGCAGAGCGGTTTGAAGTGTCGCGGCGTACCGTGCTGCGCGATGTGGACGCCATCTGCTGCGCAGGCATTCCGCTGGTCACAGCGCAGGGCAGCGGCGGAGGCATCCGTATCCAGCCCGGCTATCGCATCGACGCGAGCCTGTTGACCGAACCCGAACTGCGCGCAGTGCTGGCGGGCGTGCAGGCAATGGACAGCGTGACGGGCCGGGCACATGGCCGCGATGTGTCGGAAAAGCTGGCCGCGCCGGTGCAGGAGGACTGGATTTGCATCGATTTATCCGCGGGAGCGGCATTGTTTGAGCGTATTCGCGACGCGATTCTCGGCTGCCGAGCGCTGCGCATCGACTACTGCTCCGCACACGGCAGCAGCACGCGCGTGGTGGAACCGCATCAGCTGGCGTTTAAGTGGGGTGGGTGGTATCTGATTGCCTATTGCCGCCTGCGCGGAGAATTCCGACTGTTCCGGCTGGGGCGCATCCGCGAAGCGCAGGACGCGGGGGAAGAATTTGCGCGCAAAAAGATCCCGGAAGGCATGCTGCTCCCCAATCCGGAGGAGCCGCCCTGTAAACTGACCGCGCTGTACGCGCCGCAGGTGCGACATCGTCTGCTCGACGCGTTTGCGCAAGAGGTGGAGGAGATGCCCGACGGGCGGCTGCGCGCGACGCTGTGCTTTGCGTCGGGGAGCCAACGGCTTTCCTGGGCGCTGGAGTTTGGCGCGAACATTGCGGTGATGGAGCCGGAGTCGGTGCGCGAAGAGATTCTGCGGCAAGCGCGGGAAATTTTGACGAGAGAAAACGAAAAGTGACAAAACGGTGTCATCTTCGGTCAAGTACACTGGATACAGAAAGGAGATGACGCTTTGATGTGTACATCACGATGCGGTACCCAATGCAATGTCTGCACCTACCATTTGGCGGGAAAATGTCCCGGCTGCCTTGTGCAGACACAGCCTTTTTGGGGAAAGTGCCCGGTTAAGGGCTGCTGCGAGGGCAGGGGCCACGCGCACTGCGGCCTATGTCCGGACTTCGTGTGCAAGCTGGCGCACGAGTTTGCCTACGACCCGAAGGAGGGCGACAACGGAGCGCGCCTGGTAAACTGCCGCCGTTGGGCGGAGGAAGCGGAGCATAAGAGTTGAGGAAGGGGGAAAAACGTGGCATTCTTTACACCGGTGTTTCACTTCGGCGGGCAATGTGCGGAGGCGATGGCGTTCTATGCGCAGGCTCTGGGCGGAAGAATTCACTGCCGCATGACTTATGCGGACGCGAACCCGGCGGATTGCGCTGTAAAATCTGGCGCGGAAGAGCTGATCTACCATGCGGAAATGGAGCTGTTCGGCCAGCGGTTTATGATGGCGGACGATCTGGACGTGCCGTATGCGCCCAGCAGCGCGATGTTTCTGAACGTCACCTTCGAGACGAAGGAGGCGGTGCGCGCCGCGTTTGACGCGCTGAGTCCGGGTGCGCAGCGCATCCTTTATGCGCCGCGTACCACGGCGTACAGCTCCTGCCACAGTTCGCTCATTGATCGGTTCGGCATTCGCTGGACGTTGATGACCGAGCAGACCGAGCGCTGAAACGATTGACAGGCGAGGGATCAGCTGCGCAAACTCGCCAGATTTACAGGAGGAAAAATGGAAAAGATTGAGATCATCCCGTACCTCGAATTTAACGGGAACTGTGAGGAAGCCGTCAACGCCTATATCGAGGCGTTTGGCGGTGAGATCCGCTGGATGTCCCGCTTTTCTGAGAGCACGGCGGAGACGCCGGAGCTAATCGGGAAGGTAATGCACGCGGAGTTTGACATTGGCAATACGCGCATGGCAGGGGCCGATGGCGCCGGCTACGGCGGAGAAAGGGTGGGCATCAAGCTGATGATTCACATGAACTCAGAGGAGGAAGCCCTGCACGCGCTGTCTGTGCTGGCCAAGGGAGGGATCATGCTTTCCCCGCTGCGTCCGCATCCGGAACCGGATGACGCTGGCTGCGGTTCCATCGTGAAAGACCGCTTTGGCTACACCTGGATCATCACCTGCCCCAATCCGGCTAAGCAGTAAGAGCAGACCAACGCTTTGCATGCTTTCGCAGCCTCTGATCCCTGCGGATGTAACAGGAAAAAATGGAACGCCGCGCGTCCGGTGAAAAAGTCGGACGCACGGCGCAATTTTTGGATTTTGGAGTTGAATTATTCGACGGTAAAGAAATAGGTGGCCCACTGGGAGACGACGCCGTCGCCATCGGTGACGTACAGCTCCAGCTTTTCCAAGGAGGCGTCCACTGTCAAGGCGACGGAGGGTTCCTTGACCACGACGGGATCGCCGCCATTTACGCGATAGCACACCGATGCGATGCCGCTGGCATGCGTGCCGGTCAACGCAAGCGTGTCGCCGACCTTGACAGGGTTATAGATGTTGGAATCCACAGGCGGGGCTTCCTCGCCCTCGGCGGGGGTAGCGGTGGGTTCTGCAGCGGGATCCTGCTCGGGCGTCGCGGCCAGCTCGGTTTCGCCGCAGGTGACCACGGCGGTGGGACGATCCACATCGTCCTCGTTGACGGTGGGGGCCGCGACGCAGCCGGTCAACGCCAGCGTGCAGACCGCAAAGAGCGCGACAAGAGAGAGAAACTTTTTCATATGCGTTGGTACTCCTTTTAGCGATAGCGGTGGGGATCAGATCTCCAGCGGGATCAGGCCGTCGATGCCGGTGATGCCCAGGCCCGGCCCTTCGGCAGGGGTGATGATGCTGTCGGTGAACTGCGCGCCGCCGTGCACGGGATTGGACTTGCACAGCGCAGGACCGTCCAAGTCGATGCGGGTGATGATGCCGCGCGCCAGCGCCGCATGCGCCGCCGCGGTCACGGCCACGTTGCCCTCGAGCATACAGCCCATCATGCACTCGACGCCGCAAGCCTTTGCGATGGAGGCAATGGACATGGCGCCGTAAAGGCCTCCGGTCTTCATCAGCTTGATGTTGACCAGGTCCGCCGCGTGGGTGCGGATGATCTCAATGGCATCGGAGGCGGAGAACACACTCTCGTCGGCGAGGATCGGAGTATCGACATTCGCAGTGACATAGCGCATGCCCTCAATGTCGTGCGCCTTGACGGGTTGCTCGACCAGATCGGCATCCAGACCGGCATCCTCCAGCGTCTTGATGATGCGCACTGCCTGACGGGGCGTCCAGCCCTGGTTGGCATCCACACGGATGACGGAATCCGCCGGGATTGCCGCCTTGATGGCGGTCAGGCGCTCCACGTCCAGAGCGACGTCGTTGCCCACTTTGACCTTGAGGATGCGGAAACCGCGCTGCGCGGCCGTGACCGCGTCGCGCACCATTTCCTCCACGGGGTTGACGGAGATGGTGATGTCGGTCTCCAGCCGCTGCTTCGCACCGCCCAGCAGCTTGTACAGCGGCACGTTCCAGCGCTTGCCCACCAGGTCGTACAGCGCGATTTCCACCGCGGCCTTGGCGGAGGTGTTGTGCACCATGCTGCTCTCAATGACGTCGTGCAGCTCGTCAAAGCAGTCCACCGTGCGGCCGATCAGCTTGGGGGCGATGAAGTATTGGATTGCGCCCGCGATGGAGGGAATGGTGTCGCCCGTGATGACGGCGGTGGGCGGCGCCTCGCCATAGCCCACCGCACCCTCGTCGGTCTCCACCTCTACGACCAGGTTTTCGATGGCGTTGACCGTGCGAAGCGCCGTCTTAAAAGGCGTGATGAGCGGTATGTTCATCGTATACAGCCGGACAGCTGTGATCTTCATTTTTAAAGCGCTCCTTTGCAAAAGAGTATCAAACTGCTACCCATTATACGCCAAAAGAGCGCTCGAAACAAGATGTTCCGCGTGAATTATTGGAGGACGTTCCCGTCACGCTGCATTGAGCAACGCGATACTGACGTTAAGCGCCAGCGCAAAGCCGCCCCAGAGCAGGTGCGGCAGCAGCAGGAACATGGACGCGCGGTTTGCCGGGCGCAGCAGGCATATGAGCCAGACGAGCGCGCCCAGCAGTGCCAGTAGCACTGCACAGGCAGTCGACGGCGCATGCAGATGGAAAAACACTGCCGACCACAGCACGTTGAGCACGCCCACGGCACACAGCAGGCTGACGATGGTGGGGGATATCGCTTCATTGCGGCGAAGCAACAGGTAGATGGCTGCGATTGCGCATAGGTACACGATGCCCCAGGCGAGAGGAAACGCCCAATCCGGCGGGGTAAAGGACGGCTTGCACAGCGAGAGATACCAGCTTCCCTTGGAATCGGTCAACAGCGCGGAGAGCGCAGCTACAGCCGCGACCGGCAGCACGGAGAGCACCAGCGCGGATATGACAGATTGCTTTTTCATAAAAACACCTCCCTGTACACGATAGCATGTGCAGAAAGGCGTGGTTTTTATGACAAATTCAGCGTGAAAACAGCGCACGCGCGAGCCGGGGGAGATCGCAAAAGCGCTCCAGTACGGCGTCGGGAGAGATGGCGCTGCCAAAGCCATAGGCGGCATGGACAAAGGGAATGCCGGCCTGTCTCGCGGCACGCTCGTCCCCGTCCGTGTCGCCCAAATAGAAGGCGCGGGGATGACCGGCGTTTTCCAGCACAAGGCGGATGTTGTCCCCCTTGAGCAATCCCGTGTCGCCCGGGCAGGCGCGGCCGGAGAACAGGGGCCAGGCGTCGTTTAGATCCAGAAAGATCTCAATATAGCCGCTCTCGCAGTTGCTGATGATGAACAGGTCGTAGTCGCGATGCAGCGCATCCAGCGTTTTGAGCACGCCGTCATACAGCCTGCCGCCACCGTGGGCGCGCAGAAATTCGTGCTCGTGCGCGCTGCATTCGTCCATAATCGCCAGCGACTGTTCTTCTGTCAGGGTAGGCATCATCAGGCGCGCGATCTGCTGGGTGGTCTTGCCCATGTAAGCGCACATGCGCTCGGGTGTGAGCGGGTCCCCGGCCTCTGGATGGCGTGCGAGCACTTCGTTCCAAGCGTGCACGCATCCCTCCACGCTGTCCCAAAGCGTGCCGTCCAAATCAAACAGGATCGCATCCTTCATGCGGCGTTCCTCCTCCGTGCGTTTACAAGTACCACAAGCATAGCACAGAGATGTTAATTTTTTTCGCAACCGCGGAAAAAAAGCGCGCAATCAGCGACGTTTCCGCCTGCGCATGGCGAGCAGTATGGCGACCGCGAGCGCTGCCGCACCTAACAGCAGCGGCAGCAGCATGAGCAGCGATCCGCCGGAGGATGGAAAGATCGGCGGTTCATAGATGACATCGCAAAACAAGGGGAGCATAACGTACACCTCCGATTATTTCTTTTTCACGACATACAGGATGACGATGAGCACGGCTGAGACCATTACGACCAATGCGACGCCGACGCAGATCAGGATCAGCGCGGCCGAATGCGAGGCGGCGGGGGTGGCTTGGGCGGACTGTGTGGGCTGCGCAGTTTGCGCGGGCTGCATGGTAGGAGCGGGCGTGGCGGCGGCCAGCGAGACGGGCTCTGTGCGGCAGGGGTCGGGGACATAGACCCAACCTTCGTCTCCGTATACATAGGGAAAATTGACCCACTGTGCACCGGTTTCATCCGTATAGACATAACCGGCCCAGTCCTTCCACGCAAAGCTGTCGTCCGGCTGGAAAGGATAGCCGGTTTCGCTGCCCGGATAGCTCCACAGCATCCATTCGCCCTCGCCGGTCAGTTCCGCCGGCTCGCCCGCGTAGGGCTGAACCTCCGCCGCATGATCGGCAAGAAAGTCGCGCGTATCGTACACCGGGGACAGCAGGCGCAGATCAATCCAGCCGCTGATCCAGTCCTCGCCCTGGCGCGTGTCGGTCGCGCCCCACTCCACGCCGTCAGCATCCGTGTAGACGAAGCCGACGTATACGTTCTCTCCGGCGGAGACGGACCACTTGGACATGCTGTCGCCGGGGGCATCGTAGACGGGAACCTCATCAAAGACAGCATACGCCTTGTCACGGTAGACGCATTCGTCGCGGTGCGCATCGTAGAAGCTGTTGCCAATGGGTTCCCAAACCACATCCGCGTGCGCGGCGGGCACGAACAGTGCGCAGCACAGCAACAGGGACAAAACCAGGGTAAGCAGTCGTTTCATGGAACATACCTCCTCAAATTGATGGCATTATAGCAGATGATTGAGCAACAATCCAGCAAAATACGAAAAGGCGTTGATGGCCAGCGAAAACAGGAAGGGGCGGCGCAACCAGTCGGCGCAGGTCCGATAAACCAGGCCCTCGACCCCCACGGCAGCAAGCTCCATTGCGGCGGTGAGGAGCGGGGATGGGAACAGCGTGCACAGCAGCACCACCGGCGGATTGGTCAGCAGATTGACCAGGGCGACCAGCAGCAGGCGGCGGGATGTGCGCGCGCCGGCAAGGAATGCAAACGCGCCCTCGAACAGCAGCGTCAGCAGCAGAGAGATGAGCAGAGCGACGATCAGTCTAGACATGGCGTTGTACCTGTGCGCGATGAGGGCGGCCTTTCACGCCGGGCAGCATGAGCAGCGCGGAGAGCACGCACAGCGCCGCGAGCAGCCAGTTTGCACTGGCGGCGCTCCATCCCAAGCCCACCGGCGCAAAGCCCAGGAACAGCGCGAACGTGAGCAGCCCAAAGGAGAAGCCCTTGCAGCCCGGCATGCGCTGCGCCAGCGCCCACAGCGTCACGGGCATGGTCATGTTGAACAGAAAGACCGCTGCGACTCCGGCGTAGGGGTTGTCTGCAAAGAAGAACAGCACCGCGGCAGCCAGCAGCGACAGCAGGGAGGCCGCCCGCGCGCCCAGTACATCCATCGCAAAGCCCCCCGCGCATTTGCCCAGCATCACCGCAAGCGTCGTAAACAGCGCCCAGTTTCCCGAGCTCTTCCACTCAAAGCGCATGGTCATGCCCGCGTAGGAGCGGATGACCACCACCAGAAACAGGCACAGCGCAGGCAGCAGCACATCAAACCGGGCCGTGCCGCGCAGGGAGAGCGGCGCGTTGTGCGAAGCGCGCAGTACGCCCGTGTGCCGCGCCATGAGCAGGATTGCGGCCAGCGCAGCCAACATCATCCCGGCGCCGCCGGCCAGTGGAAAGTCGCCCTTGCCCAGCATCGTGCCCACAAACAAGCCCAAAGCGCCGGGACAGACATAGACGCCCAGCGCGCCCGCCTTGCTGCCGCTGTCGTCCAGCACGTCCACGCCGCCGCCCACGTGGAACAGCGCGTTGCCAAGGCCTGCGACGACGACGGCGGCCATGGGCAGACTGTATAGCGCAAACGAGGCGGCGACCAGCGCGCAGCCCGCCGCGGCGATCAGTGCATTGCGGCTGAGTTTGTCTGCCAACAGCCCAAGGGGCATTTGCAGTGCAAAGGCACAGTAGTTGTAGACCAGGTAGAACAAAGAAGCGTCGAACATGCCTTGGGCCAGACGGAACAGGAGCAGCGCGCAGCACAGATCCACCAGGAAGTGCGCAAAAGAGTAGACGGCAAGCCGCGTGCGGGTTGAGTGCATAAGGAGCCTCCCTTGCGAGGTGATAAGACGCATATCCAATATAATCCTTTGACGGCACAATGGATAGAAAAGTTGCGAAAATTGGGCAGATGGTGTATAATAATAAAAAACATAAAAAAGAAAGAGGGGTACGCAATATGACCTATCTGGGACAAGAGATACCGAAACTGGGCTTCGGACTGATGCGGCTGCCGATGATCGGCGACGAGGTGGACATCGAACAGACCAAGCAGATGGTGGACCTGTTTCTGAGCAAGGGCTTTACCTACTTTGACACCGCGTATGGTTACCTGGGCGGCAAGAGCGAGATGGCTGTAAAGACCGCTCTTGTGGACCGCTATCCGCGGGAGAGCTTCCAGCTGGCGACCAAGCTACCCGCTTGGGCAGGCGCCAACACCGCAGAGGAAGCGCAGG
Source organism: Christensenella sp. UBA7102 (assembly GCA_002492415.1). Lineage (GTDB taxonomy): Bacteria > Bacillota > Clostridia > Christensenellales > UBA1750 > Spyradocola. The sequence goes on from DKYK01000031.1 coordinate 57,533, forward strand.
GCATGTTCTACACCTCGCTCGAGCGCACGGGCGCCGGGTATTTCGATTTTTATCTGCTGCACAATCTGGGTGACAGCCGCACGGAGGCCTTTGATCGCTTCAATATCTGGAATTTCCTTGCGGAGCAGAAGAAAAAGGGATTGATTAAGCATCTGGGCTTCTCCTTCCACGACAAGGCGGACAAGCTGGACGAGGTGCTGACGCTGCATCCGGACATGGAGTTTGTGCAGCTGCAGATCAACTATGCCGACTGGGAGAGCGCATCCATTCAGTCGCGCGCGTGTTATGAGGTGGCAAGAAAGCACGGCAAGCCCGTCATCATCATGGAGCCTGTCAAGGGCGGCTCGCTGGCCAACCTGCCCGCGCCCATCGAAAAGATATTCAAGGACGCCGCGCCGCAGGCCTCGCTGCCCTCCTGGGCCATCCGCTATGCCGCGTCGCTGGACGGACTGGTCACGGTGCTCTCGGGCATGTCCACGCTGGAGCAGATGCAGGACAATCTCTCCTTCATGGAGCGCTTTGAGCCGCTGAGTGATGCGGAGAAGGCCGTGGTGGACAAGGCGCGCGCCGCGCTGGACGCGCTGCCGCAGATCCCCTGCACCGCCTGCCAGTACTGCGTCAAGGGCTGCCCGATGTCCATCAACATCCCCGGCATTTTCAAGGCGATGAACAACCAGCTGGTGTACGGCAACCGCGCCGGCGCGCTGGGTAACTTCGCCTTTGCCACCCGGAGCGGCGGCAAGCCCAGCCAGTGCATCGCCTGCGGCCAGTGCGAGGCTGCATGTCCTCAGCACATCAACATCATTGCCGAGCTGCAGCGCGCGGTGGAGATGCTGGAAAACGCGTAAGCAATCGATGAAATTCTGCCCGGGAACATTTTCTGCCCGGGCGGTTTTTTGAAATGGGGTGAGAATATGGCGGAAATGCCGCGCTGTGCCTGGGCAAGGGGAGCGGAGAACATGATCCGATACCACGATGAAGAGTGGGGGATTCCCTGCCATGATGATCGGGTGCTGTTCGAATTCCTGCTGCTGGAGGGCTTTCAGGCGGGACTCTCCTGGGCGTGTATACTCAACAAGCGAGAGAACTTCCGCCGTGCGCTGGACGGCTTTGACCCGGTGAAAATCGCGGAATATGGGGAGGAGAAGATCGAGGAGCTGCTCGCCGACGCGAGCATCGTGCGCAGCCGCAGGAAGCTTATGGCAGCGGTGGGAAACGCGCGTGCCTTCCTTGCGATCCAGCGGGAGTTTGGATCATTTGACGCCTACCTGTGGGGCTTTACGAGCGGACAGGTGGTGCGGGAGCATGCGCTGCCCATGCCGGCGTCCACGGAATTGTCCGACCGCATCAGCTCAGATTTGAAAAAGCGAGGCATGAAGTATGTGGGCACGGTGATCGTCTACTCTTTTTTGCAGGCGGTGGGCGTGGTGGACGACCACGAACCGGGCTGTTATTTGTACCAAAACTAGAAAAAGTGCTCCGAACGGAGCACTTTTTTCTGTGAATTTTGCGTTGAAGATCAGCCCTTGAGGCCGCCGGCCATGACGCCGTCAACAATGTAGCGCTGGCCGAAGATGTAGACCACGATCAGCGGAGCGGCTACGATGAGCAGGCCGGCCGCGGTCAGCGTCCAGTCGTTGGAATACTGGCCGGTGAACACGAACAGGCCGCGGGTGATGTTGTAGTTGGCCTCGCTGGTCAGATAAATGGTGGAGGAAACAATGTCATTCCATACGCCGATCATGCTCAGCATGCCCATGGAGACGATGGCGGGCTGTGCGAGGGGCACGATGCAGGTCAGCACATAGCGCAGATAGCCGCAGCCGTCGATGGAAGCGGCCTCGTCCAGCTCGCGCGGAATGGACTTGAAGTATCCCGTAAAAAAGAACACCGAAGTGGCGTTGACGCCCGTCATGACCAGCATGTAGCCGATCTTGGTGTCGTACAGCCCCATATTGAGCACCATCTGAAAGGTGGGAATCATGCCGTTGGGCAGGAACAGACCGCACAGGAACAGCAGATACAGGAAGCCCGCGCAGGGGATGTATTTGCGCGAGATGGGGAAGGCGATCAGCAGAGACAACAGAAGCGATGCCACCGTGCACACGGCGGTGTAGAGCACCGAGTTGCCGATGTAAGCGCCGAAATTCGCCTTGTTCCACGCGGTAATGAAGTTGCCAAACTGCCAGGTGCTCGTCAGCGCGGTGGGATGCAGCATGTAATCCTGCGCGCTTTTGATGGAGGTATTGGCCACAAAGAACAGCGGGAAAAGATAGATGAATAGAAAGACGACCATCAGCACGTAACAAAATACGCGGAAAGGAATGTTCTTGATCTTGCCCATTACGAATCCGCCTCCATTTTCTTCATGACCAACTGCGAGATGACGGTGACGACCAGCACGCCCAGGAACAGGATCATGGACTCGGCAGCCGCATAGCCCTGGCGCATGCCGGCGACCGTGCCGCCGCTCGCCGTGGCGCCGCCGCCGCCAAAGGCCGTGGCGAACACCATCATGCCCAGCGTTGCGGTGTTGAAGGAACCGCGGGTGATGGTCATGATCAGTTCATAGCTCTGCAGCGAGCCGATGATGGCCAGCAGCGTATTGACCGTGACCGCAGACCAGATCAGCGGCAGCGTGATGCGCCAGAATACCTGCCACTCGTTCGCGCCGTCAATGTAGGCGGCCTCGTAGAGGTCTGCAGAGATGTTCTGCAGCGCAGCGAGGAAGATGACCATGGAATACCCCATGTTTTGCCAGATCTGAGCTGCAATGACCGCGGGGAAGGCATAGGTGTAGCTCGAGAGAATGGCTGGCGGGTTTTCTATGCCCAGCACGTTTTTCATGAACAGGAAGATGGGGCCGGTGGGCGTGGAGAACATCAGCTTCCAGATGGTGGATACCACCGCCGCGCCCAGGATCACGGGCATGAAGTAGACGGCGCGCGCAAAATTGCGGCCCTTGAGGAACTTGCCGTTTAGGATGACGGCCATCAGCAGCGCCAGCGCGTTCTGAATGAGCGTAACGGAGACGGCGTAGATCGCTGTGCGCCCCAGGGAAGCCTTGAGGTCACGGATGTTCTGCAGGATGAAGAATTCCTTGTAGTTGGCCCAGCCTACCCAGCTCCACGAGGAGCCAGGAATGCCCGAGATGTCAGTAAAGGACAGCACCGCGGTCATCGCGGAAGGGAAGAGCCGGAAAATGGTGTAATGCAGCAACCCGGGCAGCATGCACAGGAACACGATCCAAATGGGAAAGGTGCGGATGTGCTTGCGCCTGCGAGGTGCGTTGACAGCCGAGTGGTTGGCCTGCATGAGGAGACGCCTCCTTTTCGGTTTGGGATTCTAAAAAGGGGGCGAATCCGATCGCCCCCCGAAAGCATGCAATATGGATGTTTTTACTCAGCCAGAGAGGCCAGAGCGGCTCTTGCGGTGTCAAAGTCCTCGTCAGCCTTCTGCGCGAGCTCCTCAGCGGTCAGCGGACCGCCCAGGGTCTTGAGGTACAGGAAGGAGAATTGGCCGGAGCCGTACTCGCCAACGCCCTTGGGAGAGTAGATGTACATCTCGGCGTTGAGGCAGGGCTTCTGCAGGCCGCTGGCCAGAGAGTTCAGGAACTCATTTTCCAGAGTCACGTCCTGGGTAGGCGTAAAGCCGATGGCGTTGAGGAACGCGGTGTAAACGTCCTTGCGGGAAACATACTCCAGGAAAGCCTTGGCGCCTTCTACGTTGGGCGCGTTGGTGGGGATGGCAAAGGACAGGTCATACTTGATGCCGTACTGGGGATCCAAGCCGTCCGCACGGGCGTTGACGCCGGGCAGCGGGAAGTAGCCAAAGTCGATGTCGGGGTTGGCTTTCTGGATGTCGGCAAAGGACCAGGCGCCATCGGCGTACATGGCCATGTTGCCAAGCGCGAAGCGGCCGGGAGCATCAGAGTAGGCGATGCCGGTGACGCCGGGCTCGAGATAGGCGGCGAACTGCTCCATGCAGTCGTAGACCAGCTTGACCTCAGGGTCGGTGTGCTTCATCTCGCCGGTGAGCAGCTTCATGCCGATCTGCTCGGCGTCGTCGCCATAGTTGGCGGAGAGGATGGCGTTGGCGAACATGTTCAGCGGCCACTGGTCGGCAGCGCCGGCGGACAGCACGGAATAACGGCCGTCAGCCTTGACCGCTTCGCAAACGGCGATGAACTCGTCCCAGGTCTTGGGAACTTCCAGGCCCAGCTCGGTGAAGATGGCCTTGTTGTAGAACAGGCCGCTGTAGGCCACGACGCCCATGTTCAGGCTGTACAGGCGATCGTTGTACGCGTTGCCCATCAGGGTGTCCACGTTGTAATTCTGAATGTAGGGCTCGTCGGTCAGGTCGGTGAGCAGACCTTCGTCAATATACTGCTGCCAAGCGGGCTTGTCGATGGAATCCTTGTTCCAATCGGCCTGGGGCCTGGAGAAGGTCTGGAAGGAAACGATGTCCACATTGGCGGCGGAGATGCGGGTCTGGATGACCTGATCGATCTCGCCGGAGGGAACCTCGGTCACAACCAGCTGGTGCTGGGGATAGGCCTCGTGGAAAGCGTCCACAATGCTCTTGAGGTACTCGACGGTGGCAGCGTTGGACCAGGTCAGAACCTCGACGGGAGTGCCTTCACTGGAGTCGGCGGGCGCGTCCGCAGCGGGCTTATCGGCATTGGGCTTATCGGCATTGGGCTTATCGGCGGCGGGGGCGCCGCCGGTGGTGCCGCCCGAGCAGGCGGTCAGCGCTGCGACCATCAGCACAGCCAGCAGCACACACAGAATCTTGCGCAGTTTAAGCATACGTTCATCCTCCTTATGTATTCGGGTGAGTTTACAAACATAGAATATCATTAACAAAAAAGTTACACAATATAAAATTCCTTCTCGGCCCGTTCCGTTAAAATTCACGATTTTGCGGGGAAAGCTTTGTAAAAATATGCTTATGTCGCCGCTGCGCTCTTGACAGCGGGCAAAAGAGCGAGTATGATTGCGACATTAAAGGCAGTGATGGAGAATGCCTTGCGGGACCCGGCAGCAGAGAGGCGATGTCGTCGGCTGAAAGCATCGCGTGGCCGCAGCGCAGGGGGAACACTCCGTAGCCGAGACTTCGAAAGCCCGGATAAGGACGAGTAGGGGTCTACGCAGAGCCGGGCGTTACAGCGGCGACGAGCGGTTACATAAAGGCACGGTCAATGGCGACGCGCGCAGCTTTATGCGACAAATCGGGTGGTACCGCGGGGTAGCAATTTGGGTTATTCCGTCCCTTGGGGAGAAGTATACTCCTCAGGGGATTTTTTTTATTGTTTTCCCCAATACGTGGTACAAGGACAAAAAGGAAAGGAGAAAAGCTTATGCAGACGACAACCGGAAAAAGACAGGAACAATGGACGATCCAGCGCGTGTTGGAGGAAAAACCGGGCAATTCCATCGAGCTGCGGGGCTGCATCCATCACATTCGTGACATGGCGGAGTTCGCCTTCATCATTCTACGCCGGTATGACGGCACGGTTCAGTGCGTGCTTGATGCTGCGCGCATGGACATTGCTGCGCAGGAACTGACCGATGGCATGTGCGTGGCCGTGACGGGCCCTGTGGCGTTTGACCAGCGCGCGCCGCACGGGTTCGAGCTGCGCGTGGAGAGCTTACGCGTGCTGAGCCGCCCGACAGGGGCGTTGGAGGCGCCGGTGCACAAGTATAAGCTCAATCTGGGATTAGAGAGCGATTTGAACGTCCGCCCGGTATCCTTGCGCAATCTGAGAAAGCGCGCGGTGTTTAAAATACAGGAGGGAATCGTGCGGGGATTCCGGGAGTTCCTGCACGGCGAAGGGTTTACGGAGATCCACAGCCCCAAAATCGTAAAGGTGGGCGCGGAGGGCGGCGCCAATATATTTAAGCTGGACTACTTTGGACAGAAGGCGTTCCTCGCGCAGTCACCGCAGTTCTACAAGCAAACGATGGTGGGGGTGTTCGACCGGGTGTTTGAGGTAGGACCGGTGTTCCGCGCCGAAAAGCACGCCACCACGCGGCACCTGAACGAGTATACCTCATTGGATTTTGAAATGGGCTACATCGACAGCTTCGCCGATGTGATGGAGATGGAGACGGCGATGCTGCAGCATGTGATGGCGGTGTTGAAAAGCGAGTATGCGCCGCAGCTGGAGCTGCTTTCCGTTGCGTTGCCCAAGGTGGAGAGTATCCCGCAGGTGACGTTCGTTCGGGCCAAGGAGATGGTGGCGGAGAAGTACAACCGGAAAATCCGCGACCCGCACGACCTTGAGCCGGAGGAGGAGCAGCTGATTGGACAGCTGTTCCAAGAGGAATACGGCGCAGACTTTGTGTTTGTGACGCACTACCCCACCAAAAAGCGCCCCTTCTATGCGATGGATGACCCTGAGGATCCCAAGCACACGCTGTCCTTTGACTTGCTGCTGCGCGGCATGGAGGTCACCACCGGCGGCCAGCGCATCCATGATTACGACATGCAGATTGCGAAAATGGAACGACTGCACATGAACGTTGCGGACTTTGAGAGCTACCTGATGGCGCACAAGAACGGCCTGCCGCCGCACGGCGGATTGGGCATCGGACTGGAACGGTTGACGATGAAGCTCATCGGCGAGAGCAACATCCGCGAGGCGACGCTGTTCCCGCGGGACATCAATCGGCTGATCCCGTGACGCAACCGGATGTGGAAGGAGAAATGGCGCTATGGATGAAAGAACGCTGGAATACATTGCGGAGCTGTCGCGCTTGGCGCTGCCGCAGGAGGAAAAGGCAGAACTGCTCGCGCAGATGCAGCAGATACTGGACTACATGGAGCTGCTGGGCGCCGTGGACACGGAGCACGCCGAGCCGCTGATCCAGGCGGCAGGACTGAAGAACGTGTTCCGCGAGGACGTGGTGCAGCCCTCTTATGACCGCGAGCGCCTGATGGCGAACGCGAAGAAGAAGCTGGACGGCGCGTACCAGGTGCCGCGCACGGTGGAATAGGAGGGGAAAGGACATGAACTACACGCAGAGCACGGCGCTGGAGATGGCGCGGGCAATCCGGGAGGGCAAGGTCACGTCCCCGGAGCTGGTGCAGGCGGCAAAGGCGCGCATTGAGGACGTGGACGGCAGTATCCGCGCGATGACGGCACTGGACTGGGAAGCGGCGATGCGGCGCGCCGAAGAAGTACAGGCGCGCATCGATCGTGGCGAGGACATGGGGCGGCTTGCGGGTGTGCCCATGGCGATTAAGGATAACATCTGCATGCGCGGGCTGCCCGCGGCGTGCGGCTCGAAGATGCTGCTGGAATTTAACCCGCCGTATGACGCGACGGCGGTGGATAAACTGCAGGGTGCGGGCGCGGTGATTGTGGGCCACACCAACATGGACGAATTTGCGATGGGCAGCACCACGGAGACGTCTTTTCACGGCGCGACGCACAACCCATGGAACCTGCAGAAGACCCCCGGCGGGTCGTCGGGCGGGTCGGCGGCGGCGGTGGCGGCCTGCGAGCTGCCCTGCGCGCTGGGGTCGGATACCGGCGGATCCATCCGCCAGCCGGCTGCCTTCTGCGGCGTGACGGGCTTTAAGCCGACTTACGGCGCGGTGTCGCGCTACGGGCTGATCGCGTATGCGTCCAGCCTGGACCAGATCGGACCGCTGGCGCGCGACGCGGCGGACTGCGCGGCGATCTACGACATCATTCATGGAAAAGACGTGCACGACGCGACCACGGTGGACTCCGTGTGCGGCGCGCTGGACGCGCTGGACGGCGGCATTTGCGGGCTGCGCGTGGGCGTGCCGGAAGAGTATTTTGCAAAAGGGCTGGATGAGGACGTGCGGGCACGGGTGCTGGAGACGGCAGAGACGTTGAAGGGTTTGGGTGCGCAGGTGGAAAACTTCTCGCTGGGCATGGTCAAATACGCAGTGCCCGCCTACTACATCCTGGCGTGCGCCGAAGCGTCGAGCAACTTGTCGCGCTTTGACGGCATCAAGTACGGCTACCGCGCGGACGAGGCGGAAGACATTGTGTCGCTGATGAGCAGAAGCCGCACGGAAGGTTTTGGCAAAGAGGTGCGCAGGCGCATCCTGCTGGGCACGTTCGTGCTGTCGTCTGGATATTACGACGCATACTACGTCAAGGCGCTGAAGGTCAAGGCGCTCATCAAGCAGGCGTTTGACGCGGCGTTTGCAAAGTATGACGTGATCCTGTCGCCTGCGGCGCCCACCACGGCGCTGGGCATTGGACAGTCGCTGTCCGATCCGCTGAAGATGTATCTGGGCGACATCTACACGGTCTCGGTCAACCTTGCGGGGCTGCCGGCAGTGACTTTCCCCTGTGGATTTGACCGGGACGGCATGCCGGTGGGCGCGCAGTTGATCGGGCCGGCACATGGAGATAAGACCGTGCTGCGCGCGGCGGACGCGTTCCAGCGCGCGACGCGGTTTCACAAGATGACGAAGGGAGGCGCGCTGTGATGAAGTGGGAGCTGGTTTGCGGTCTTGAGGTGCATGTGGAGATGAACACACGCACCAAGATATTCTGCGGCTGCACGACGGAGTTCGGCGGCGCGCCCAACACGCATGTGTGCCCCGTGTGCACCGGTCAGCCGGGCGCGCTGCCCGTGCTCAACCGCCAGGTGGTGGAAAACGCGATGATGACGGGGCTTGCGCTGGGCTGCGACATCACGCGGCTGACGCGCTTTGACCGAAAGAACTACTTTTATCCCGACCTGCCCAAGGCGTATCAGATCAGCCAGCTGTACGCGCCCATCTGCACCAAGGGCGGCATCGAGGTTACGACCGAAGAGGGGAAGAAGAAATTCATCCGCTTGCACGAGATCCATATGGAAGAGGACGCGGGCAAACTGGTGCACGACCCGTGGACGGAGAGTACGCTGTGCGATTACAACCGCTGCGGCGTGCCGCTGATGGAGATTGTGACCGAGCCGGACTTCCGCTCGGCGCACGAGGTGATTGACTTCTTGACGAAGCTGCGCAGCACGCTGCAGTTTCTGGGTGTGTCGGACTGCAAGATGCAGGAGGGCTCCATCCGCGCTGACCTGAACATATCCGTGCGGCCCGCGGGCGGCGACAAGCTGGGCACGCGCACCGAGATGAAGAACATGAACTCCTTCAAGGCCATCGCCCGCGCCATCGACACCGAGGCCAGGCGCCAGATCGAGACGCTGGAGTCGGGCAATAAAGTGGTGCAGGAGACGCGCCGCTGGGACGACAACAAAGACGCGTCCTTCGCGATGCGCTCCAAGGAGAACGCGCAGGACTACCGCTACTTTCCCGAGCCCGACCTGCCGCCGGTGTACATTGACGACGCGTGGCTGGACAAGGTGCGGGGCAGCCTGCCCGAGCTGGCTGACGCCAAGCGTGTGCGCTATCGCGAGCAGTACAGGCTGACGGAGCACGACATCGGCATACTGTGCCAGAGCGCGCGACTGTGCAGGCTACTCGAGGAGCTGGTGGCGCTGGGCACGGAGCCCAAGGAGGCCGCCAACTGGATCCTTAGCGAGGTACTGCGGCTGTGCAAGGAGGCGGGCTTGGACGCGGGCGACCTGCAGCTGGACGCGGGCAGGCTGGCGCACATCATAGAGCTTTTGACCGCGGGCAAGCTGACGCGCGCGTCGGCCCGGCAGGCGCTGGAGGCGGTGTTTGCAGACGACGCGGACGTGGACGCATTCATCCGGGAGAAGGGGCTGCTGGTGGAGCGCGACGCGGGCGCTGTGGCGGCGGCGGTAGATCAGGTGCTGCGCGACAACCCCGACGCGGTGAAGAAGTTCCGCACGGGCAACGAAAAGGTCTACGGCTTTTTAACGGGCCAGTGCATGAAGCTGCTGCGCGGCAAGGCCGACCCCAAGGACGTCAACGCGGCGCTGCGCGAGGCGCTTGCCCAATAGCGTATATAAATAGAATAGAAAAAGAGATGCGGTTTCGTGAGGAATCGCATCTCTGCAGATTTTTGGAGGAATTTGCTTGATTTATCTGAATCGATCCAGTAACATACAGCGGGAAACGGTGCTTAATTGAGTGAGAGACAAAATATGGAGGTGAGAGCATGGAGGATGCACAGATCGTTGAGCTATATCTGAAACGGGAGGAGTCGGCGGTCGACCACACCGCGCAGAAATACGGAGCCCGTCTGCGCCTACTGGCCGGGGGGATCGTGCGGGATGTGCATACTGCGCAGGAATGCGAAAACGACGTGTATCTGGAGGCGTGGCGCAGCATACCTCCGCATGCGCCGCGCGACTATCTGTATGCGTTTCTGGCACGCATCACGCGGCACATTGCGCTCAACCGCTGCAGGGAGCGCGCAAGGCTCAAGCGCAGCGCCCACGTTGCACAGCTGAGCCGGGAGATGGAGGAATGCATCCCCGCGCCGGACGATGCGGCGTGCCGGCTGGATGCGCAGGAGCTTGCCCGTGCGCTGAACGATTTTCTTGCGACACTCAGCAAAGAGAAGCGGAATCTGTTTCTGCGGCGGTACTGGTATCTGGATTCGATTACGGAGATAGCCGCGCACAGCGGACTGTCGCAGGGAAATGTGCGAGTGACGCTGCACCGCATCCGTGCCGCGATGCGGGAATACCTGATCAAGGAGGGATATGAACTGTGAGAGGCAAGGAATTGCTGGAGAAAATGGAGTATGCTGCGCCGGAATACATCGAGACGGCTGAGCGCATGACGCGCGTTCGCGGGAAAGCTTACCGATGGATCGCGGCGGTGGCGTGCATCGCGCTGGTGGCGTTGGGGCTGGCGGGACTGCGGTTGTACACCGCACCGTCGGTAGTACAGCCGGTGCGGCAGAGTGCGTTTGCGGCAGATGCGCCTGCGGGAATGCGCAAAACCTTCAACTATAATGGCTGGCGCTATGTGTTTCTGGAAAATGGAAGCACCTACCTGCTGGAGCCGGAACAGCTGGGCGAGCAGCTGGGCAGTCTGGATAGCACGGCGAACTTTGCTGCGGGCGGTACGCTGATTCGGGTCAATGGGTATGATCCTCTGTTCCGCGTTGCGGTGGAATGGGAAGGTGACTACTATCTGGGCGAACGGGTCGGCGCGGCGGACGGCTCTGAGATGGACGCAGCAGAATACATTTCGGCGGCAGGGTTCGAGCAGAACGTGGAGAAGATCGAGATCTGCGACCATTTTGGCCGCGAAGCGCAGGACACGCTGACCGGCAGGCGTGCAAAGCAGCTGCTGGCGCTGCTTACGGAGGCACAGCCGGCGAACCTGACCAATCAGGAGTATGAGCGCATTGCCCGTGCGCAGAGCGAAGGAAGGTCGTACCGGCTGCGTCTGCTGCTGAACGATACGACGCAGACGGGTATGTATGTGATCCCGTCGATGTCCATTGTTATGATCGGTGACAACCGTTATGTGCTGCCGGAGGAAACGGCGCAGGAACTGGAAGCGATGTTTGAAGGACTGACGGTGCAGACACAGCTGCCGCAGAGGTAAGCAAAAGAGGTGCGATTTCTGGGAAGATCGCACCTCCTTTGCTGTGTTTTTGGGTAGAATCAGCCGATGGAATCCAACTGGGAGCAGAGGGTTTGGAAGGCCTCGCGGATGGCGGGGGAGGTGAGGCGGATGAGGGCGGTGTCGTAGTCCGTGAGCAGGATGCGGTCGATCTCGCCTTTACGGGGAGCGAGGTCTCCGGTGAAGCGGGCGGCAAAGAGCGCGACGTGCTTGATGGTGTTTTCGCCCTTGGGGTAGGCGATGTCGCAGCGCAGGTCGCCTACCAGGCTGGCATGGGCGCCGGTTTCCTCCTGGATCTCGCGCAGGGCGGCTTCCTGTGCTGTTTCACCTGGTTCCAGATGCCCCTTTGGCAGGCCGATGTGGCCGTCGGTTTCCACGACGAGCGCGTATTGGCGCTTGCATTCCTGTTGTGTGAATAGCACGGCGCCAGCGGCGTACTCGTGCGCTTTCCCGTCGGGAAGCAGGGTACCGGTTGCGTAACCCTGGTATTCGCCCAGGAACCATTCGGCGTTCTTTTTGGCGGCGACGGTGAGGGTATTGTCGTCGAAATGGAGGGTGAACTGGAGGGTGCCGAAGCACACGTCGCAGACATAAACGGTCAGGTGCAGCGTGCGTGCGTCCTTCCAGGCGGCGCTGGCAAAGGCGCGCAGCGAGCGGCCGCCGGGGTGACCGATGTCCATCGTGTAGGTGGAAGGCTCGGTTAGCTCGAATTGGACGGGCTTTCCGAAGCCGAAGGGGATCTCGTGCGCGCCGGCGGCGTTTTCGTAGGCGAGATGGCCGGTACGGCCGAGGGTGAGGCGGGCGGTTTTCCAGCCCAGTTCGTTTTCGGGGAAAGTGTAGGTGCGGCCGGAAACGGTCGGAGCAAGGGGGGAGTCGAACGCACCCTCCTCGGTGCGCAGCGTCAGGCTGTCTGCCAGCGCGGCGAGGCCTGCGTAAGCTGCGGGATTCTCGGGCAGAGGGGAGTAGACTGAGCGCAGCAGGTGGCGGCGGACGCTGCCCAGCTGGATCTCGCGGGCGGAGGGCATGGCCTGCGTATCGCCGGTGATGACCACCAGCAGGTCGCGTCCGGGGTAGCAAAAGCCCTGCTGGCTGCCCATGCCGTAGAAGCTGAAGCCGCCCTCGCGCGAGCGCCAGAGCTGGTAGCCGTAGCCCTGCTGGTGCTCCCAGTTGTCGTTGTTGAGCGTGTTGTCGACCTGGTAGGCAGTGGCTTCTTCCATGTAATTGCGAGGGAGGATCTGTACGCCGTCCAATTCGCCCATGTGCATGCACAGGTAGGCGAATTTTGCAAAGTCGCGCGCGGAGCACAGTACGCCGCTGCCGCCCCAAGCGTGGCCACAGGGGGTGCGCACGCACTGGATGCCGGGACTCATGCCCAGCTTATCGAACACGCGCGGTCGCAGGTAGTCCACGAAGGTGCGACCGGTGACGCGCTCGAGAATGACGCACAGCATCACCGTGCAGGTAGTGTTGTACTGGAAGATGGAGCCCGGACGATGGCTGGGCGGCGTGCGGAACCAGGTGTCCACCCAGTCCATGTCGGGCGGGTTTTGGTCCATGTGATAGGTGTTGTCGGAGTGGCAATCCGTCATGCGCAGCATATCGCGGATGGTAGCGGATTTGAGCCAAGGATGCAGGTCGGGCGTGTCGTACTCGGGGAAAAACTGCGCCACGCGGTCAGTCAGGCGCAGCAGGCCCTCGCTTTGGGCCAAGCCAATGGCCACGGACACGAAGGACTTGGAGCAGGAGTACAGCCGGTGAGGCTCGTCCAGCGTCATGGGCGAAAACGCACCCTCAAAGATCAGTGCGCCGTCCTTGATGACGGAGATGGTGTGCAGGCAGTGGCGCGCGTCCAGCAGTTCGCGCACGAAGTCCGCCACGGCGTCGGAGGGGATGCCCACGCTCTCGGGCGTGGCCTTTCGGAAGGTCAGCATGGCGATTCGCCTCCTGATGGATCTGAGTTTTGGAGTCAGCATCAGTATAGCACAGGCGGGATGCGGAGAAAAGACATACAAACGCACAGGTTGCGCAAAAATTCATCGTCGTGTATACTGAATGTAAGAAAAGTTAGACATAAATAAAAAGGAGGAGCGCGCATGACGCTGACGGCAAGACAGGTCCGAAATCACAACCGACGAACCATCTACAAGCTGCTGCTGCGCATGGGGCGCACCACCAAGACCGAGCTTGCGACGCTGAGCGGGCTGAGCGTGCCCACCGTGCTCAAGATCGTATCCCATCTGGAGAAAAGAGGATTGGTGCGGCAGGACGAGGAGACGCAGCTTCTGCAGGCGCAGGGGCGTCCGCCGCAGGTGCTGCGCTTCTGCGCAGATCGAGCGGTTGTCATTGGTGCGCGCTGCGAGGGGGAGTTGCTGTATGCGGGGCTGGTCAACCTCAGCGGCCGAGTGCGCGGCCTGCGCGCCCAGCCCCTGCGCTGCGGTTTTGAGCGGTTGGTGTGCAGCGAGCTGCCCGCGCTTGTCGAGGGATTGTTGCAGCAGATGGGCGTGGAGCGCAGCAGGCTGATCGGCGTGGGCCTGGGCGTCCCTGCAGTGCGCGAGCCAGATGGCAGCGCCGTGTATGGCGAGGCATTCATGGGCAGGCCCGGGCGCGTGCCCGTGGGAGAACAGCTTGCGCAGCTGCACGAGCGCCTGGGCGTGCCGGTGCTGATGGAAAACGGCGCGCACCTGGCGGCGTTGGGCGAGTATGCCGTGCTGCGGCGTCACCAGGAAGATTTTCTGTACCTGGGCCTGGGCGAGCAGGTCAGCTGCGGCGTGGTCGCGGGAGGACGGCTGGAGAGTGGAGTGCATGGACAATGCGGCGAGATCGGCCACATGCGCATGTGCGGGGATGAGACGCTGAACGAATTGGCGGGACGGCGGGCGTTGGAGCGGCGCTTCGGGCCTCTCGGGCAGGAAAATCGGCAGCGCATCGTGGATTATGTGGCGCCGCTGTTGGCCGACGCGATTCACAAGCTGACGCTGGGGCGCGATGCGCAGGCACTGTCCGTGGGCGGCGTTACGGCATCCATGCTGGGGCCGGGACTGATCGCCGCGCTGCAGCGCGAGCTGGATGCGAAAATGCTGATTCACCTGCCCGTGCAGCGGCAGGTCTGCCCCACGCCTGCGGTGCTTGGCGCGGCAATCCAGGTCATGCGCATGAACCTGGATGCGATTATCGAGGAAGATTGAAAGAACAAATGACGGAGGATGGACAGATGGAGCAGACGCAGAATCGCAGAATGCGCGTGACGGCGGGATTTGACGGGTATGTGGATACCATTTCGCGCGTGGTGAAGCAAAAAGGCGCGGAAGGCGGCGTGGAGTACTTTTCTACGATTGCGGAATTTGGCGCGTATGTGACGGCCAAGGCGGGCAAAAGCGCTTCCATAGAACTTCGGACGCAGCGGATGCGCGCGGGGGGCAATCTGCCGCTGTTCGCGCTTGCGCTGTGCGCCCTGGGCGTGGAGGTGACGGCGATGGGCGCGATGGGCTGGCCGCAGCTGCATCCCGCGTTTGCGGAGCTGGCGCAGCACCCGCTGTGCACGGTGCGCTCCGTGGCGCAGCCGGGCCTGTGCGACGCGATTGAGTTTGACGACGGCAAGCTGATGCTGGCGCACAACGAGGACATCGAAGCGCTGGATGCGCGCATGCTGCGCGGACGGCTGGGCGCGGGTGAGGCGGAGCGGCTGTTTGCCGACTGCGACCTTGCGGCGTTTATGAACTGGAGCGAGGTGGTGCGCGCCACTTCCATCTGGAAGGAGCTGGCGGGGAGCCTTTCGCGACCGCTACTGGTGGATCTGTCCGATTGCTCTGCGCGCAGCGGAGGAGAGATCCGCGAAATGTTCTCGCTGCTTTCCCTGCTGGCGCGGCGGGTGCCGGTGATATTGTCCGTAAACAAAAACGAGCTGGAGCAGCTGGGAAGGGGCCTGGAACTTGCAGACATGCACCCGGTGGAGCTGGCGCAGACGCTGCACGAGCGGCTCAGCGGCGCGCGCGTGGTGGTGCATCTGACGTCAGGCGCTTTCTGCGTCTGCCGCGCGGGGCTGGTGTCGCGCAAAAACGTACATTTTGACAAACCCGTGCTCTCCACAGGCGGAGGGGACAATTTCAATGCGGGGTTGGCGCTGGGGCTGCTGAGCGGCCTGGATATGGCCGATTGCCTGACGATGGGCAATGCGGTGTCGGGCTACTACGTCAGCCACGGGATCAGCCCGACGCTGGAGCAGGCCGCGGAGCTGGCGCGCTCGGGCGCGTATGACGAAGAACTGACAGAGGTGTGATATGCAGCGGTACAAGATTCTGCTGGTGGATGACGAGACGGGCGTGCGGCAGAGCATAGCGCAAACCGTGGACTGGGAGGCGGAAGGTTTTACATTGTGCGGCTGTGCGGGCGGCGCGCTGGAGGCACTGGAGCTGGCGCGCAGGCTGCTGCCCGATGTGGTGATGACGGACATCTGCATGCCTTACATGGATGGACTGGAGCTAATCGAGCGGCTGCGCGAACTCTACCCGGCGATGCAGTTTGTGATTGTGAGCGGATATGATGAATTTGAGTACGCGCAGCGCGCGGTCAAGGCGCAGGTGATGGATTATCTGCTCAAGCCGCTGTCTGCGGATGGCGTGCGCGAGGCGCTGCGGTGCATCCGCGGGCGGCTGGACGTCAATATGGCGCGCAGCCGCGACCTGGAGAGCCTGCGCGAGGAGGCAAGGCAGGAGCGGCAGCAGCTGGAGCGCACGCAGCTGATGGAGCTGCTGCTGGAGGCGCCCGGTGAGACGGGCGAACGGCTGGAAACGGAGCGCTACTTCCCTGCGCGCCTGGCGCTGGTGGAGCTGGCGGGCGCGCCGGAGAACGTACGCGTGCTGCGGGAGGACTTTCAGGCGGACCGGACGCTGCTCAACTTTTCCATGCAGCAGCTGGCGCAGGAACTGCTGCAGGAGAGCGATCGGGGCCTGTGCGTGCTGCATCGGGACCGGCTTGTGCTGCTGCTACGCGACAAGGAAGGGACGTTGCAGCTGGCCGAGCGTGTCGCCGACACGCTGCGCATGTATCTGGGACTGTCGGTCAAGACCGCGATGTCCTGCAGGATGGACAGCGCGCGATTGCTGCCGGGAATGTACCAGCGCGCGCTGCTGTTGGTGGGAAATGAGGCCACTTATGACGCGGGCAGCGTATTTTTGATGGAGGAAGCGCAGCAGGACGCCGCGCTGCCGCTGACCGATAGCCTGCCCGGTGAAATCGCGCAGCTGCTGCGCAGCGGGGACGAAGGCCGCTGCATCGAGTACTTCGCACGCATGCGCACGGACCTGGAGGCGAGCGGCGTCAGTCCGGCGTGGCTCGAGGCGCTGCAGGCGATGGTCAAATCCGCAGTGTTTACCACGGCGCTGCGCTGCGGCGTGACCTCGGAGGCGCTGTACCCCGTGCTGGAGCGCCAGCGCGCGCATTACCCGCTGGAGACAGGACCGCTGCTGGACGGATTGTGCGCATTTGCCTGCGTGGCCTGCCGCCATATTGCGCGGATTCGGGCGCTGGACTCCCAGCGCCAGGCGCAGGAGATCACGCGCTACATTGAGGAGAACTTTGGTGACACGAATTTGTCCATCCCCGAGGTGTGCGAACGGTTCCACATCAGCCAGACGCAGCTTTCGCTGCTGTTCAAGCGTGAGATGGGCACGAGCTTCCTGCAGTACGTGCTGGACCAACGCATTGCGCATGCAAAAGAACTGCTGCTGGGGAGTGGAAAGAAGATCTGCGAGATCGCGCTGGAGACGGGTTTTGAGGACCCGGGGTACTTTTCCTACTGCTTTAAGCAGCGCTGCGGCATGACGCCAAAGAACTACAGGCAGGGGGCGAAGGGCGGTGCATAAGATCAGCATTCGCTTTGTGATCGTGGTCATGACGCTGACGGTGACGCTGACCACGCTGTTGATCTACAACGGCGTGTTTGGAACTCTTGCGGGTGAAACCTTTACGCAGATGGACTTAAAGCTGGTGACGCAAAATGTGTCGCGCGCAAAAGAACAGCTGGACGTGCTGGTGCTCGATGCGCAGGGATTGTCCGATTACATTGCGCATGTGGTGTTGACGCAGGCAAATTTTGTGCCGGGAGAGTTCGCAGAGCAGGTGAATCCATTGGTGGAGACGGGCAATGCTGTCAGTTCTGTGGCGCTCTACAGCAGCGCTGGCATGCCCGTGTGCGCCAGCAGCGCGGGGAAATCCGGGCCGTTTTTGACCGCGCAGAGCGTGCAGGAGCAGGATTGGTTCGATATGGCGCTCCACGGCGAAGGGCCGATATTCAGCGGCGCGCGCATGGAGCGCAGCTATCGCGGCGACTATAGCTGGGTGGCGACCATGACGCAGCGGGCGGCATACACCGACGCAGACGGCGGGTTCAGTACCGGCGTACTGGCCGTCAACATCCGTCTGAGCGCTATTGAGGAGATCTGCAAGGAATATTCCGGACAGGAGTGCGGAAGCCTCGTGCTGACCGACCTTGCGGGGCGGATCGTCTACTCGCCGCGCGCCAAGCTGGAGGCGCTGCCCGGCGCGTCCGATGTATTCCGCAGCGTGGGCAGCAGGCAGGAGGGGCAGCAGCAGCTGGAGCTCTCGCAACCGCTGGAGAATGAGCAGTGGATCCTTGTGGGATTGACGCGCGAAGGCGAGCTTTCACAGGGCGGACAGGCGCTGCAGCGCAAGGGGCTGACGGTGCTGCTGTTCTCTATGCTGTTTGCGGCGCTTTTGGCTGCAATGGTGGCCACGTGGATCTGCCGGCCGTTTCGATATATGGAACGCGCGATGCACCGCATTGACGCGGGCGTATCAGGGGTTCGGCTGGAGAACCACGGCTATCGCGAGTTTGTGTCGCTGACACGCACCTATAACGGTATGATCGACCGCATCGAACAGCTGATGCAGGAGAGTGAACGCAAGCAGGAACAGCTGCGCAAGATGGAAATCGCATCGCTGGAAGAGCAAATCAATCCACACTTCCTCTATAATGCGCTGGATTCGATCACCTGGCTGGTGGAGACGGGGCGCAGCAAAGACGCTGTGAGCACCATTGGCGCGCTGGCGCGGCTGCTGCGGCTGTCCATCAACCGCGGCGGCAACTTCCACACAGTATCGCGCGAGGTGGATCATATCCACAATTACCTCATCATACAGAAAACGCGCTATGGGCAGCGCTTTGCCAGCCACATCCACGTCGAGAAGGAAGCGGAGGCGCTCTACTGCCCAAGGCTCATCCTTCAGCCTATCGTGGAGAACGCGATCAAGCACGGTGTGGCGGAAAACGAGGACTGCCAGATCGTGGTGCGCGTGTTTCTGGAGGAAGAGAGGTTGAAGATCACGGTGTGGGACGACGGCATGGGTATGCTGCCGGATAAGCTGGAGGAGGTGCAGCGCGCGCTGCGCGAGAACCAACCGCCCAATCCGGAGCAGATCAGCGGATTGGCGCTCAAGAGCATCAACCGGCGCATCCGGCTGCTGTGCGGAGAACAGTTTGGCATCACCATTGACAGCGAAATGGAGGAATGGACATGCGTCACCATCGAGTTGCCCTGCCTGCCCTCTGCCTGAGCGCGGCGCTGCTGGCAGGCACGCTGTGCGGATGCAGCGGCGGAGAGTCCGTGCACGGCATCCGGCTGGTTGCGGATAGGGCGGAGGGCTACTACTGGGAGAACCTGATCGCCGGGGCGCAGCTGGCTGCGGAGGATGCGGGCTGGCAGCTGGAGGTCGCGCTGTGGGACGAGGGCGAGGGCATGCAGGCGCAGATCGAGGCCGCGCGGCAGAGCGGAGTGGAATTTCTGGCCATCGCCTCAGCGTGCACGGAGCCGCGTCTGCCCTGGGATTACAGCGGCAGCCCGGAGGTGATCCTCATTGGGCAGGAAACGGGCGATGCGGCGACGGTAAACGTGACCTATGATAGCAGTACCGTGGGCAAGGGCGTGGGAACGCTTGCGGGCAATAAGGTGGGTCTGCAGAAAAACTACCTGTTGGTGGCGATTTCCGAGACCTACCGCTACAGCGACCGTTGGGAAGACGGGCTGCGCTATGTGCTGGGCCAACAGGGCAGCCGCATCGCACAGCGCGTCAACTGCGGCGACGATGCCCAGCAAGCTTACGACCAGTGCATGGATGCGCTCAGCGGCGATGTGCGCTACGACGGCATACTGTGCGCCAGCGAGAACGCTACGGTGGGCGCGCTGCGGGCAGTGCGCACGCTGGGCTCCGATGTGCCCATCATTGGGGCGGAGTTCAATGATGAGATCGCGTTGGGGCTGCGCGACGGCCAGGTGCGCGGCACCGTGGTGCACACGGTGTATGGATGCGCCTATATGGCGGTGGAAAACGCCATCCGCTTGGCCTCTGGGCGCGAGACGGACAGCAAAAAAACGCTCGAGGCGCTGCACGTCGATGTAAAGAATATGTTTGACGACGAACTGGCGCCGCTGCTCTACGATGTAAAATAGCGTTGCGGTGCACGGCAAACAAAGGCCGGGGTTTCCTTGACAAAAGGGAACCCCGGCCTTGATTGAGCGCAGGTTGTAGACCGGTTTCAGGCCAGGTCATCGGAGAGGCGGCGGATGATGCCGCTGGAAAGCACGAGAATCAGACAGCCGGTGTAGAGCACGGCATTGAACGCAAAGGGCAGGATGCGGTTGATGCCGGAGAGCACGCCTCCAATGTAGCCAAAGGGCGAGCATAAGCCGATCATGATGACGTAGAGCAGGCCGCTGACGCGAGAGCGTTCTTTCTCATCAATGCACATGGCCACAAGACTATCCTTGCGAGGGGAGAAAATAGCGTTGCCGAACGCGTCGGCCAGCACGTAGAGCACCAGCGCCACCCAAGTGCTCACGCCACCGCCGCGGGGGGCGAACACCAGCAGCAGCTGGCCGAATATGAACAGAGCCAGACCTGCAATCATGGGCGGCTTGAAGGGCAGCGCGTTGATGCGCGCCTGCCACAGGAAGATGAACAACAGCATCATGCCGGCGCGGATCATCGGGAAGAAGGTGATGAAGGCCTCGGGAACCCCCAGGTTCTGCACCACGTAGAGCGAAAAGAACGTGCCAGACAGCGTGGATGTGATGTTGCACAGTATGATGATGGCCAGTACGAGCAGCGTGGGCTTTGAGTGCAGCATGTCCCGGATGACGCGGCCGTATCCCTTGAACATGGCAAAAAAGCTGATGTCCCGGGTTTCCTGCATGCGGATGCGGCCCTGACGCGTCTCATGGCCGAACGCGAACAGCGTCCAGAATTTGAGGGTCATGAACACGAAGGAAAACAGGTACAGCCCGCGCATGACGGGCATGAGGGTGTAGTGGGACACCAGAGCTGTGGAGATGGGTGCGAAGAACACCGCCAGCAGCCCGGAGACGGATATCCAAGTGTAGACGTCCACAAGCTTTTTGGGATCGCAATCCTCCACCAGCAGGCAAGTCCAGGAGTTATTGGTGATCTGCCACATGGAGTTGAGAATGGTGGCGGCCAGAAACCACCAGAAATTCTGCGAGAAAGCCCAGATAAGGCAAGGGATGGACCAGGAGATGGTGTCGAACACCACTGTGGTCACGCGGCGGCCCCACTTGTCTCCGCACACGCCGCCCAGCAGCGACGCCAGCACCTGAAAGAGCATGCCGATGGAAAGCAGCAGACCGATCTGCTCATCGCTGACGCCTAGATTGTACATAAAAAGCGTGGCAAAGGGATTGTAGAGATTGTAGGGGATGCCCCAGAGGGGCTCCAGGTAGACGCAGATGCGCGGATTGCCCTCCAGCTCCAGCAGCGTCTTGACCAGCGGATGGCGCTTGAGCGCAGTGGTGAGTCGATTTTCAGCCATAGTGAACCCCCATGTGTATATCTGTAAGAATGCAAGGGTATTCTAACACATTTATCCGGGGTTTTCAATTGATACGCGAGGAAAATGCGCCGTTTTTGAGCGTTCCTTCCACCGAACGGCGGCCGGGCAGCCACAGGCGGAAGGTCACGTCCACACGTCGGTCCCACGCAGGCAACAGGCGCACCGTGCCGCAGTCCTCCTGCACGAGCATTTCCTGCAGCATCAGCAGCGCGCTGCCGCCGTGGTTATGGTCGGGCGTCCAGTCATGTCCGGGGCCCCAGAAAGCGGGGAAACGGCGGGGTGCGCAGGCCAGCTTTTCGCTGAGAATGCGCATGGATTCGTCCACGAGACCGAGCCGTGCGGCAAAGATGCCTCTCTGGTGCCAGCCAAAGGTGTAGCGCTGCTCATCGGTGAGCGCAGGATCGCGGTAGGCGGCAATGCAGGCGCTGCGTTCGGCCGCGGTCAGTCCGCGCGGACTATAGGGGAAAGCGCGATAGAGCTGCGGCAGTTCGCAGTTGAAGGGGGGTGGCGCGAAGTCCTCCGCGGGCAGGAACTTTTCACCGTCGGTGGGCAGATCGGGACACTGGGCGAGCAGTTCGTGCCAGTGTGGATCGTCCGCCGTATCGATGAGCAGTTCGAGCAGCCCGCGCAGGCCTGCGGCAACGTCCATCGGGTTGCACGCGCCATTTTGCAGCACGTCGTCCGACCAGGGCTGTGCGCCCTTGTAGGTTTCCAAGGCCGTGGAGGGAAAGATGCGCAGCGTGCCGCGCTCGTCGCGAGGATAGTGCGCGAAGTAGAAGTCCAGCACGGCGTGGATAAAGGGCAGATAGGGTGTGAGCGAAGTGTCTTCGTAGCGCGCGGCCTGCACCATCATCAACGCAAATTCCAGCGCGGTGGACTGATGCAGGCGCACCCAGGGCGAGAGGTCCTCCCCTTCTGGCAAGGCGTCGGGACGGCGCCAGCCATACTCCGCGCCCAGCGACAGACCGTGCAGGTTGATCTGCTCGGGAAAGCATGCGCCCTCATGACCGTAGTAGCGCGCACACCGCGCCTGGCCCGTCGCCAATCGATCCAGATAGAAACGAAGCTGTGGGCGCATGGCTTCGGCATCCCCGCTCCCCAGCATTGGCCAGTAGACCAGACGCTGATTCTGCGCGGTAAACCCGCTGCCCGACCAGGCGCGGTAATCCGGCGTGAACTTCTCATAGAAGGTAAACAGGCCGCCGTTGAACTTGGTGGGAAGAGAGCCGTAGTAGTTGCAGCCCAGCATGTAGCGGAACAGCGCGGCGTTGCGGCCCAACTGCCACAATTCACTGCCAGGGTGGTCGGGGTCGATGAAAATAAAGGAGCGGGAGAAGTACTCGCGCCACCAGTTTGCGGTTTTGGCGCGGCATGCAGGGGCGAGGGCGATGCGGCGCGCGTCACGGCTAAAATCCTCCGCAGAGGCGTATTGTCCTGCCACGAGCGATACGGTCAGTTCGACTTCGCGCGTGGGCGGGATCACGTAGCGCAGCTCGGTCTGCTCGCAGCCGTCGAAAGAACCGTACTGCGTGCCGGTGTAGCGCAGGCCGTCGCCTGTAAGATATCCGCCAAAGGTGTTGCGATGCAGCGGGTCGGGCACGGCATCACAGCCCACAAGGCCCTGCTGCCGCAACAGGCGGTCGCGCAGCGAGGGATGATCGGGATTGCGGTGGTAGAAGAGCAGGCCGTCCGGCTCCGGCAGCAGCACGTCGGGCGTGGTGAAAGCAGTGTACGGACAGGAATCGCCGGGCAGCGCGGCATAGTCGCGGCACTGACCGAGTTCTTCGCCTGAGAGAGGATGGGTACGGCTGCGCCAACAATCGAAAAATACCTGCAGCGGAATTGGTGAGTCCGCATGAAAGGAGAGATGGAGGCAGGCGGTGTCCACATCCACCCACAGCAGCATGGAAAGACCCTCGGCGTCGATGCGGATGCAGCCCTCTTCCAGATGAAGCGTCTGGCGAAAATCGCGACACAGCCTGGCGCGGTCGCCCGGCACGATGCGCAGGCGGCCCAGCTTGAGCAGCGCGCCATTCTCGTCGAATGCGCCGGATTTGGCTAAATAGATGCACAGCTGACCGTCCTGCGCCCAAACGTTGCAGCCCGCGTCGCGCCCGCCCAGGGGCATGCTGTCCGCACCGCTGCCGCTCTGACCCCGCCAGGTCAGGTTGTAATCAGAAATCTGCATGTTCACACTCCTCTGCGTGGCTGGCGATGGGGAGAACGGTGAGGGAATGACCCGTCAGCGGAAGAAAATTGTGCAGGAAGACCTGAGTGTCCATCCAAAGGGAAGCTGTATCCATCAGCGGGTGAAAGGCGATGGCAGGAAGCTGCAGCAGGTCCTCGTCGCACAGCAGGCGCACCTCCCGCGCCTCGGGGAAGAGGAGACCCATGGGCGAGACGCAGCCGGGATGGGCATGCAGCAGGCGCAAAAGCGCGTCGTCCTTGCCAAAGGACAGGCGGGACACGCCCAGCGTCCGGCTCACCTCGCGGGTGACAAAGGGCTTGTCCGCGCGGATGAGCAGCAGGTAATACTGCGTGCCGGCGCGATTGCACAGAAACAGGTTCTTGCAGTGCGGCGCAGGCAGGCCAAGCGCGGCGCAATCGGCCATGGTTTCCACCCTTTTGTGCTCGGCATACGAAAAAGGAATGCCGTTAAGTTTCAGAAATTCCAGCACTTTTTCTTGTGATTCCATAATGACTCCTCTATAATGTTTTCTATAGTTTAACACACGCGGGCGCGTGCTTCAAGGAGGGCTAAGACATGAAGGAAATTGCGGAAAAGCATCAGTTTTACAGCTTTGACGCGCAGGGCATGGAGCCGGTTGAGCGGGTAGGGGACGGCGATATTGTGCGCTTTCACACACAGGATTGCTATGCAGGGCTTCTCAAGACGGAGCAGACGCGGCGCGAGGACATTGTGCATCTGGGGCCGCCGGCCAATCCCACCACGGGGCCTGTGTATGTGGAAGGCGCGGAGCCGGGCGACACGCTCAAGGTGGAGGTGCTGGCCATCTATCCGGGCGACCATGGCACGATGCGCGTGCGCCCCTCGGTGGGGGCGCTGGGCGATGCGGTAGAAAAGGAGCATGTGCGCATTTTCCCCATCCATAGCACGGAGTGGATCGACTTTGACGGCCTGCGCGTGGAGCTGCGGCCCATGATCGGCGTGATCGGCGTGGCGCCAAAGGAGGGAAACTGGGATACCGACACGCCCTATCAGCACGGGGGAAACATGGATAACCGGGACATCACCGCGGGTTGCACGCTGTATTTTCCGGTGCATCAGCCGGGCGCGCTGTTCGGCCTGGGCGATGTGCACGGGCAGATGGGCGATGGCGAGGTGTGCATCTGCGGGCTGGAGATGGCGGCAACGGTGGACGTGCGGCTGAGCGTCGTCAAGGGCAGGCAGGAGGCGTGGCCCTTCTGGGAACGAGACGGCCGCTGGTCGGTGATGTGCTCGGAAAAGACGCTGGACGAGGCGGCAAAGGACGCGCGCTATGCGATGCTGGATTTTCTGAAGAAACGCACGACCATTCCCAACGACGAACTGACGATGCTGCTCTCGCTTATCGGCGATACGGCGGTATGCCAAGTGGTGGATCCGCTGCAGACGGTGCGGTTTACGCTGCGGCAGGGGATTGGTCAGATCGCGTTTTGAGAGGATAAGAGGTGCGGCTCCCGCGCGTGAACAGGGCCGTGGACGCAGCTTTTGCAACTTTGTTACACGGTTTTGCGCTCCACATTGGTTGCATATGCGCATCTTTCCTGTTATCATGATAGAGAGGACAGTTCCTCTGGACAGGAGGTGTGAAATATGAAGAAAAGGTTGTTCTGTGCGCTGCTGGCAGCGCTGCTGCTATTGCTGGCCGGCTGTGCCCGCGGCACAAAGATCGTTCCCATCGAAACGCTCAGCCCGGTGCAGACGCAGGCGAGTATTTTCACTCCGGCGCCCACGCAGACGGCGCAAGTACAGACGGATGAACCGCTGGTGGTGGCGCGCATTGAGGAGTCGGGCATGAGCATTGGCACGCGCGTCAATCCGCCGATGGGCTATACGCGCATCTATGCCGCGGAGGGGTCTTTCTCCGACTTTCTGCGCAAGTACCCGGTGCGGGTGGCCGGCGCGGAGGTGATGCTCCATGATGGCACGGCGCGGCAGGATGCGCAGGCCGCGGCGGTGCTGGACGTGACGCTGGGCAAAAAGAACCACGAGGGGCCTGCGGGCGCAATCGCGCGCCTGATCGCGGAGTATTTGTACGCACAGGAGAGATATTCCGACCTTTCCTTTACCATTGGGAAGAGTTTTGACTTTTCATTTGACAGATGGAGACAGGGCAAGGTGCTCAAGAGCAGCGGGAGCCAGCTGGAGTGGACCGACGGCGGGCAGGACAGCAACGGCGAGGAGAACTTCAAGGCGTACCTGTCTACGCTGTTCGTGTATATCTCCATGTCCACACTGCAAAAGGATCTGGTGAAGATCGAGGATGTGGACGCGGAAGAGATCCAGGTGGGCGACATCTTTATTGCAAAAAATAGCGAGGGCAGGGAGCACGCCGTCATGGTAGCGGATCTGTGCAACAACGACGAGACGGGCGAGCGGCTGATGCTGCTCGTGCAGGGCGGCACTCCCGCCCAGCAGCTGCACATCGTGGACAACCCATCCGATGCTTCCATCGCGCCGTGGTACCCCTGCGGTTTTGCATCGGAACTGAGCACGCCGGATCTTACGCTGGATATTGAGAAACGCTATCGCTTTGCTGCATTTCAGAAGAAAGAATAGAGGAATGACGCTATGATCTGTGCAGTATGCTTGAATCCCTGCATTGATAAAACCGTTGAGATCGATCAGTTCACCTATGGCGGCATGAACCGCATCCGCGCCTCGCGCGAGGACGGATGCGGCAAAGGGGTCAACGTCGCGCTGGTGGCAAGGCAGATGGGCATGGAGTCAGCGTGTATTGGATTTTTGTTTGAGGAAAACGGCGCGCTCATCGCGGACCGACTCCGGGATGCCGGCGCACGGGAGGACTGCATCTGGCTGCCGGGGCGTGTGCGCACCAATATGAAGGTGTTCGACCGGGAGAACAGCCGCATCACCGAGATCAACGAGAGCGGCGCGTTCATCTCCGAGGCGGACCAGGCGCGCATGGTGGAGCGGGTGCGGCAGTGGTCCGCACGGTGTGATACGATGGTATTTACCGGCTCGCTGCCTCCGGGCTGCCCTGCGGAGTTTTACAAGACGCTGATGGAGGCTGCGCAGGGTCGCTGCCGCTGCGTGCTGGACGCCGAGGGCGAAAAGCTGACGCGGGGCATGGAGGCCAGGCCCTTCCTCATCAAGCCCAATCAGTACGAGCTGGAGCTGCGCACGGGCAGAGAACTGAAAACGGTGCGGGACATCAAGCGCGCTGCGTTGGATTGTGTGGCCGAGGGCGTTCAAATCGTCGCGGTATCGCTGGGCGGAGACGGCGCGTTCATCACGGACGGGGAGCACAGCTATTTTGCGCCCATAGTGCCGGTTAAGGTGCGCTCTACCGTGGGCGCGGGTGACAGCATGGTCACGGGCTTTCTGCACGGGCTGGCGCTGGGCGAGGACCTGCGCGGCATCTTCCGCAGAGGCGTTGCGGCGGGCACGGCGGCGGTCACGACCGAGGGTACGCAGTTGCTCACGCGCACGCTTTACGAAGAAATGCTTGAAAGAGTGGTTATTGAGGAAGTATAATAGGCGAAACACTATTTTTGTCGGAGGAGTAAAGAATATGGCGAAGGTTGGCATCATCGGCCATGGCGTGGTGGGCAGCGGCGTCGCGTCCATTCTACTGGAAAACGCGGACGTGCTGGCAGCCCGAGCGGGCGAGAAGATAGAGCTGGGCGGGGTGTGCGACCTGCGCGAGTTTGACGTTAGCTATAAGCATCTATTCACGAAGGATGCACAGGAGATCTACGCCGCGCCGGATATTGACATTGTGGTTGAATGCATGGGCGGCAAAGGATTGGCGTACAAGTTTGTCAAGGCGGCCCTGGAGAACGGCAAGCATGTCGTGACCTCCAATAAGGAATTGATCGCCACCTGCGGCACAGAGTTAGAGGCAATCGCGGCAAAAAAAGGCGTGCAGCTGCGCTACGAAGCCTCCTGCGGCGGCGGAATTCCCGTCATCAAGCCTCTTGAAGAGGATCTGGGCGCCAATCGGCTTACGCGCGTGGCGGGCATACTCAACGGCACCACCAACTATATCCTCACCCGCATGCGCGAGGGTGGCGTGTCCTTTGAGACGGCGCTGGAGGAAGCGCAGCAGAGAGGATACGCCGAGGCCGATCCCTCTGCAGATGTGCTGGGCTGGGATGCACGGCGGAAAATCTGCATATTGGCGCACGTGGCCTTCGGCACGCCGCTGGACGATAGCGCAATTTGCAGCGAGGGCATTGATAAACTGACGCAAGAGGACATGCTCTATGCGCGTGAGCTGGGCCGCGCTGTGAAGCTGCTGGGCATGGCGGAATTGCTGCCCGAGGGGTGGCGCGCGTCCGTCGCGCCCGCGATGTTGCCCGATACCCATCCGTTGGCCTGCGTCAACGATGTGTTCAACGCGGTGATGGTGCACGGCGATCGCGTGGACGATGTGATGTTCTACGGAAGAGGCGCGGGCACGGCGCCCACGGCGAGCGCGGTGTGCGGCGATGTGCTGGACATTGTGCGCCATCCGAAAAAAGTAGGGGGACGCGTGGAGTGCAGCGAACTGCCCGCCCTGTCCTCCTTTACCCGTGAGCTGCACCTGTTCCTACGCGTGAATGTGGCGCTGACGGAGGAAACGCGCGCCGCCGTAGTGAGCGTATTTCCTCAGGCGCGCTTTGTACAGCTGGACGGCGAGGCTTTTGCAGATGAATTCGCACTGGTGACGGAGCAGGGAGCAGAGGATGAGCTACTGCGCCGGGCGGAGAAACTGACAGCCATGCTGCCCTGCGGCGCGCCTATTCGCTATCTGACGCTGTAATAAAACTGGATTTCGGCGCTTGGATCGGAGCAGCGGCAGAGAAAACAAAAATCCAAAAAAAACTCAAAAAAGGTGTTGACAAAATCCCGGCGATGTTGTATGATATACAACGTCGTCGGGAACGACGGCGGGTGACGAGCGACCGGGGTGTAGCGCAGCTTGGTAGCGTACGTGCTTTGGGAGCATGGGGCCGGGGGTTCAAATCCCTTCACCCCGACCAGTCTCTAAACTTGGCTCCGTGGTCAAGCGGTCAAGACACCACCCTTTCACGGTGGTAACAGGGGTTCGATTCCCCTCGGAGTCACCACATATTTCTAAGTGCCTTTAGTGCTTGGGCCTTTAGCTCAGTTGGTCAGAGCAGTCGGCTCATAACCGATCGGTCCGGGGTTCAAGTCCCTGAAGGCCCACCATAGGTATGGCGCGGTAGTTCAGTTGGTTAGAACGCCAGCCTGTCACGCTGGAGGTCGAGGGTTCGAGCCCCTTCCGCGTCGCCATTCTCTACAATGGAGATGGGAACGCAAAAACAAATCTTATGCTGGTGTAGCTCAATTGGCAGAGCATCTGATTTGTAATCAGAAGGTTGCGGGTTCAAGTCCCATCGCCAGCTCCATTTACCTGATTGACAGCTAAATAATTTTGTTATGGAAGGGTTCCCGAGTGGCCAAAGGGAGCAGACTGTAAATCTGCCGTC
>DKYK01000040.1:0-8534 GCA_002492415.1 Christensenella sp. UBA7102
GTACTCCTCCACCAGGCGCTCGGCGGTCTTGGTGGCCTTCCAGCCGGTGGTCGCTCGCTGATCCAGCGGGTCTGCCGTGCCGGAGGAACCCAGCTGCTTGACGATGTGCTTGAGGCCCCCGCCGCTGATCTCGGTGGTGCCGTAGGCGTTGGCGCCGATGAGCATGGTGCAGTATACGGAAATGCCGCCCACGCCTGCGCCCGCAACGATCTTGGCCTCAGTGGTCTGCACAAAGCGCACGCCCGCGATCTGGCCGATCTCGCCGCGGTAGATCTTCTCGGGATCCGCATACTTATGGACATCCTGCCACTGCTCAGAGCGCATCAGGTCCGCCGCCACATTGGGATGGACGATGCACACAAAGCTATCGTCGATGGGCATGGCGTTCATCTCATGCAGCTTTGCAGCCGCGGCGATGATCAGATCAACGGTCAGCAGGCAGTCCGCCGCAATCGTGCTGCGGCTGAGGATCTCGGTTCCGTCCGCCTTGGGCGCGTACATCACGTTGGTGCCGCCGTTGATGACCTCGCGGGTCACGGTGTCCAGCGTCCTGCCCGCCTGGCCGCCCAGCAGCTTAGTCGCCTGCTCCAGGTTGCGGTCGATGGCCGTCAACTCCAGCACATCGGAGATCTCGATGTAGTCGCCGTACTGGTCCACCGTTGCCTCGATAGTGGACACATCCAGCTTGTTGCCCGCGGGGGTTACGCCCTCGGTCAGGGGCGCCAGCGCCTTCCCAAGCGGCGCGTACTTGCGGAATTCGATGGTCTTGCCGCCGTGCTGCGGGATGGGGTACTTGTCCCCGAACTGGTCGTGCACGAGATAGGGCTCCGCATAGTCGATGAGCCGGTCCTCGTAATAGGTTTTCATCTCCGCGGACAGGCCGTCCAGCAGCGTGGTCTGCGTCTGGTCGGCAAATGCCTGCAGGTTCAGTGCGATTCTCTCGATGGTCATTGTGTCTCCTTTCTGCGGGGAGATCACAGCTCGATGCGCTCTCCCCTGAGTACGCGCCGCGAGATCTCCTCGCGGTCTTTGCGGGTAAAGCTCTTGGGATCGGTCTTTCGGATGACCGCAGCCGCTGAGCTCCCGCCGTTTTCCTGTGGACGCATGCCGCGTGCGCGGATGGCGTCCACCGTGCGCTTCTCCACCTGCTGTGCGGTGTACTGCATCGCCCCGCCAATGATGTCGTCCTTGTGGATCACCTCATAGGCGGTCTTTACGTCCACACCGCTGCGCAGCAGGCCCAGGAAGCGCTCGCCCGTCTCCGGGTCGTTGATCTCGTTGCGCAGGTCAAAGCTGCCGTAGGCTTGTTTGACCTGTTCGGTCTGCTGCATCCAGCCGGTGAGGATGCGATCGGCGTTCTCCTGCCGGGCGCGCTCTTCTTCTGTGCGCCGGAACTGGGCGTTTTCCCGCTCCATGCGCTTGAACTCCTTGAGCTGCGCCACCGTCAGATCCTTGTCCGCGGCCTCCCGCTCATAGTAGCTGTCGTCTTCCTCCACGGCCTTTGCAAGGGCTGCGCAGTCCTTTGCATCCACACCGTAGCGCTGGGACAACAGCTGCAGCACGGGTTCCAGCTGCTGCAGCTGCGTTTCAAGGCCCTTGGTCTGCTTGAAGCGGTCATTGATGATCTGCTGCGTGCGCTCCGCGAACAGATCCTTGTACTCGCCCTTGATCAGCGCCTCGAACGCTGCCTTTCTCTCCTGCGCAGTGGGCTGTTCCACCTGGATGGTCTGCGCGTGGGCAGGCTGCTCTTCAGGTGCGGCCTGCTCTGCCTGCTGCGGAGCCTTGCCGTACTGTACGACAGCCGGCCTTCCCTCCGGCGTTCCATTGCCACCTGCTGCCGGAGCGCCCTCTCCGCCTGCGCCACCGTCCGCAAACCGCTGCAGATCAAAAGGCATTCTGTACTGTGCTTCCATTGCACATCCTCCTCATCGTCTCTCCGAAGTGTCGTCTCGGGTCTTTCCCCGGCGTCCGCGGTCTTTCCCGCCGTCCTCTCGGGTCTCTCCCCGGCGTCTCTGCTGTCATCGTATCACGCCGGCATGCGCGCCTTCTCCCCACATCACAGGTAAATCACATCGAATTTTACGTTTTTCGGGTACTGCTCCTGCAGTGCCCGGAAGCCCTGCTCCACGGTGAGCATCGCTACACACACAGCCATCTCGCCCTCCGGCTTTTTGTTTGTCTCCGCGATGATGTCCAGTTGTCCATCCCCTGCGCACAGCCGCTTGATGCGGCAATACTTCGCACCCTCCAGCACGCGTAGCGT
Source organism: Christensenella sp. UBA7102 (assembly GCA_002492415.1). Lineage (GTDB taxonomy): Bacteria > Bacillota > Clostridia > Christensenellales > UBA1750 > Spyradocola. Next base: position 2,264 of record DKYK01000040.1, read on the forward strand.
CTCGCTGTAGGCGTACCCCAACGCGGAACAGGCCGCGCAGACAATGTCCTCCCCCGCCGCCGCATATCCCGCATGGCCCTCCATTCGCAGCCTGTGCAGGCCCGATTTCTGGTTCCTGCTGTATCGGATGGTGATCATACGCCCTCCTTACTGCGGACTTGCCGCGGACGCTGCGTGCTCCCGCGCCTTCCCCGCCGTGCCGCCGGAGCTTGCGTTGACCGCCGCACCGATGGAATTGCTCTGCACCTCTTTGCCCTTTGCCTGCGGCGCGTCCGCCTGCTGCCCGTCCTGGGCAAACGCGCCCTGCATGTTCTGAAAGATCTGTGTGCCCTGCGTCGCGTCGATGATCGCAGCCATCTTGGTCATCTGCTGCTGCATCTGCTGGACCTGCTGGTAGAGCGTACCGTTCTGACTCACGCGCTGGCGCACCTTTTCGATGCCGTCAAACTGCATCATCTCCAGCGCCGCCAGGCTCTGATCAGCCAGATCCGGTCGGAAGAATCCCAGCCCGTAGAGCTCCTTCGCGCGTTCATTCTGCACCGCGCTGGAGAACGGAGATGCCTTCTGCGCCGATACCTTGACATCAAACACCGGCATACGCCACCCTTCGTTGAGCCCGAACTCGCGGCCCAGCGGCTTCTCCGCGATCTGGCGGCCCGTGAACTGAACAAACTGCATCTGCCCCTGCGCGCCGATGATGCGGAAGTACCGGCTCTCGTCGTAGAACTGCCGCATCAGGTCGATCACCAGATAGCAGACCTGCGCATGCGCTCGGTAGGCGCTTTTAATCATGTCCCGGCTGAGCTTGCTCCCCGCCTCCTGCAGCGCCGCTATGGCCGAATAAGCCGTCACGCCCGAGCTCGTCCCGCCCTGCGAGAAATCCCGGTTGCCGCTGACCTCCTTGAGCTCCTCCACCTTCATCGTGCGCACGGTCATGTACGCGCTGCTCAAATCCGGCAGCTGAATGGGACGCATACAGTCCTCCGGGTTGCCGTTGCCCTCATAGTGGACAAAGTCCTTCGTCCAATCGGCATACTCCTGCTCATTGATCGACCCGTCCCCCTTGACGAAGAATCGCGGCCGGGCGCCCATCACTGCGTGCTTTAAGATCACCTGATCCAGCTTGTCCACATAGATCTGCGCATCCTTGCAGGTGTCCACATATCCAAAGCCCGCTGGCATGCCCTCCTCCGGGAATAGCACGTCGAATATGAACGGGTACTTGCCGTGATCGTAAAAGCCGCGCTGCGCATAATTCGGGTCGTTCTGGCTGGCGTAGAGCACCTCGCCTGCGCAGAACTTGCAGTAGTGCAGCACCTCCCGCTCTCCCTCGCGCAACTTGTAGTACCAGTCCACCACAACGCCCTTGTCCGTGGTGTCCACGCTGTCGTCGTAAACATACTCCGCCACGTCAAAGCCCGCAGCCTTGCCGCCTGGTTCCTTGATCCAGGGATACCGCAGCTTGAGCACCTCCCGGTCGCACAGCTCGACGTGGAACAGATTCCGGCTGCGCTGGATGTCCGTTATCCCAGGCTCCCAAAACAGGTTCAGCAGGTCCACACGCCGGATGTCGATGTCACCCAGGCCATTGTTCTTCCCAGAGTCCCAGAACACTCCCGTCACGCCCGTGCCGGTCTTGAGCTTGTACCACCACATGTCGCTGTACGTCCGCTCATAGTCGTTCTGCTCCAGCACCACGGGCAGGATCTGCGACAGGATGCGCGCATCCGCCTCGTCGCTCTGCTCACGCGGCAGCACGTTGGGCTCCGGGTAGTTGTCCATCGCGTCGGCGTGCTTGTTGGCGATGCAGTTGAACAGGTACCCGCTCGTGGGCTCCGGGTCGCCGGGGTTCTTCCAGCCCCCGCTCTTGATCTGCTCCCAGTGCCTGCCCTTCCACCAGTTCTCGTTCTCGATGATCCTGCGCTCCAAATTGGCCTTTCCCGCCTTGTACTTGCGCAACGTGTCCATCGCCTTTTCGATCTCCGAGCGCCCCACCGGTCCGAACCGTCCCAGCTCGCCGGTGTTGCGCCCGCTGACCTCCAGCACACCGCCTCGAGGCATCATGCCGACCTGCGCCATCTCCTCGCCCTGCACCGGCTGCTGCGCGAGCTGCCAAAGCTCCTGCCCGTCCTCCGCTGTGCCCAGCTGCACAGGCTGCTGTACGTCCTCCTGCGTGCGCTTTTTGTCTTTTTCCATGCTGCACTCCTCCTATAGCCTGTAGAATGTGTACTTATCCCGCCCGTCTCCAAAGTCGTCCTTGTCCAGATCCAGCGGGTCATACTGCCTGCGAATGTGCTTTTCCGTCTCCCTGGGCGGCAGCGGGTTGCTCATGCACAGATACCGCACCTCGTCTGCCACATGATCCTCCATGCTGGTATCCAGATCCTCCGGCCGCGTGTCGGAGTAGACCAGCAGCGGCATGGTGCGAATGAACGCTTTGCAGGTGCTGAACACATACATCATGGGGATCCCGTGCTCGTCAAAGGCCAGCCGGTAGTGTACCTGCATCCAGCCCGGTATGCGCGTATGGTCTCCGGGCGTAAAATACACCTTGTGCTCCGCCGCCGTGTCCGCGATGCTTTTGCCGGTGCTCGCGTCCCAGATCGCCGGATCCGCGACGCCCTCTATGCGCTGCCCCTTGAGGTACGGATGCTCCTGCTCGATGCGGTGGATCTCCTCAAACACCTTGTCTGGCATCCACCGCACGCCCTCGTTCGGCGTGTCCGTGCAGCCGTACAGCTCCAGTATGCGGTAGAGTATGCCGTCCTCGTCCATTACCCACCAGCCCACCGAAAAGGGCTTTGCAAAGCCCCAGTCGAAGGAGCGGAACCGCTTCCACCGCTTGGGCGGCGTGAACGGCGCGATGACGTGCGTGCCCACGCGCTCCTCGTAGCTCTTCGGATTGTCCACAAACTCCTCGAAAAACTGCCCCTGAAACACGTCCCAGGCGCCGTCACGCCAGGCTGCGCGCAGCTTGGGCGGCAGCGCGTCCAGCTGCCGGATGTAGTCCGGCTGCGATGCCATCAATGCCGTATTGTCCGTCACCAGCGCCTGGATGAACTCGTATTCCTCCGGGTTCTCCCCCTCCCGAAACTTCCGGTCGATGAAGATGCGCTTGATGTACCCATGCCCCTGCCCGCCCGGGTTGCAGGTGTAGTAGATCCGCTTGGGAAAGGCATTGACGCCGCGCATACAGGCCGTGATGCTCTGCATCTGGTACTCGCTCAGCTGCGTCGCCTCGTCCAGGAAGATCACGTCAAACTCCAGTCCCTGCAGCCGGTCCAGATCCTTGTCCTTCGCGCAGTAGGTAAAATTGATGGTGCTGCCATTGCCGAAGATCAGGATCTTGTCCTTGTCGTTGTACTTGGCAATACTTTTCAGTTCGCTTTTCAGTATGCGGACATGGTTGTTGATGAGTTCCGGATAGGTGCGCCGCACGATGAGCATGCGGATCCCCGGATAGTTCAGCGCCAGCAGCTTGGCTTTGGTACGCACCGCCCAGCTCTTGCCCCCGCCGCGCGCGCCGCCGTAGCCCACATGCTTTGCCCTGGCACGCAGGAACATCTTCTGCTTCTCGCTCGGCTCCGAAATAGCCAGTTTGATCATTCGCTGTACTCCTTGAGCTCCGGCGCGCAGAGCACCACCTCGACGCCGTCGCTGCCGTCCTTCTCGGCCGCATCCGCCTTGCGCTGCTCCAGCCGCAGCCGCTCCGCCGCAATGTCCATCGCCGACTGCTCCTGGATGCTGGGCAGGTCATATACATTGCGCGTAATGACGAGCATATCCCGCATCACGTTCGACACATCCCGCAGCTTCTTCGTGTCATACTTTCCGCTCGCTGTCTTGAGGCTGTCTGGATCATCCAGCACCTCGGCCATCACATTGGCCAGCTTGTCCGCTGCCTGCTGCAGCGTGCGCAAATGCGCTGCTCTTTCCTCGACTGCGCCGTCCGTCACAGTCTGTATCGTCCTTGTCACAACCTCTGTCCTATGCTCAGCACGCTGCTCCGGCCACTTCTCCCGCTTGGCCCTGTCGGACAGTGTGTGTAAGGCCACACCATACTTTGCGGCTAGCTTCCGGTACCCGACCTCCGTGGTGATATACTCAGTCTTGATCGTAGCCCATAGTCTCTCATCCACTGTCCTGCCCACTCATCGCGCCTCCTCTCAGCCCCATCCTACCGCATCTCTCCTGCTTTCCTCTCCCCGCTTCCACGGCAAAAAAGAGACGCAGAGCTACTGCTCCACGTCTCTGTACTTTGCCTCCATCATCCGGGCATACGGGCAGCGCACCGCGTAGTCCATCCGCTCGCAGTGCGCCGCCGCCCACTCCACCTTGTCCCGCGTGCATGCAAACCGCACCAGGCACGCCTCCCCGGCAAACCCCTCGCAGGATATGCTCTTGGGTGTCTCGCGCAGGTAATACGGGCACACGCACCTCACCCCACCCGATAGATTCGGCATGCGCTATTCCTCCGGTGTCGGCGGCTTCGGCAGCGGCATCCAGTGGGTGACTTGCCCTGCATCAGCCCACAATTCCCAGTCTCCGTCAATCCACGATGCCGTGGCAATAAATCCATCATCAAACGCACACAGAAAATCTTCCTCCGTTTTGGGCAGCCGCTCCTCAACGCTGATCCAGCGCGCCGCGTTCTCGGCGGTCAGTGCCTCAATGCGCTCCGCCGCGGCCCGGAGATCGTCGCCCAGCGTGATCGGGATTTCCCACTCGTTCGCGTCGCACCAGTCCGCGTGCTCGAGCAGGCGTTTGGTCAAGTCGTTAATCATAGTCGCTAGCTCCTTTCTCTATCTCCGCGATTGCTCGGAAAATCGGGTAAAACTGCTGCGGGACAACGGCGTTGCCTAAGCATCTAAGTCTGTCCACCCGATGGGGAACCCCATGAGCCACTCCATAAGGGCGGGATTCGACATCCCACCGCCGCCAGAGACCAGGTTCTTCCGCTCCTCCTCCGTTATGATACCGGCATCCCGAAGCTTCTCCATCTGCTTGAAGTTTCCAGTCCCGGCGCATAGCGGGGCACCTGTTGTTGGACGCGGCCAAGATAGCAATTCTTTCTCCGGAAAACGGCGCTCCAACTGCATTAGCCTTGAAAGCGTATGTCCTTGCGGTGTATCCCGCACACTCGATACTATCAAGTATTTCGTCAAGTGCAGTTCCAACAAGTCCAGGTACGTTCTCACCGACGACCCAACGCGGCGCAAGTTCTCGGATAATTCTAAGCATCTCCGGCCAGAGGTAACGATCGTCCTCCTTTCCCTTTTGCTTTCCAGCCACACTGAATGGTTGGCAAGGGAATCCGCCGGAAATAACATCAACTGTTCGTAGTCCTGTTCGCTCATAAAAACTCTCCTTCGTCAGCGTCCTAATGTCCCGCCATCGCGGCACGTCCGGCCAGTGCTTTTCCAATACCTTGGTCGGATAATCCGCAAATTCGCATTGTCCTATGGTTGTGAAGCCTGCCCATTCGGCGGCCAGGTCAAGACCGCCGATGCCGGAGAACAGGGATAGATGGGTCATGGTTGACAGCTCCTCTCACTGATAATCACATCCACAACTCTGTTGCTCACTGGGCAAACCGCCGTAACTTCCGCATCCGCGAACCTGTCCTTGAGAAAATGCTTGCACACGTATGGCGATGAAATTACAAACAGCAGGCCCTCATCTGAGCCGTCCTTGCGGTACAAATCCCTGTAATCCTCATCGTAAAACACATATACCATCAGGTTAGCTTCGTCTGTGTGTATCATGTTTACGACATCGTTAAGCGTCATAGCTGTCATCTCTCCTCCGTGTCTCGTTCCACGATCTCCACCTCCACCCTCGGCCGATCCCTGTCCACCGCGTAGGCGTCCGAGTGGCCCAGGATGTGCTTCCAGCCGTCGCCCTGCAGCACGCCCATCTGCACAAGCGCGTCCTGCACGAACTTGTGCGCGAAGGCGATGTTGTCCCGGTCGCGCTTGCGGTTGGGCTCGATCCAGGTGTAGTGCATCCACACGGGCCGCGTGATCCGCACAGCGCCCAGCTGCGCCCGGATGGTCCAGCCGATCCGCTCCTGCGTCTCGGCCTTCATCCGCGCCGCCGCGGCCCGGTGGGAGCGCTCGGCGGCGATGTACTCGTTGAGTCCTGGCAGACGGCCCTCGATCACCAGCCTATACGTCATCCGCGTCGTCCTCCCTCCAGGCACGCGCCTCGGCTTCCGTGCGAATGCCCTTGCGGAACCACTCCGCCAGCACCGTGCTGGCGTACTGCGCCG
>DKYK01000040.1:8806-49223 GCA_002492415.1 Christensenella sp. UBA7102
TCTCTGCCGTAGTTTTCCACAGTTTTTCCACAGTCCGTGTTATCTCCTGTGGATAACTTGTGGATTTCTCCTTGCGCGCGCGCGTTGAGGATAGATGTAGTAGGGTCTATGTCGTCTATATTGGTTTGGTTAGGTACGGTACGCGCATTACATGCGTTACATTCTTCGTCCGTGTAACGCTCCTGTAACGCGTTACACGCCGTTGCATCCGGTTGCTTTTGCTTCTCCCTGAAACGCCTTACGCGGTCTGCGGATTTCCTGCGGTTCTCCTCGCGCTTATTGCGCAGCATCATCACATGCTCGTCCCAGTCGTGGATGCGGTACCCGTGTTCCCTCTCGTCCAGTAGGCAGTTCTCTGTGAGCGCATCCAGCAGCCTTTCGGACTTGCCGCTGTAATTCATCAGGTAATTGAGCCGCTCCACATCCAGGTCGCTCAAAATCCCGTCCTCCCGATTGCCCAGCGCCCAGGTCCACAGCCGCACCAGCTTGCCCACCAGCGCGTCGCTGTCCAGCTTCAGCGCCCTGGCCGCGCGCAGCACCTTGGGATGATCCGGCAGCGTGTCATGTACTTCGATCCAGGCCATACTCTCCTCCACGGGTCAGGGGGCCGAAGCCCCCGTCTCCCTCGTCCTCTACGCCTCCGCCTCGGCCTGCTGCCGCTCGACGGCCTCCCGGTCGAGTTCCGCTACCAGCGCCGCGTCCTCGTCGGATACGGTGTATTCCGGCGTGATCACATCGGACTCGTCGTTGTCGTCAAACCTGCCCGTCGCAATGGCCTGGGCGGCCGCCAGCGTAGCCGTGTCCGCGCGCTGGTAGTCGATGCTCATCAGGCCCCACTTGCCGATCAGCCTGCGCAGCACGGTTTTTGCGGCCATCGCGTCGAAATTCTCACGCCAGCCCTTGCCCATGTACTTGCCCTTGCGGTTCTTCTCCTCGTGCCGCTCAATCTGCCTGCGGGTCATGTAGATGGTCTTTTCCATGCCGTTGGTCATCCTGAAATAGCCGCACCAGCCCACGATGGGCAGCGCCTCGCGTGTGTCCTCGTCCTCCACAAACTCGATCTCCACATCCTCGGTCAGGCGATCGTAGCGCTTCAGCTCGCCCTCCCGCACGTCCACCACGTTGATCTTCTCATAGGCGCCCGTGCGCATCGCCAGCTGCAGCATGCCGCGGTAGCCGATGATGAAAGTCGCTTCCATCTGGTAACTGCCGTTCTCCTTTTTGTTGTTGTACGGCACGATGTACGCGTACCCCAGCGTCGTGTCGATGGGCAGATCAAAGGTCGCCGCCTTGAGCGCCGCCTGGACCACCGTCACCGGCGCGTTGACAAAGGCCTGCTGCAGCTTGCTGTCCGCGTTGACGGTGGAGATGATCGAGGAGATGAACTGCGGCGCGCGCCTGCCCAGCAGCTCGTCGAAGCGCTTGCGGTAGCCCTCGGAGTCCAGCAGTGCGTTGAGCATGGTGCTCACGGACTTCTTTGCCGCGCCATTGGCCGGCGTTTGTACCTGCGCAGCCTCGCGCTGCTGCATCGCGTTCGTGATTCGCGTCATTTGTCCTCTACCTCCTGTATTCTCAGGGACACCGAGCGGCTGTGCTTGAGGTATCCTCTGATGTCCATGTGCGGATGATCCCTGCGGAATCGATCCGTGTCAAACGTGTCCTTTTCCGAGATCACCTGCGTCGCCGTGTATCCGGGCGACGATCCCCTGCGCCTACTGCCCAGCTCCAGCTCCACCTGCTGCTTGCAGCTGTCCTTGAGCTTTTTGAGCGCATCGATTTGCCTGTTCAGCTCGCAGTAGTTCTTCATCGCCGCGCCGCAGTGCAGCTCGGCCGCGTCCTCGTCCAGTATCTCGCCCGTCAGCGCCTTCACGGCCTTGCCTGTGGCCTTTTCGCCGTCCACCGCTGGTGGAATGCCAGTCACGACGTGCTTCTCCCAGAATGCCGTTTCTGCGGCCATCAGCGAGGTGATCTCCTCATCATCCACATAAACGCTGCCGTCGCACCACTCGGGCATGGGCTCGTCCGCAACGCGCGTCATGCGAAAAATGTAGAACCCCTCGCCCATCGCCAGCACCGCCAGGTACCAGCGCCGCTTGCCGGTCACGGCCAGGTAATGCACGCACTGGCAGTAGTAGCGGTCCGGGAACTCGCCGTGCCGGTACTGGGACGCGTGCACGGCCTTGGTGGTCTTGCACTCCAGCCCGCTGTGCCCGCCGTCCAGCACCTCCCGGTCGATGTTGGCCAGCGCATATGGGTACTCCCAGCACCCCAGCACCGCGTTGACCCTGCGCACCTTGAGACCGCTGCGCTCGGTAAACCGGCGCGCCACATAGTCCTCCAGATCCCGCCCCAGCCGCAGGCTCTCGGTCTCCTCCTGCTCGGGCAGCATGCCCCGCTTGTCCGCCCAGACAGAAAAGGGCGTTGCATACTCATTGAGCCCCACCAGCGCCGCGGCATCCGACCCGCCGATGCCGCGCCTGCGCACAGCCAGCCAGTCCTCCCGGCTCATGCCGCGCGTGTCCGCGATCTTATGTACGCTCATCTCATCCGATCCTCCTCAGCCCGCCCTCCGTCAGAAAGGCCTGATAGCTAAAACACTCGCTGATGCCGCTCTTGTCCAGCACGACGCGGAACCAGCCCGCCCGGGTCTCTACGACCGTGCACGGCCGCCAGCTCTCCTCAGCGCCGCCGTACAGCGCCATGCGCCGCCGCATCTGCTGCCCGACCTGCACCGCCGCCGACTGCCGCAGCCCGCCCGCCGTGCAGATCTCCATCCGTTTGGGCGAGGGCGGCTCTGGCACATAGTCCGGGAACAGCTTGCTGATGCTCACCCCCAGCGCAATGGCCAGATCCTGCTGCAGTGCAGGAGAGGGCCTTTCCCTCCCCTGCTCCCACACGCAGATCCGCGCATGGCTCACGCCGACCAGCGCGCCCAGCTGCTTCTGTGTCAATCCGCGCGCCGTTCGTGCCTGCTTGATCCTGTTGCGCATTTTCTTCCTCCGTGGTATACTACCCTTGTGATATTTTTCTCTGCCGCTCTCCGGAGCGGCTCTTTTTTATGCGGCACGCTTGTCCTCCCGGACAATGCGGCCGTGCTTCTTTGCGATGCGCCGCAAGCTGCAGCGCCTGCGCGCCACGGCGGCCTGTGCGCGCTCCCGCGCCCGCTCCGCGCCGTACTCGAGCAGCAGCCACACCGCGGCCAGCACCGCGAGGATGACGATGCAGGCCATGATCAGCCGCCCCATCGCCAGATACAGCTCACCTTGTGGCATGTGCATCCTCCTCCTTGAGCATCTCGGGCAGCACGGCCTCCGCGTACCGGCACGCCGCCATGTACTGCGTCTCGTACAGCGTCCCGCCGTGGATGTCGCGCACACGCGCCTTAAAGTCATCTATGCCCGAAAACCAGCAGCCCGCGCGGACAAAGAGCGCGCCGTCCTCGTCGATGTAAAAGTAGGCCGTGCGGTGCTCGCTGCCGATGTTGCCGACTGTAAAAAACAGGCCATTTTTTACGTTCCCCCCCTCGAATGTCGCGCGGATGTCGCAAAATTCGCCCAGCGTGCAGCCGTCGCCCAGCGTGCAGCCGTCGCCCAGCGTGCAGCAGTAGCCCAGCGTGCAGTGGTTGCCCAGCTTGCAGCCGTCGCCCAGCGTGCAGCCGTCGCCCAGCGTGCAGTGGTTGCCCAGCGTGCAGCAGTCGCCGAAAACAACTTTTTTAGCGCCGTTAACATCCACATCCGAACAATCGGTCTCTGGCGGGATGTGCAAAAATCCGAGTTCGTCGCGCTCCATCGCGTCAAATTCTGCTTGCGTGAGTTTGTTCATAGGTGTATCTCCTCCTTTTTCTCGCGCTATATCGCGTCGCGCATTCCGCGCCGCAAATCAGCGCGTCTGCCAGCCGCCCCAGCAACACTGCCGTGCCGATGATGACGGCAAAGGTCACGCTCAGGCGAACCATGCTCAGGTATAGCCCACCCATGCATGTTACGCATCCTCTCGTTGTTTACGGATATACATGCAGGTTCCATTTCGTTGCCAATGTCTCGGCGGCGTCGGGATCGCGCTCGCAGTACTGCCGGCAATCCAGCGCCCGCTCGTGCGCAGCGGCACTCACCGGGCAGACCGCGCAGCTGTGCATGCGCGTACACATCCGCTTGACCTCGGTCGGCATGCAGCCGCACAGCGTGTCCAGCCGGTCGGACTGGCGGCGGACGATGCTGGTCAGGCGCTCCTGTTCGATTTGCCCGGCACGGATCATCCGCTGCAGGTGCTTGGTTTCCGCATTGCGCCGAATGGTGGTGCGGTACGCCTCATACATCGGGTAAGCGTAGAGCTCCGCGAGCATCATTTCCGCCGGTCTGTCCAACGCCGCCTCCTCGCGGACTTCCTCGCGCACCATGCGGTACCAGTCCGCGAATACTTCCTGATCCTCCCTCGGCGTGTCCTCGATCGCCAGGTTCTCCACCACGTCAAGCAGATCGTCCTTGTCTACCACGATCGGGTTGGGGTACCTCTCCCATAGCTGGTCGATGCTGGTCACTTCATCTCGTCTCCTTTCTTCCCTCTCAGGGGCTTGTCCACAGGTGCGGCTCATCGCCGCGGTGCGTCCGTCACGGGCCGAAACAGCGTGCCCTGCGTCATGAAGGCAAAGAACGGCAGCACATGGATGCAGCTGTTGCCGCGCCCCACATTGCGGTTGTTGCCAAACGCAAACGGGCAGGTGCCCTCGTAGATGGTGTTGGTGAGCCAGGTCACATCCTTGTGGATGAAACCGGCCACCTGCCGTGGCAGCAGCAGGCCATCCTGGCTCTCATACTGCACGAGCTGGAAGAGCTCGTCATACTTCTCGCCGATGATCGGCGGCACGGTGAGATCAGACATATTTTCATCTCCTATTAGTTTTGCTTGATCTATTTAGAACGTAGTTAAAATGCTCTGCTCAGTCCCTAATTTGGGACGATTGCGGCAAAAAAATATCCACCTTATCGATTGGGTCGACGATGTGCAGAATTTCACACAGTTCCTGAATTTCATGTGTGTCAAAAGCGGTGCGCCCGTTGATTTTCGCATTGATGGTATTCTTAGAAACCCCCATTTCTCGGGCTAATCTCCGCTGAGAAAAACCAGCTTCCGCCATTCTGCCCAACAGTTTATATTTGTTTATCATTTTTATCACCTCCTCCATCCCATTTATGGGACGAACTAAGCGTACCATATTTACCCTGCATTGTCAACACATTTATGGGACGATTTTTCAAAATTATTGTCTCTTGTATTGCAATATTGGGACGAATGTGTATAATATAAAATAGAAGGGCGGTGTATCCATGAGCGACATTTCAGATCGGATCTTACAGTTACTTACGCAAAAGGGAATTTCTTACGGTGCGCTGTCAGAGATGACCCACATTCCCAAATCCGCATTGCAGCGTTATGCAACCGGCGAAACCCCAAAAATTCCAGTAGATCGCTTGAAGATCATCGCCAAGGCGCTCAATACCTCCGCCGCCTATTTGATGGGATGGGAAACCGAAACGCCAAAGGACAACTTTGACGTATTCTCTCTTCCGGATGTACAACCAATGCCTACAATGAAAAAAGTACCACATGTGGGAAGTATTGCTTGTGGTCTGCCCATTTTGGCAGTGGAAAACATTGATGGTTACAGCGAAATACCCGAGCACATTCATGCAGATTTTTCGCTAACCTGCAAGGGCGACAGCATGATTGACGCTTGTATTCGCGACGGCGACCACGTGTTTATCCGCATCCAACCTGACGTAGAGGACGGCGAGATTGCGGCCGTGCTCATCGGTGAGGAAACTACGCTCAAACGCGTGTACAAGATCGGAAGCGACCGCCTTGAGTTGCGTGCCGAGAACCGCGCTTACCCGCCCATGACTTTCTCTGGCGAGGAGCTCAACAACATCCGCATCATGGGCAAGGCGGTCTACTTCACCAGCATGGTGCGGTAAACGGCGCACTCGAGCAAAGATATATACGGGGAGGAGCAGATGGTCCATGAATAAGCGCAAACGCTATGAGGACAAACGCAACCACCATACGCGCGGGCATGGCCGTAACGAAAATCAGCACAAGCGGCGTCACTACGATGACCGGCCCCGGCACTATGGTGGGAATGCGCACAAGCATCGTGAAACAGAACCCATCCATCGCGAGGACAAACAGGCGTCACGCAAATGGATCGACGGATTGCAACACCGATGGACGCAGTTCACCCAGAAAATCGCACATTTTATGAGTGATATATGCGATACGCGCAGCGCGCGGATACAAGAGACGCAGGCACGCCTTGACGCCCTCAACGCCCAGCTCGCCGATCAGCAGGCCCTATACGAGCAGATTCATCGCGAAGCGCTGGACTCTGCCGCCAGAGAAAGCAGCACTCTTATTGAAAATGCAAAGGTCGAAGCCACGCAAATTTCCGCCAAGGCGGCCGAAGATCTCGACCATGAACTTGCTGAAAAAAAGCAGATGGTCACCCAGCTCGATCTCCGCCTGGCCGAACAACAGCTGGAAAATAAAAGAACCGAGAGCTTCTCAGTCTCCGTCCAGAAAAAGGTGGACACCGCGCAGCGCAAGCTGGCTCGCCTGACCGATACAATCAAGCGCATGCAACAAGCCGAAGACCTTTGGGACTCCGTCGAGGGTGGTTCCTATGAGTTCAGTACCCTGCTTGCATCGATCGATTCTGACATCGCGCCCACGGTGGAGATCAAGCTTCATTGCATGGATGTCAAGGATCTGCGAAAGAAATTCAATCAGAACAAGAAGCTCATCGCAGAGGTGCTCGAAAAATACAAGAGCCGCTATACGACCAAGACGAACGCCGCTCTGTATCAGCTGATGACGATCGCGTTGGAAGCGGAGTTGCAGAACATACTGCACACCATCAACTTTGGCAAACTCGACGATGCTCACGCCGCCGTGAAGGCCATGTGCGACCGCTACATCAAGATTGCAATGGAGGGCAACCAGAATATCGCACCCACCCTGATCAAGTTCATCGGGGAAATCAACGTACTGTATGCCAATGCAGTCAATATCGAGTACGAATACTACATCAAGAAAGAGCAGATCAAAGAGGAGCAACGCGCTATCCGTGAGAAGATGCGTGAAGAAGCGGCAGATCGCCGCCGCTTAGCGGAAGAGCAAAAAAAGATAGAGCAGGAGCAGCAGAAATACTCCAACCAGATCGACACCCTTCACGCACAGATCGTACAGGCCTCTGGCGACGACCAGAAGACCGCTGCGCTGCAGAAGCGCATAGATGAGCTGCAAGGCATGCTCGCCGCTGTCGAAACCAAAAAGGAGGAGATCATCTCCCGTCAGAACGGTCAGGCCGGGCATGTGTATGTGATCAGCAACCTCGGCTCCTTTGGCGACGATATATTCAAGATTGGCATGACGCGTCGGATGGATCCCATGGAGCGTATCGACGAGCTGGGCAGCGCGTCCGTGCCCTTCCCGTTTGACGTCCACAGCGTCATCTTCTCGGAAAATGCGGTGCAGCTGGAGCATGACCTGCACGCTGCGCTCAACGACGCACGCCTGAATAAGGTCAACCTTCGCAAGGAGTTCTTCAAGATCTCGCTGGATGAGCTTGAAGCCATCGTCTATCAATACGACCCATCCGCAGAGTTCAACCGCACCATGCTGGCCGAGCAGTACAAGCAGAGCCTGTCCATCGACTCGCCGGTTGAATACACCGCGGGTCTGGACGCCCTGGACGACGAGGAAGAAGCGGTGTAGCCATGCTTCCGCATAGGATAGAATCCACATGAAAAAAGGAGGGCGCGCATATGCCCATATACACCATGATCGGCGGCGTCAACGGCGCGGGCAAGTCCTCGCTGACCGGCGTGCTGAAGGCCCAGCGGACGGATCTGGGTCTCATCATCGACGTGGACAGGCTGGCCCGGCAGAATGGCGGGTTCCTGGAGGGCGGCAGGATCGCGCTGCAGGAGATGTCCCGCTGCCTGCGGGAGGGCCTCTCCTTTACCCAGGAGACCACGCTGTCCGGCCAGCGCCCCGTTCGCGCGGCGCGGCAGGCGCGCCAGGCCGGGTACACGGTCCGTCTCTACTACGTGGGCATTTCCAGCGAGGCGGAGGCGCTCCGGCGCATTGCCAACCGCGTGGCCAAGGGCGGCCACGACATTCCCGCCCAGGACGTGCACCGGCGCTATGCCGAGCGCTACGACGCGCTGGCCGCCGTGCTGCCCTACTGCGACGAGGCCACCTTTTTTGACAACGAGAACGGCTTTGTCGAGGTCGCGGAGTACCGGAACGGCGAGCTCATCTGCAAGGGCGAGTACCGCCCGGCCTGGCTGCTGGAGTTGCAGCGCACCCTCCAGCAATAAGAAAATCCCCGCCCGTGCTGCAACACGGACAGGGATCAAAGATAGCAAAAGCCTCCGACCAGAGGTAGCTTTGCTATACCCATTTTATCAGAGAAAGGGGTATAAATCAATGGCACGACCCAAAAAAGAACGGCCAAATCGCGCAAACGGACTATATGAGGTGAAAGTCATTGTCGGCACGGACCTCCACGGCAAGCCCATCCGCAAGTCTTTCTACAGCAGCGTCTCCAAGGCCGACGCTCGTCGTAAGGGCGAACAGTACCGCATCGACTCCGCCGTGGCGCTGCAGACCGCAGCCGAGGTCATCGACCACACGATCACCTTCTCCGCCTGGGCGGACAAATGGCTGGAAGTCTACGTCAAGCCCACCGTGAGCGAGAACACATACAAATATACCTACGAGAACACGGTCCGGAATCACCTGAAGCCCTATTTCGGTGAATTTCGCCTGACCGCGATCAAGCCAATCAACGTCCAGAAGTTCTTTGCGACCAAGAAAGACAGCTCGGTTTCCATGCTCAAAAAGATGCGCATGTGCCTGAGCGGAATGTTTGAAGCCGCGATCGAGAACCAGGTGTGCCGCATGAACCCCACCCGAAAGTCCAAGTTCTCAAGCGACGCCACGTCGCATGAGAAATACGCGTGCAGCGACGAGCAGATCGAGTTTCTCAAGTCATACGCCCTTGCCAACGGCTGGCCGGAGGTCGCGCTGCTCCTGGAGACGGGCATGCGCCGTGGCGAGCTGCTGGGGCTGATGTACAGCGACATCGACTTCGCTGCGCAGACTTACAGCGTCAACCGCTCCCTCGCCGATGTGCGCGGCGTTGGCGTTGTCATCAATCCCCCGAAAAAGGACAGCTACCGCACCAATCCCCTCTCTCAGGCCGCCATGGACATCCTGAGCGCCATTCCACGCAAGGGGCTGTACGTATTCCCGGGCAAAAAAGGAGAGCTGCAGAGCCCCAATGCGTGGGCAAAGCGCCTGGCTGTGTTCATGGTCAATGTGCACGCGCTGCGCCCCGACCTGCCCGTACTCACCGCCCACGACCTGCGCCACAGCTACGGCACCAAACTGCGCCGTGACGGGGTGGACATCTACACCATCGCCAAGATCATGGGACACAAGGACATCAACGTCACAGCGAACATCTACGTCCACAATGAGATCGACGAGCTGCGCAAGGCGCTGAACATTGATGCCGCGGATCCAGGCAAAACATCCGCTATATCACCTTTCTACTGTTGTGTCAGAGATGCTATCGATGGCGAACCGGGTGGTAGTAGTATGACGTACCGGTTGGCACAGATTCGTTCGACGTATGGGAGCAAGCAGGCGGTTAGCACATGCAGTAGCGACACAGAGTAGGTATGGGCAATACTGCGAATTACGACAACTGTACGACAAAGCAGATGTTTTTATAGCGCATTGCATACCAATGTACAAATAAAAACCCGAGAAATACGGTGTTTTTCAATGTTATATCTGTGCGTGCGCTAGTTTCAGGTACTAGTGAAGGTTCCTTCATGCAGGTTCAAGTCCTGTTTCTCGCACCAATTAAGACAACCGTTTTTGATACAAAGCCGGTTGTCTTTCTTTTTATTCAAAAGCCTTTATTTTAAAGTGTTTCTATGATTTTAAAAATAAAATGTAATAACCACTGTGAGAATTTAATTTTCACGGCGGCCTTTTTTAGGGGTGGTTTTGTCCTGATTCAAATTTCTAATCGTGTGATTATTTGGATTTTAAGTGATTATTAATAAAGTATAAATAAGTTGCGCAAATTGAATAGGGAGTGCGGATGGATTCCTGGACCAAGAGTGAAAGGACAAGGGGTTAATGATGTACACACTTGAAGAACGAACAAAGGAGATTAAGCTCTACATTGAAACTGAATTAAGTGAAAATGCAATCATAAAGATATTGGGTTATCCTTCACCAAACACAGGATCGTGGTCACGCCGTTTGTGGTTTTCGTGGTGCGGTTGCCGTCCGCGTCGTAGGTGAAGGTCAGCGTGCTGCCCTGTTTACCCAATACTTATCAATTATCAATATTGATTAGCCTCCTAATAGAAAGAATAATATAAACTATTCGAAATGCTCGTTCCAGTACCGACGGATAACTTGCCGGGCACAATACCGAGCTTGCTTTTCCTCTAGAAAACTATCCATTTCCCACTCAGCAAGCCACTGGTAGTAATGAGTTAATTCATGCGCTAAACACTCTAGAATAGCATAAGTCGCGTTTATTTCACCCCGTTTTTCCACAAGAGCAACATAGTCACCCACCGCGATTCGAGCATAAGGCTCCAATGAATGATCGTATGGCGCAAAGAACGTCCCGTAAACCCTTTCTCCATCGTGCGCGCGTATTTGTTCCTGGTTTTTCACATATACCATTACACGCATAGGAAAGGCGTATCTTTTGCGCAACCAAACGCAAAACTTCTTTATTTCCTCCCGAATCCGGCAATCCGTATTCGGATCAAACTTCAATCGTATCCCTGTGCGCCTTGCTGTTCCTGGTGCTGCAGTTTTTCTCAAATAATGCAGATACGCTTCTATCCATGTCTCTTTCATTTTTTCCTCTTTCATTCACTCTATGATCGGCAATCATTGTTATGGTCACTTGACCATTCTTTTTACTCTATGATCTCTCCCAGGTGTGTGTTTTTTTGGTGGTTTGGGGAGGCTTATTGGCTCTGGAAGTAAAATTATTTTTAGTGCGTGCGTATGGACTTCCTCTCTTGTTTGATGCGGTTGCCAGACCTATCGTTATTCTAGATCAGGGTGATACGAATGAACTCATAGCTATAAGCTTTCCGGAACCCCGCTCGAAGCGGGATTTTCTTTTTTTATACAAAATCCGTGCACAGCAATGCCGCACACGAATTTTGTCGGAAGAGATCTTCCAGTAGAGGAGGATCTAAAGGCCAATGGAGCGATCGCAGCACAATTTCTTTGCCCTGAAGCTAACCTGCTGCTTTCAACATATTTTCGATATAGATTCCATACCCGCGCGTCGGGTCATTCACCAGGACGTGCGTCACCGCTCCCACTAGCTTTCCATTTTGCAGGATTGGAGACCCGCTCATACCCTGCACAATACCGCCTGTGACTGCCAGCAGTTCTGGATCGGTGATCTCCACAACCATGGAGCGTGGCGCGGCAGTCAACTGCGGATTCACGCGAATGATGCGGCAGGAGAACTCGCGCACGCCATTGCCGTCGATGGTAGTCAATAGAGAAGCCGGCCCTACCTCGATCTCGGACTGAGCTGCGATGGGCAGCCCCTGTGGATAGAGTGGGTTTGTGATCTGCTTTTCTACCGTGCCATACACCCCCATTTCCGTATTGCTCTTTAACGTAAAGGCCGAGTTCCATCCGCCGGTGAATACGCCGTGCAGCTCGCCTGCCTCGCCTCGAGAGCCCTTTTTCACATCAATGATCTCGGACAGATAGACGTCGCCGTCGCGGATGGGCAGCACCTTCCCGGTATCCTGGTCCGTCACTGCATGCCCCAGCGCGCCGAAGATGTGCGTCTGCGGGTCCACAAATGTCAGCGTGCCGATGCCCGCGGTGGAATCCCTTACCCACACACCCAGCCGTTTTTCACCCGATTCATCTATCGCTGGTGTAACGGTGGTTCGCCGCGTCTTCCCATCCCGCACATACTCCACCTCAATCGGCCCATCGCAATCGCGCACTGCCTCTGTCAGCGCCTGCATGGAATCCACTTTTTTCCCGCAGATGCCTGTGATACAATCTCCCGAGCTCAAACCTGCATCGCACGCCGGGTATACCGCAGTGCCGTCCGCACGGTATACGCTCGCGCAGTCCACAATAAATACACCGTTTGTAAACATGGTAAGGCCGATGCTCTGTCCGCCTGGGATGAGTACGCGTTCACCATCCACCTGGACCGTCGCTGTTCGAAGCGGTATGCAGCCCAGCAGCCGGAAGACCACCTGCGTGCTGCCTACATCCTGCGATGTCAGCGTGGGACTGCGCGACCCCAGTGTCTCATCTGTAGAGGAAGAGACGCACGTACCCTCCCGCTCCACCTCTACTTTTACGGGCAGAAAAAAAGAATATGACTTCTCCTGCCCCTGCGTCAAGTGAATAAGTTCCGGGATATTGCGCATGCTTTGAACAGACGGAACAAAGTTCAACGCGATCAAAGCAGCAGCCAACATCCCTCCCAATACCCGTTTTGCTTTCATGCTCCACACCTCGTTTGCTCGTTTTCACGATTAAGGTGCGGCAATCGAAGCCGAGTTATTCTGGCAACTTATCGGCTGTAGGTCATTTGTAGAGGATGAATGGTCATATTCTTTGCGGGCCCCGGCCCTGTGGAAGTTTCAGCCTATTGGATGTCCAGCAGTTTGTCGACGGCTTCCTGCATAATACCTGCATTGCGGTACTGCATCACGAGCTTCTTCTCACGTTCGCTCAGATCAGCCAACGAATACTCCATACCTGCGCTCATCTGGGCAGTCTGCATCGTACCAATGCTGGTGTCCAGTCCATTGCAGATGCGGATTACGTTATCCAGCGAAGCCCCGCCAAGATTACCTGCCAGCATGGAAAGCAGCGTGGAATAGGGCATGTTGATCATGCGAGCATAATCTTTGAGCGTCATGCCTTTTTCTTTGATCTTTTTCTTTATGAATTCTTCACGCGTCATGTTACCCTCCGTACTCTTTTTCCGCAGTCTTTGCCACCCTTAGACAAGATTTGTCGAAACCTACCGATTTATTTTATACCAACCAAATTAAACAATCAATATGGATATTTCCGCTTTCAACATATCACAACCCACTCAACTTTATTGGGTTTTTCATCATTATTCCCTCTTAACAGCAAAAAATACGAATTCATGCGCATTCCTTCTCGGATTGATCCAAAAGAAAGTAACATTTCGTGAACGAATGTGGAAAAATCGTTAATTATTTCAATTCTAAGTAAAGTGTTAAATGACAGTTAATTCGCAGTTGACGCACGCAGGGCCGCAGCCATGCTGAGCATCTCCCGGGCATGGGACCGCGTGGCCTCGGTTTGCTCCGCGCCGCCCACCATGCGAGCCAACTCCTGAACGCGCTCGTCAAAGCTAAGCGTGCGCACATTGGTCACAGTACGATCGTCGGTGGACTGTTTCTCCACCAGATGCTGGCTGTCGCCCAGCGCAGCGATTTGCGGCAGATGCGTAACACAAATGACCTGGCGATTTCTCCCGATGGAGGCCATCTTCTCCCCCACTACCTGCGCCATGTGCCCGCTGATGCCGGTATCGATCTCGTCAAATACCATTGTACTCACATCATCCATATCCGCTGCAATGGCCTTAAAGGCCAGCATGATGCGCGACAGCTCACCACCAGACGCCGTGCGCGACAAGGGTTTAAGGGGTTCGCCGGGGTTGACGGAGATCATGAAGCGCACACGATCCAACCCGGATGCGGTAAAATACTTATCCGACTGATCGAACTCTGGCAGCGGCGCAAAGTCCACATGCAGGCGTGCCTTTTCCATGCCAAGGTCGCGCAGCTGATTCCCCACTGCGGCGCTGAACCGTTCTGCGGCCTGTACGCGAAGCGCATGCAACTGCGCACAAGCATCATATAACTCCCGCGAGAGCTTTGCAAACTTACGATCCAACTGGCTGGAATCCCTCTCCTGTTTGGAAAGCTGATCGATCTCCTTTTGCGCGTCCTCCTGATATTTGAGCACATCCTCAATGCTGTTTCCATACTTACGCTTGAGGGATTTGATCTCATCCAACCTGTTCTCCACATACTCCGCCGTTGCAGGGTCGAATTCCATCTTCTCAGCCTGCACATGAATCTGCATCGCAATGTCCTCAAGGACATAATATACATCGCGCAGCTGCTCCTCCAAAGCTTCGAACTGCGCCCCATACCCCGAGATTCCGCTGAGCAGGGACACCGCCTGCCGAATGGAATCCGTGCAGGCCGCCATGTCGTCATATCCGTCCAGATAGGCCGAACATTGCCCCAATGCCGCGAGGATGCGCTCGGCATTGCGGATGAGGTCGCGCTGTTCCATCAGTCCCTCTTCCTCGCCGGGGCGCAGGCGCGCCTGTGCAATCTCTTCCACCTGGTAGTTCAGCATATCCAGCCGCTGCGCGCGTTCCTGCGTGCTGTCATTGATGCCGCGCAGCCGCAGCCGCAGCGTGTGTACCTGCTGATAGAGCGCGGCGACCCGCTGCGCTGCTTCGCCAATTTCATTGTGCGCAAAGCCGTCTAGAAAGCCTAGGTGCCTTCCCTCATCCATCAGGTACTGATGCTCATGCTGTCCATGCACGTCCACCAGCGCGGCGGTAATCTGCCGCAGCAGCGACAACGGCGTCAGCATGCCGTTGATGCGCACGATGTTGCGCCCCGAAGTGGTCAGCATACGCGATACAATGAGCTGTCCGCCCTCAACCTCAATGCCGTTTTCTTCCAAAATGGGGGTAATATTGGGGCAGGCAGAGACGTCAAACAGTGCTTCAACCGACGCGCGTTCCTGCCCTGCACGGATTAAATCACGGTCGGCGCGCTCTCCCAACGCCAGGTTCATCGAGTCGATGACGATGGATTTTCCCGCTCCCGTTTCGCCCGTGAGCACGTTGAGTCCTTCCGTGAACTCAATGGTGAGCGCATCGATGAGCGCGATATTTTTAATGCTCAGTTGACAAAGCATAGTCTCCCTCCCATCCTGTCGGGGGCGTCTACTTCTTCATCTGTTCAAATTTATGCATCAGATTCTCAGCATCCTGTGCGCTCTGCGCAATGACCAGCAGCGTGTTATCGCCCGAAATGGTGCCCACGACCTCCGGCCACTTGAGCGAATCGATGGCCTCTCCCGCCACATGTGCGCTGCCCGATATGGTCTTGATGACGATCAGGTTATTTGCCGGCGTGATGCTGATTACGGACTCGGAAAAGATGCGGATGAACCGATCCGCAAGACCGTGCTCCGCCTTATCGGCTGTGGCATACTTATACCCGCCGCCTTCGGAAAGCACCTTGAGCAGCCGCAGCTCCTTGATGTCGCGGGAAACCGTTGCCTGAGTCACATCAATATTGCGCGCACGCAGCGCCGCAGCGAGCTCTTCCTGGGTCTCAATGTCCTGCGATTCGATGATCTCCTTGATCACAGCATGACGTATCGATTTCATAAAAGGGCCTCCTCGTGGTTTCCAGATTAACGCTGGGTTCTGTCTACAAGTTTGGCGTGTACCATGGAGAAAAAGTCCCGGTTGCCCAAGCGGATCAGCTGTGCATCCAGCGGCGCGCGTTCGATGCACACTGGCTCTGCTGCGTTCATATGGATGAGGGCCTGCCCGTCTGCGCAGATAATGGCGGGCAGCGAACGGCTGGCCACCGATACAGAAATGCGCTGACCAGGTGCGAGCAACACAGGCCGGGCACGCAGCGAATGCGGACAGATTGCCATCATGGAAAGACACTCCAGCTGCGGGTGCACAATGGGACCTCCGCAGGAGAGCGCATAGGCGCTTGCGCCCGTCGGCGTGGATACCAGAATACCATCTGCTACATAGTGGTCAAGCAACAACTCGTCCACGGATACATCGGCACGCACCACCGCCAACGAAGATTCTCTGCGCACCACTATGTCGTTAAGCGCCGTGACTTGCTGTCCCTGCCACTGCGCGCGTAACATCAGCCGCTTTTCAATGGTAAAATCTCCGTGCACCAGCCTGGATACAGCCTGCTCCAGCCCTGTCGCGTCCACTTCGGACAAAAACCCCAGTTGACCGAAATTCGCACCCAACACGGGCACGCCATATGACGCTGCGCATCGCGCCACGCTCAATATACTGCCGTCACCGCCGCAGACAATCAGCGCATCGCTGCGCGCAATGACCTCTTCCCGCGGCAACGCATCTTCATCTGCGAGTTCTGCACAGTCGCTGAGCACCTGCGCGCCGCACTGACGAATCAGCTGCGCTGCACGCCGTATCGCAGGGGAAATTGTGACGCGACGTACCCCCTGCAACAGTCCAAGTTTCTTTATACCCAATTCTACGCCACCTCCAGTATACACTTTTTTCTCTATTTATACAATGGTTTTTATAATTCTATACAAGGCAAAGTACCTCTTCAATGGCGCTCTGCGCGTCGAATTCCGGGTTTGCATCCTGCGTCCGGATCAGGTGCAACAGGAATTCCGTATTCCCGCCAACCCCCTTGATGGGAGATACCGTCAGCCCCCAGGGCGCCAATCCCATCGCGGGCATGGCTGCAATCGCATACTCCAATACTTCTCTATGCACTTGCGGATCGCGCACGATGCCGCCCTTTCCCACCTGCTCGCGTCGCGCCTCAAATTGCGGCTTGACCAGCACTGCCAACTGGGCCCCGTCCACCAGACACGTGCACACCGCCGGCAGCACCGTCCGAATGGAGATAAAGGAGACGTCCATTGATGCAAAATTCGCCAAGCATCCACCCAATAGCTCGGGGGTGAGCGTTCGCGCGTTGGTACGCTCCAGCACCGTTACCCGCGGATCATTGCGCAGCTTCCAATCCAGCAAACCCCAGCCCACGTCAATGGAAAACACACGCTGCGCGCCCTTTTGCAGCATACAGTCGGTAAATCCTCCAGTGGAAGAGCCCACGTCTAGGCATATTGCACCCGAAAGATCCAGCCCAAAGGCGCTCATTGCTTTTTCCAGCTTCAGCCCACCGCGGCTGACATAGGGCAACCTGTCGCCCTTGACCGTCAGCCCCGCGTCGGTGGTCAGCAGGATGGCCGGTTTATCCAGGCGAACTCCGTTCTGGAATACTCGTCCTTCCATCACGATGGCACGAGCCAACTCCAATGTATCCGCATATTGTAAGCGCACCAGCGCATCGTCCAATCGTTCTTTCTTCATGCAATCCTTATCCTATAAAATCCTTGATACTCCTGCAAAGGCCCTCCACGTCCAGCCCGCAGCGGTGTAGCAGCTGCGTGCAGGAGCCATGCGGCACGAATTCGTCGCCCAACCCGATCGGCAGCAGATGCACTGTGTGCCCCATCTGCGCGTAGCGCAGCGCAACCAGCGCCCCAAAGCCTCCGATCACCGCATTTTCCTCCAGCGTCACAATGGGCAGATGAGCATACTTTTCCAGCATACGATCGGGCAGCGGCTTGACTTGTCTGCAGTTGACCACTTCGATGTCGATACCCTCCAGCGCCAGCGTATCTGCTGCGATCATTGCCAGAGACACCATTGACCCCACCGCAAACACCACTGCGCGCGCCTTGTGCGCCAGGCTCACAACCTGCCATGCACCCTTTTGCAGCGGCACAAGACTGTGCATAGCCGTGCATCCCGTCTTAGGGTATCGAATGAGCACAGGACCCTGCGCGTCCTTCGACCAGCGCAGCATCATCTCCAATTCCTCTGCGCAGGAGGGCGCCAATATCGTCATGTGCGGGATGTGCGAACAATAGGACAGATCAAACGCGCCGTGGTGCGTTGCGCCGTCCTCGCCCACCAATCCAGCATGGCTGCACAGGATCACCACATGCAGGTTTTGCAGCGCTACATCGTGTACAATTTGATCGTATGCGCGCTGCAAAAAGGTGGAATACACTGCGAAATAAGGTGTCACCCCGCCAGCAGCCAGCCCCGCAGCCATCGTAACGGCATGTTCTTCGGCAATCCCCACATCGTAAAATTGAGCCGGATACTCTTCGCCAAAGCGCGCAACGCCCGTTCCGTCGCGCATGGCTGCGGTGATGACGGCCATCTCCGCTCCGCCTTGCGCCAAGTCACACAGCGTCTGCCCCACAACGCCGGTATACGACACGCGGTTGATGCTTTCGTCGTTTTCTACCATATAGGGCGCTACGCCGTGGAATATATCGGGTTTTTCCTCCGCAGGCTTATAGCCGTGCCCCTTTTGGGTCACAGCGTGCAGCAGCACGGGACGTTCCAAGTTGCGCGCGCGTGTCAGATGCCGGATGATGTCGGGCAGATTGTGTCCACCAATAGGGCCCAGGTAAGTAAATCCCAGCGCCTCAAAAAACTGTCCCTTGACAAAGAGATATTTAATGGAATTTTTGAGCTGATAGATCATATCATGCAGCTTATGGCCCACTACCGGGATGCGCTTGAGAAAATTCGCTGTATGGCCTTTGAAACGCCAATAGCCCTTGTTCGAGCGCAGCCGATTGAGATAATCGGACAGCGCGCCGACGTTGCGAGATATGGACATATTATTGTCGTTCAGAAGCACCACCAACGGCAGTTCAGAGCGCCCCGCGTCGTTCATGGCCTCCATGCAGGGACCGTCCATAAACGCGCCATCCCCCACCAGCGCCACGCAGTCGCTTTTTTCGTGCCGAATCGCCGCAGCGCGCGCATATCCCAGGGCGGCGGAAACCGCCGTTCCGCTGTGGCCGGAGCCAAAGGCATCGTACTCGCTCTCTTCTCGCTTCGGAAAACCGCACAGACCATCCAATCGCCGCAGCGTGCGAAATCGTTCCACTCCGCCCGTAAGCAGCTTGTGCGCATAGCACTGGTGCCCCACGTCAAACAGCAGCTTGTCTACGGGCAGATCATATACATAATGGATGCCCACGATCAGCTCCACCGATCCCAGATTGCTGGACAGATGTCCGCCATTTACCGTAACCACGCGCAGAATTTCCTGCCTGATCTCTTCACAGAGCTGCTCCAACTGCTCCATGGTAAAGCTCTTGATATTCGCTCCGTCCTGTATCTCTTGCAGCCTAGACATATTTTTGAGCCTCCGTCACCTTCGCTGCGTTTTGCCGTTAAAAAATGCGGCGACGCAGCCGGCAAATAGGATGATATCCCGGGATCTTTTGATGGCGATGCGCTTGCCGAAGGCCTTGCCGCCAACCGTTAACGCCGCAATAAAGGCCGATACCCAAATTCCCACAGCAAAGGTGGTGGTGCCCTGCGTCAGCTCCACAATGCGAACTGCCAGCGTCGCACCAGCGGAGCCCGACACGACACCACAGATGTCGCCCACCACATCGTTGCACACAGATGAGACACGGTCTGCATTTTGGAGCATCCACAGCGCTTGCTTTGCGCCTCTGACTTTGCGCGAAGCCATAGATACCAGCGGAGCCATCTCCGCGCTGGTAACGGCAACGCCCAGTATGTCGAACAGTATGCCGAGGAACACAAGCAGCAACACCGTGATTGACGCCACCGCTATGCCCACAGAAGCCAATGCCACCGACGAGGACCAGCTCATGAACATCGAAAGCACAAAGGAAAGCACGAATACGCATACAACCCACTGCGTTGCACGTTTTTTGGTATCCTTTTTGGGATTTGCCATTTTATGGGGAAGCCTCCTGCCCATATCGCTCAAAAGGGCGACGCCTTCTTATTTGGGTATAAGAAAACGCGCCCGATCCGTGTAAAATAAAATGGTGGTGATCCACCGGGTAAACCTTGCGGCTTCAGGTCCAGTAGGATTTCCCGACGGCGAACCCCCCGTTGCCGAAAGAGGCGGTTTCCCATTAAACGCCGACAAGCCGCGTCGCCGCTGGCATGACTGGACTACCACTTAGACCACACTATAATCCCCGGTGCACACAAACAGTCTAGGAGCTTTCCTCAGCAACTCCGCTATGTCCTAGCCTCTTTTGCAGTTTCGTTTTCCTCCGCAGATAGCGCCGCGCTCTGAGCTCAAGAGTCATGACGCAATGAACCGGATTCCCACAGCAACCGCTCAAGGCAGGCTACAACTGCACACAGCTTTTGTACCGCATTGCAGGTTTACCCCCAATGAGTAAGCGTCCCGGTGAGCTCTTTACAAAGCCACAGCCGACGCGCCCACCCGTTTGGGCCTCCACGGAGGCGGGGTCAACGCCCGCATGCCATTGCGGATCGCCCTTCCTCCTTACATCCCAGCACCAACCCGCGACTGGGCGTCGCAAGCCGGCACCAGAAGCTTCATCGATATGCCCTTTGACGGATTTTTAGGCCCGCCTTCAAACAAAGCATTGTTGACTAGAATACTGCACCACCATACTGAGAAACAGTATATCACAAATCAGCGTCGCATGCAAATCAGAACAGCACCCATAAAATCGCAATGATGACGCCCAGCAACGCGCCCGCCACGACCTCCAACGGCGTATGCCCCAGAAGCTCGCGCAGCTGTTTTTCCGTATCCTGGTAATCCGAGGATTCTTCCATCAGGTGCTTGATGATGCGGTTGATCTTGGCCGCCTGCTTGCCCGCAGCGCGCCGCACGCCCGCAGCATCGTACATCACTACGGAAGCGAGCGCCGCCGCCAATGCAAAATATGCACTGTCAAATCCATAATTCAACCCCATAGATACCGTCAGCGCCATGACGAACGCCGAATGTGCCGAGGGCATGCCTCCGGCGCCTACAAAGCGCGTCACATCCATCTTGCGCAGCAGCACCAGCGTTAGGATCACCTTAAGGATCTGAGCGCTGGCCCAGCCTACGACTGCGGGCATCAGGCATGGATTCCTGAGTATGAGCAGGATGCTGTTGGTCACAATTGTGCCCTCCTAATTTTTTCGGATGAGAAGGTCCTGCGCAAGTTCGGCGAAAAATTTATCCGTATCCACTGGCGCAATGGCGCGTATCGCCTGCTGCGTCAGCTGCTCCAACCGGGCCTTGGACTCTTCCAGACCATAGAGTGCCACATAGGTGAGCTTTCCCACTGCAGCATCCTTGCCCACAGTCTTGCCCATGATTTCCGTCGTAGAGGTTGCGTCCAATATGTCGTCCGCAACCTGAAAGGCCACCCCCAGCGCTTCACCGTAATCAGAAAACGCCCGGCGCGTCGCCTCCGACGGATCGCCCAGCTCTGCGCCAGCCAGTAGCGCCCCGCGGATCATCGCCGCAGTCTTGTTTTGGTGGATGTAATCCAGCTGCCCCTTGCTCTCGTCCGGGGCACAGCCGCGCTTTTCGCAGTACACGTCCACCGACTGCCCCGCGACCATGCCTTCCAACCCTGCAGCGTCCGCCACGGCCCGAATGGCGCGCAAGTGCGCCTGTGCCCGCATGGGATAGCGCAGTGCCTGCGCCGCCAGATGTGCAAAGGCATGCGTGAGCAGTCCATCGCCCGCCAGAATCGCCATCGCCTCTCCGTAGACCACATGGTTGGTGGGTCGTCCCCGGCGCAGCGTATCATTATCCATCGCGGGCAGGTCGTCATGAATCAGCGAATAGGTGTGGATCATCTCAATGGCGCAGGCATAGGGCATGGCCTCCTGAACGGACACGCCCATAGCATTTGCGGCGGCGAGCACCAGTACCGGGCGCAGTCGCTTTCCGCCGGCGAGCAGCGAATACCGCGCGCTGGCCAGCAATACCTTTGCATATCCTTTGCTTTCCGGCAGACAATGATGCAACGCTTCCTCTGCCTGCGTTCGCAGCGCCTCGTATCGCGCATTCATTCCGCTTCCTCCTCCCCGTCAAAGGGAACCTGTTCGCCGCTCTCCTGCAGCTTCAAGATGCGCCCCTTGCCCTCCTGCAGCAGCGCGGAGAGCTTCTCTGCCAGCGCCGCGCCCTTTTCGTAGGCCTTGACGGTTTCCTCCAAAGTCAGCTGGCCGTCCTCTATCCGGGCGATGAGATGCGTCAGCTCCTCCACGCCCGATTCATAGGTCAATTTCTTCATTGCAATTCCTCTGTTTTCGTCACGGTCGCATGGATTCGTCCGTCCAGTACGCGCAGCATCAGCGCGTCTCCCTCATGCGCCTGCGCAATGCGAGCCACGGTTTTTCCCGCAATGCGCGCAATAGCGTATCCCCGCTGCAGCACTTGTTCCGGATTCAGCGTGCGAAGGCGTGCCATCAAATGCACCACCTCTGCGTTGCGCGAGTTTATCGCGTCCAGCGCGCACTGGTCCAGCTGCCTACGTTTTTCGTTCACTGCCGCCAACTGCCTATCGAACAGTACATGCGCGTTTCGCAGCGCAGCCCGCTCGCGCAGTGCAGCAAGCTGCCGCTCTTTTATCGCTACCTCATGCAACGCTGCTGTACGCAAGGCGCTCGATAGGTCATCCACGTGCTGCATCGCGTCGCGCACGTCGAGTACTGCGAGCTCCGCCGCATTGGACGGCGTGGATGCGCGCACATCAGCGGCAAAGTCGCTCAGAGCAAAGTCCGTCTCATGCCCCACCGCTGAAATGATCGGAATGCGTGAAGCGTACACCGCGCGCACGACGCTTTCCTCGTTAAACGCCCACAGATCCTCCAGTGATCCGCCGCCGCGCCCCACGATGATGACGTCCACATCCTGCGTATTGAGTGCCCGGATACCTCGACAGATGCTCTCTGCCGCGCCTACTCCCTGTACTTGGCAGGGGCACAACAAAATGTCTACACTTGGGTTCCTGCGATGCGACACGCGGATGATATCGCGAATCACCGCTCCGGTAGGAGAAGTTACCACGCCGATGCAGCGCGCGAACTGCGGCAAAGGACGCTTATGCGCTTCATCGAACAATCCTTCCTCTGCAAAGCGCGCCTTGTTCCGTTCAAACTGCTGATACAGCGCACCCACGCCGTCCGCCTGCATGCCTTCGCAGTAGAATTGATACTGCCCGTCCCGCGTGTAGACCGACACATATCCGCGCAACACTACTTGCATCCCGTCGCGCGGAGCAAAGTGAAGAGAAAACGCGTTCTGTCGAAACATCACACAGCGGATCACAGACTGCGCATCCTTGAGCGAGAAATACAGGTGCCCGGACGAGTGACGCTTGAAGTTGGAAATCTCGCCGCGCAGCGACAGTCCGCGCAGCAAAGGATCCACGCCCAACAGAGACTTGACATATTCGTTTAACTGCGTGACCGTCACGGTCATCGCGTCACTTGCCGGCATAATTTTCCGCCGCTTCCACGGTGTTTTCCATCAGCATGGCAATCGTCATCGCGCCCACACCGCCAGGTACGGGCGTGATATAGGAGGCAACCTCCTTGGCAGACTCAAAATCCACATCGCCCATCACTTTGCCGTCTACACGATTGATACCCACATCCATTACAATGGCGCCGGGCTTGACCATGTCGCCCGTGATCATGCCCGCGCGTCCTACGGCCACTACGAGAATATCTGCCGCACGCGTTACATCCGCCAGATTCTTCGTCCTGGAGTGCGCGATGGTAACGGTGCAGTTTTTCTGCAGCAGCAGCAGCGCCATGGGCTTGCCCACGATGTTGGAGCGTCCAACGACCACGGCGTTCTTGCCATTTAGATCCACGCCCGTCGTCTCCAGCAGGCGCATCACGCCCTTAGGTGTGCAGGCCACAAACCCTCTTTCACCGTTGAGCAGTCGTCCCGCGTTCATCGCGTGGAACCCGTCCACGTCCTTGTCCGGATCGATGGCGCGCAGAATCTCCTGCCCGTCGATATGCGCGGGCAGCGGTAGCTGTACGAGGATGCCGTGAATGCTGCCGTCCGCATTGAGTTTGCGCACGATGTCCAAGAGCTCCTGCTGTGTGGTGCTCTCCGGCAAACGCAGCACCGTGCCGTTCATGCCCAGCTTCTGACTTGCACGCTCCTTGTTACGCACATAGATAGCCGAAGCCGGGTCGTCGCCTACCACCACGACCGTCAGGCCGGGGATGATGCCTTTTGTTTTGAGCGCTTCTACACGGGGCTCCAACCCCTGTCGCACCGAGAGTGCAATGGATTTGCCGTCGATAATGTGTGCAGTCATAGTAAATACTCCTTGCAATAGTATTCTGCGCCGATGGATGCGACACCCACGGCGTTATCTCCCGAATATTCCGTGCGGGCAAAGTACGGGGTAACCGGACTTTTGCTCCGCTTCAGCCGCTCAACAAGCATGCTGCGGAATCGTGGCGAGGACACCACGCCCCCGGCCAGCAGCGCATTGCGCAGTCCCGTCTGACGGCTTGCATTGGTCAACAGTTTTTCAATGGTGCGCGCTAGACAGGAGTAGACCTCGGCAGCCAATTGCTGGGGAGTGTGCTCTCCGCTATCCGCCATGCGCATCACCTGTGCCTCCGCGCCCGAAAAAGAGCAATGCACCCCCTTGCAGGTCGCCACCACCAATGATTGCGCCTGTGTGCCCTCGGCCAGCTTTTCCAGCGCAGGTCCTGCCGGAAAGCCCAAGCCGAGCCTGACGCCCACACGGTCCACAAACTGGCCCGCATGCAGGTCATTCGATCCGCCCAGGAGTTCCAGTTTTTCACCCTCGCGGCAGGCCAGTACTTCGGTCGTGCCGCCGGACAGATGCAGTGCGAGGTGCGGTCCGTCTGGCAGCCCGGAATCAATGCGCGCCGCAGCCACATGTCCCGATTGATGATCAGTGCGGTATAGCGGAACACGCAATACGCTTGTGAGCATCTGCGCCGCACCGCTGCCCACAGTGAATACGGGCATGTAGCTACCCTCCACGTCCCTTGGCGTAAAGGACGCAGCGACAGCAGCGATTTCCAGTTCTGGCTGCCGCTCAAGCAGCTGTGCCATCAGCTCAGGAAGATTTTGGGTGTGTTGGAACACACCCTCGCTCTGGCGAAGTCCTCTTCCGCCCTGTTTAACGACAAGCAGCCGCCTAACGCTTGCGAGCACCCGCCCGTCAAGCGCTACAGCGGCAACTGACGTGGTATAGCAGCTTGTATCTAGTCCAAGTACAGCCTTCACGGCTCATTCCTCTTTCGGCGCGCGCGAAACAGAACCCAGTATACCGTTGATAAAAGAAGCGGCCTCCGGCGTTGAGAACGTGTGCGCAAGTTCAATGGCTTCGTTAATGGAAACGCTCTGCGGGATGCTCTCGCAGCAGCACATTTCAAAGAGCGCGAGACGCAGTATGGAAAGGTCCACCTTTGCGATGCGCTCCAGCGACCAGCCGACAGCATAGCGACGGATCAGCTCGTCCAGTTCCTGCTGCCTTTGGGCTACGCCGTCGAGCACCGCCTGAATATAGGCCATGTCATCAGCGTTCAGCTCCGGCTTGTCCATGGATTCCTCAATGGTGGAGCTGACGCCCTCGCCGCCCAGTTCATACTGATAAATCAATTGCATGGCGACCTGCCGTGCGGTTTTGCGAGCCATAATGCCTCCCTAGAACTTGATCTCGTCGTCATCCTGTTCGGTCGCAGAGCCAGGAAAAAACCGGTCCACTACATCCATCAGCTTCTGGCCTCTGTCTAGCCAGGCGCCCGCGGCCGCACCACCGGCGACGAGTACTAAAATTAAAATTGTTCTCCAAAACCCCAATGTGAGAAACAATATTGCGACGGCAAGACCCGTCATCGCACCCAGGAGCTTGAAGAAATTCAAGCGGATCAACCGCAGAATATCAGGCTTTTTCAAGGCGACGCCCCCTTATTCCACCCGTACTGCGGTGCCGTTGCCCATGGCCTCGACAAAAACCTGCACTTCCTGCACGGGCACACCGGCGTGGGTCTGCACATACTCCTTGACGTCGGCCTGCACCTGTGCCGTCGCCTCGGAAAGCACCGCGTCGGGCGCAAAGGTCACGCGCAGCTGAATGGCCAGCGCATCATTATCCATCACCAGGATGCGGCTGGTCAGATCGCGCACAGACGGCGCGGAACGCGCCGCACGCTGCACCATCGAATCAATGGCGGAGATCGCGACGCGAATGGTGCCATTGTCCGTGGTTTTGAGCAGTACGGTAGTGGGCATGGGGGCACTTCTGTGCACGCAGGACGCGTACATCACGCGCATGGCGATCAGCAACATCACCAAGCCAACGGCACAAAGGATCAGCACGTTGGCCCACAGGCCGTTGGTCATCACTGCATAGAAGCTCTCAAACACGGGGCGCAGCGGCCCCAGAGCGATTCCGATGGCAAACACGCCGATGCCGATAAAGAGTATCAGCATCAGAGCAAGCAGAACGCGGTCAAACCACTTCATCTTCATAAATGCGCTTCTCCTCCGTCCTTGTGGTGTTTGTGCCCAATTAAACCTGCGCTTGTGTCCAAGCGCAGGCTCAATTTCAACGCACCAACTGTCTTACTTGACGCGGGGTGCAGCAGCGGGCTCCGCAGGCTCCTCGATGGCAATGGGCGTTTCCTTCTCGAATTTCACGCCCTGTACATGAACGTTGACTTCCACGACGCGCAGTCCCGTCATGGTTTCGATGGCCTTCTTAACGTTCTCCTGCACAGCGCGGCAGGTATCGGTGATGCTCATGCCATAGGCTAGCACCAAATAGAGGTCCACAGCAGCCTCTTCCTTGCCCACTTCGACCTTGACGCCTTTGGTGTGATCCTTCTTGCCCAGCATCTCATTGATCGAGGAGGACACAGATCCAGACATGCTCGCCACGCCCTTGACCTCAGTGGCGGCAAGACCTGCGATGATCGCGATAACCTCGTCGGCAAAGGTCACAGAACCCATACCATTGTCAATTTCAACATTAATCGGCATATTCTCGCTCATTGCGGACACCTCCATACGGTAACTTTCTTTCATTATAGCAGATATGGCTGCAAACTGCAAACCCATTTGAAGAGTTTACGGGAAAAATAATGGTTTACACACGAAATCAATCGGGCGCGACAGGAATGATCTTGATGTTTTCCACCGGTTGGTCGGTCTGGCGTATGGCGAGTTCCAGTATCTTGGCCGTGTCCTCTTCACTGAGCTTTTCCTTTTTTACTGCGATGGATACTGTATCCTCTTGCACAAAGGCCACCGCGTCCTCAAATCCCTTGGCCACCAGCAGCTTTTCGATGGCGCGCTCCTGCTCGGTAAAGTGCGTCAGCTCAATTTTTCGCTCGTCTGCCTCACGCACTGACTGATCCGGCGCGTTCTGTCGGTTGACAATGCCGTCCAGCAATGCGATCTCATCTGCCCGTGCCGTTTCCCGCTGCGCGCGAAAGTCCTTGAAAAAATCGCCTGTCCCCGTCACCTGCTGTGCCTGCGGCGTTTCCTCAGTCCCTGCAGCGCTTCCGGATACCTGTCGTGCGTCAGGCATCAGCGTGCGCAGCAACAGTAACCCGCCCAACACCAGCACCAACACCGCCAGCGTCACTGTGGGCCGATTAAATTTCATCTGATGCTCTCCCTTCACTTTCCCGCCTCCTCACCTTGTCTTGCAAACACCTCGACAGCATCCGCCGGCACGTCCAGCGCCGTCATGGCTGCGCGCATCAGCTCCGTGCGCACGGACAGCTCTTGCGCGCCGTCTGCCACTACCAACACGCCCACTACGCCCTGTTCCCCCTCCGTCACCAGCACTTCCACCTGCCCCGCGCCCGCGATCTGCGACAGCACGCGCGATAGACGCTCTTCCACTCCGCCTGCCGCATAGGTCACATCCCTTCCGTAATCCGCCCGCTGCTCTTCCTGCTGCGAAAATGCAAAGGACAGCCCGATCAGCGCCAGTCCGCACAGCAACATCAGCACCAGTGTCGCCAGCTTTTTCTCCCCTGCAATTCTTTTGAGAAACTCCACCGCGTGCACCTTCTATCCCTCCCCCAGCAGTCTGAGCAATGCGAGCACCGGCTCCAGTAGCAGGGCCGTCATCACCAGCCCGAAT
Organism: Christensenella sp. UBA7102; assembly: GCA_002492415.1. Taxonomy (GTDB): domain Bacteria; phylum Bacillota; class Clostridia; order Christensenellales; family UBA1750; genus Spyradocola. The sequence continues at coordinate 36,713 of DKYK01000040.1, forward strand.
GCGAACCGCGCACATCGCTTGACCGCCCCCTCGGGTATTAGGAGCTCCAGCGCAGCCCGCAGCAGGCTCGCGCACAGCAGCGCGACCAGCGCGCTCCGCACCGCATCCATCATACAAATCCCATCCCAATGCGCATCAGCTCGGCCAGAAACACAAAGAACATGGCACTGACGCTGATTATGATTATGAACAACGTGGTCAGAATATCCGCAAAATCGCTCAGCGCAGAGCCAATGCGCCCACAGCCCAAAGGTTCCAGCGCCGCCGCGCAGGCCCGGTAAGCCGCAATCGTGCACACTATGCCCGCGCAGGGCCTGAGCATGATGCCGACTATACCCGCAAGCCCTACCACGCCTACCGCATTCTTGACCACGATCGAGCATCCAATGAGTGTATCGGCCGTGTCTTTGAATGCTCCGCCCACCACCGGCACAAACTTATCGACGGCATATTTGGCGGTGCGCACCGTCACGCCGTCGTAGTGCGCGCCCGTCAACCCCTGCACCGTAATGATTCCGAGAAACGCCGTAAAGCACAGCCCCAGCGTCCAATGTACACCGGTACGCAGCGCACGCATTGTTCGCCCCAGACGTATTTCCGGGGCAACGTGCTGCACCACCGTCAATGCCGCACACAGACCCAGCACACCCATCAGCACGCTCTGTACAAAGCGCGTCAGCCCACCCGTCGCCGCCAGCGACAGCTGCTCCATTGTCAGTGCACTGCGCGTACCGCCAATCGCCGTCAGCAGCGAAAGCATCGTGGGCAGCATAGCCCCGTAGAAATCCGCCATGCGCCGCGTAACCTCGCGTCCCTGCACAAAGAGCGCCGAACAGTCCGCCGCAACGGGCAGGCAGAGGCTCAGGTAGGCCAGCGTTTCGAACAATCGCGTCAGGCTGTCCTTCTCATTGAGCAGGCGCAGCTGCAGTAATCCTGCGCACAACACCGATACCCCAACAATGCGCAGCATGCGAGGCGCCAGCTCGCGCACACTCCCCAGCGCCATTCCGCGCACCGCCTGCCACAGCGCCTCCCCATCCAACGCTCCGCTTCCCTGCGCGGCGCTGTGCAAAATCTGCTCCACATCCAGCTCTGGGACTTGCTCCTGTATGCTGGATAGATCCATTTCATCCAGCAGGCGCTGCGTCTCTTCCTGCAGAGTGCCGCTCTCTTCCTGCGCCATCGTGCGTACCGGCGCAAAAAGCAGCAGCATTAAACCAGCAGCGACAGCGCCACGTCGCAAAGCTGCACGAGCACGGGCAGACAGGCGCACAGGATCACCGCCTTTCCCACCAGTTCCAACTTCTGTGCAAGCGCGCCCGCGCCTGCATCCCGACATAGCTGCGCGGCAAGCTCCGCCGTTACCGTCACGCCCGATACGCGCAGCAGCAGCTGCAGCATTGAGTCATCCAACTGCGCCCGCTCGGACAGCGCTTCCAGGCCGCTCACTGCGCCGCGCAGCGCGTCTGCCGCTATGCCCAGCAGAATCAGCCCGCAGAGGATCTCGCACAGCAGGGCAAAATCCTTTTTGCCAAAGCCGCGCAGCACCGTGGACGCCGTCATACCGCACAGCGCCACACCCACCGCGCGCAGCAGTTCCGCCCCCGTCATCCGTACAGAGGAAAAAGCGCCCGGACAGAGGAAAACAGCTCGCTCACGCCGCCCAGCACCAGCGCCAGCGCCAGGATCAACCCGCCGATATTGCACACCATGGCCACATCGTCGCGCCCCGCGCTCTTGAGCACCGTGGAGCAAACCGCCATCAGCAGCCCTATGGCCGCGATGCGGAACAGCAATTCCACGCTCATGTGCATCCTCCTTTGCGTTTCAGACCAGCAGAACAAAGGCCGCGAGTCCGGCCAGTATGCCCAGTCTGGGGTAGAGCGCCGCGCCCTGTCCCACGGCCTTTCGCTGCGCCGCAAGCTGCAGGTTTAGCTGCTCCCGAGCTGCGTCAAATGGCGCTCCCTGCCCTGCGGGCAGCGATGGAATGGCCTCAAAGAGCGACTCCATCACCGCGATCTGCGCCTTACCCAGCCCTGCGCGGGCGAGTTCGGCGCGCAAGGCCTCTCCCTGTATAATACATCCCGCATCCGCCAGGCGCGCGAGCAGCGCGTTTTGTGTCGAGAGTATCGAGATGGCCGCATCCAACGGCCGCAGCAACAGCACCACCTGCCCACGCAGAAGCTCTACCGCATTCACCGCTTGCTCCGTCGCGCGCAGCCGCCTGCTCTCCATGCCGGCCCACACAAATCCCGCCGTACTCAGCGCCGCAGCGACCAGCGCCGCACCCGTCAGCTTCAGCATGGCCGCCCCTCCCGATCATAGATGGCCAGGATACGGCCCACCTCGCGGCCCAGCAGCACCACGCGGTCAAACATCCCTTCGCGCAGCAGCTGACGCACGGCTGGCCGGGATTTTACATCGGAATAACTCGCTCCATGTGCGCTACATAGCACGTGCACACCGCATCTGCGTGCATCCAACAGCGCATCGGCGTCGCGCTCCGAACCGATCTCATCACAGACCACCAGTTCTGGCGACATGGCGCGCACCAGCAAACGGATGGCCTCTGCTCGGGGTGCTCCGTCCATGACATCGGTTCGAGGGCCGACGTCCAGCTGCGGTACGCCCTGGACGCAGGCCGCTAGCTCGCCGCGTTCGTCCGCAATGGCCACCTGCGCCCCCTGCGTGCTGAGCACACGGGCCAATTCGCGCAACATGGTGGTCTTGCCCAGCCCCGGCGGCGACACAATGAGCACCGAGCGCAGTGCTCCACCCGCGCACACTGCATCCAACGCCCGCCTTTCACACGACATCTGACGGGCAATACGCACATTCATGCCCTGAACCTGGGTAAAACGCAGGGGCCGCCCCTCCTGCACCACCGCCTGCCCACACACCCCCACGCGATGGCCGCCCGGCAGTGTCAGGTATCCCTGGCGCAACTGCTCCTCGTGCGCATAGAGCGCCTGCCCACAGAAGGCGAGCAGCAGCGCAGACATCTGACGGGGATCGGGCAGCAGTGATGGAACGGCCGTTTCAGCATTGCCGCACAGCAATAGAGGCTGTCCGATGCGAATGCGAACCTCCCGCGCGCGCAGCAATTCTTTTTCATATGGTGTCAACACAGAAGAAAACGGCTCACAGAATTGTGAAAGGAGTTTGTCCATTTGCTTCACCTCTGTGTGAGTATATGCGCGCTCAAGGGACCGTATGACGCAGAATAAAACGGATTTGCACATATAAAAACAGACGAAAAACGCAATGTTTTTCGTCTGTTTCAACCTGGTTTTCGGGAAAAAATAATTATTATATTTTATGTTTTCCCATACCCATACGAGTTTACTGCGCGGTGACGGGAGCGAGTTCCATCAGCATTCGCATCCGCGGCAGAAAGACGGATGCGTCGCCGGTGGTGTGCAGCTCATATCCGCCAGTGGCTTCGGGCGGGCGGAGACAGCCGTTGCGCTCCAGCACACGGCGCAATTGACGCACCGTGCCCAGATTGCCGTCGATGAGCGGAATGCCGGGGGCTACTTGGGCGAGCGCCTGACGAATGAGCGGGTAATGCGTACAGCCCAACACGATGGCATCGGTCTTTTTTTTCAGGTGTTCATCAAAAATGCTATGCAGCACGGAGAGTATTTTTTCTCCGGATACCTGGCCGGCTTCGATACACTCCACAACGCCATAGCCTTCCACCGGCACCGCACCTTCGCCGTAGAGCTCCATCAGGTGGCGGAACTTGTCCATATGCAGCGTGGCAGGCGTAGCAAACACGAGGATCTGGCCGCTGTGACGCAGCTCGTGCGCGGGCTTGAGGGCGGGTTCCATGCCGATGACGGGGATGGTCAGTTCTCCGCGCAGCCGCTGCGCCGATGCGGCGGTGGCAGTGTTGCAGGCAATGAGCAGCACTTTGACATTCCGCTGCAGCAGTCTGTCCACCACTCGTTGCACACAGGTGTCGATCTGCTCGCGCGTCTTGATGCCATAGGGAGAGTTTTTATTGTCGCCATAAAAAATAAAGTATTCATTGGGCAGCAGATGCACCGCCTCTTTCAGCACGCTGATACCTCCCAGGCCGGAATCGAATATGCCAATGGGTCTGTCCATGCCCCTGCCTCCGCTTCTTTATTTGGGCAATAGTATAGCACATTCAATCTCCGTTGTCATCCTGCAAAATCTCCGCAATGGCACAGGCCAGCGGCGCGGTGCTATTCATCGCCTGCTGCAGCGTGTTTTTGTTGTGCCCCACCTCGATGAGCACGGCGGAAGGCGACATATGCTGGTTGTAGCGCCCGGTCTTTACCATCACGTCGCGGCATAGATTGGGAATCTGCGCATTGAGCGCGTCGGTCAGCGCCTGGGCCAGCTTGTAGTTTTCCTGCCAGTTGGGTTTAATGGAAAATGTGTTGCCGTCGCTGCCCTCGCCCGTGCCAATAAGCATCATCAGCCGGGCATATTCCACGCCGCCGGCTTCGACGCAGGAGGGGTTGGTGTTTCGGGAACTGGCGGCATCCCGGTGCAGGTCGATCATCATGTCAAATTCCTCGCCCCTGTCCGCATAAGCCTGCAACGTTGCGAGCGAACGCACATAGGCGGTGCCCAATTTGGGCGGCTCGTGCTCCGTCATATCGTGCACCACCTCGATCCCCAATTTCTCCAGCTCTTCCGTCAGCCGACTGCCCACGCCCATGATGTTATAGTCCACATCGTCAGTGCGCCACGTGGAGGTTTCTTTATAGGGATTCTTTGGATCCTGCGCGTAAGCTTCATAGGAATGGGTGTGGTAAATCAACACGCGGGGCTTGTCCTGCGTCAGATTTGGCTCGTACTTGCCCTCAATCTTGGAGATCTCCACGCGGATGCGTTCAGGATCGTCCGGTTCGTCCCCCGTTTCGCTCTCAGCGGTGACCGGAATGGCGTATGGCTCCAGCGGCAGCTGTGCGGTGAGCAGTCGGGAGGGATCATCCAACAGGTAAAGCGGCGCAATCGCGGCGGCAGAGGAGGGCTTGTCCTCGCCGGCGGCCCCGGCCTGCGCCGACGCCACCGCATAAGAGACTGTTTCCCGCGCATTTTCCGCGTTTCCGCGCGCAAACAGGCAGATTCCTGTAATCACAGCTGCCACGACCAGCAATGCGATGACCGCTGCGCAAACCAGCTGCCTGAGCTTATAGACCTTAATGCGTATCATGCACATCCCTCCTACCCTGCTTTGATAGAAAGATATGCGCACTCTATCCGCTATATGCGCAGCGCGCGAAGCTCTCTGCGCGAAAGGCCTGGCTGCAGAGCCAGGTCGATGCCCTCTGCCAGCAGCGCAGCCACGGAACGTACGGCTTCGTCGATCATCACGGGAGTGACGACGAGATTTTCACCGTCCATATCCCGCAGCAGCGTGTCCACGTTCAGTTCTGCCCCACTCTCGCCCGCAATGTGCTCCAAAGCATCGCGCAGTATGGTGGAAGCATGGACCACCATGGGCACGCCCACTGCAACCACCGGCACACCTAAAGATTCCTTCGTCAGCGCATCGCGATGGTTACCCACGCCGGATCCAGGTGCGACCCCTGCATCCGTCAGCTGCACAGTATTTAAAATGCGGCCGGTGCTGCGTGCTGCCAGTGCATCCACCACCACCACGCAGCCGGGCTTGACCCGCTGCACCACAGCCTGCACCACCTCGCCCGTCTCCATGCCGGTGGAACCCATGACACCGGGAGCCAGCACGCTGACGGGCTGCACGCGCCCATCCACCAGCTCTGGCAGCTGCGTGAACAGGTGACGGGTAACCAAGACTTGCTGCGTGACGCGCGGACCCAGGGAATCTGGCGTCAGCTCCCGATTGCCGAGCCCCACGACCAGTGCGCCGCCCTGCCGCGCTTCCCCTAGCAGCTGTGCCAGCTGTGTACCGATGCACCGGGACAGCGCAGTGCCTTTTTCCTGGGACAGACCGCTTTGCTCAATGGTAATATAGGTGCCAACGGGCTTGCCGATTACCCTTGCGCCATGCTCTGTATTGACGCGCACGCGCGTGACAATGGCCTTTCCCTCCTTTTTTTGCTCCATTTCCACGCCCTCGATCTCACCTGCCGCTTCCCTTGCCTCCATTGCAAGGTCTGTGCGCACACCGCTCTGCATGTTTTTCTTCGCTCCCTTCGCACACATTCTTTGGGTTAGTGTGCCCGGAAGCGGCCTATGCTGTCGTTAAGTTCGTGATAAATTTGAATTTTGTCTTGCAATTATAAGCAAATGATGGTATGATAATCCTTGTCGATTTGGACTGAGGGGGTGAATTGGGAATGCCGAATATCAAGTCTGCGATTAAGCGCGTCAAGGTGAACGAAACCAAGAACCTGCAGAACCGCATGGTGAAGTCCGCCGTCAAGACTCAGATCAAGAAATATGACGCTACGGTTGCCGGTGGCGATGCCGCTCAGATCGAGAGCCAGCTGCGCGCTACCTCCGCTGCCGTCGATAAGGCCGCTGCGAAGCATGTGATTCATAAGAATGCTGCCAACCGCAAGAAGGCTCAGCTCGCGCGTGCTGCTGCGAAGGCGTAATCGGATATCAAACGCGAAATCAAACGATCCACCATGAGGCGGGTCGTTTTTTCGTATATGTATAAAAGGATAAAAATTAGGCTGCCGACATCAGCTGGGCAGCCTTGCTTTTTTGTTGACCAGCGCCATGATGACGGAATCCAGGGCTCCCTCTTCGGATATTTGGCCGGACTTAAACTCATGATCCATACGAATGCACAGCAGGAGGTAGTCCTGCAGTTGTACAAGTGAATAGGCACGCGTCTGCTTCTCATAGAGCCAGAGTATGTTTGCTTTGATGCCCGTTGGGCCGGAGATCTCCCGGTCCGCATAGCCCTTGGACTTGAGTATCTTATAGTAATACATCTGGCGAATGCGGTTGGTCAGCGGCGTGAGCAACTGAACGGTGCCAGAATCCTTCTGGTTGAGTATGTTTTTGAGTATGGACAGCGCGCCGCCCGCATCGCCACCAATCAGGCAGTCGAACATGGTGAAGAGACGATCCTCCACTGTCGGGCTGACGACGGCTTCGACATCCTCTTCCTCGATGTTGAGCCGGTCTCCCACGTAGGCGAGCAGCTTTTCCAATTCCTGCAGTGTGGGAACGAGCAGTGGGTCCACGCGAGAGAGAAACAGATTCCCCGCCTGCTTGCTCATATACTTGTTGTGTGCCTTGAGTTCACGCGCAAGCCACAGCTGCTTGTCGGCCTCGCTCAGCGGTGCAAAATCCACCCGCCCCCCCATGCCCTCAATACGCGCCACTACCTTTTTGGTGCGGTCCGCCTTGCCACGGCAAAAGAAAAGCAACTGCACATGCCCAGGCATTTGGTTCATATAGGCGAGCAACCGATCCAGGCCCTCGTCTTTTGCAGTGCCCGCGGCTTTTTGTACGAGGGCGCCGCCGCGAACCACGACCAAGCGGCGATCGTTCAGAAATGGAAGCATCTCGCAGGCATCAACGATGTCGTTCGCAGAGGCGGAGGATGGAAGCAGCGACTCGTTCATCTCCTCCAATCCCTCGGGCAGAAGCTTCGTGCGCAACTGTGCAAAAGCGCTGTCTTTAATATACTCCTCCTCGCCATCGAACAGCAGCGCGCGAGGCAGACCACCGCTGCGCAGGAGGTTGAAATATTCCTTGTAATTGAGCACGGCTCTCCCCTCCTCTGTTTCAGTTCTGTCCGGGCTGGATGACGCCAGGGTTGCGCACCAGCGGAGAACGAAGGTTTAGCACACCAGAGAGCGAATCCACCTTGAGTCCTTCGACTAGAAACTGCACGCGGCTGACACCCGCATAGTCGGTCAAGGTGTTGACGATGCAAAATATGCTGTCGCGCAGCGAATCCGGCTCCAGCGTGCGCATCAACTCAGCACCCTGCTGCGTGAAATTGACCACGGCGATGTCGTCCACCATGCAGACGCCGCGCAGATGGTCGCCCGTAAAGCCCTCCGGAAACACGCGCTGTGCGCCGTCGGGCGCGATGAGCAGTTCTTCGATTAGGTCGCGTAATGTGCTACGGCGCAGCTCGATGGCGCGTGTGACGCGGCTCTGCCTTCCCTCGCCTGCGGGAAAATAGAGCGACACGGTGCGTCCCAGCAGGCCCTCAAATTGCGAGCGGTAGAGCAGGCGGTCGTACTGGCGCTCGCCAAGATCCGATTCGGATAGGCTCTCGATGGGGCGCCGGTTGACGCAGATGCGCAGCGCAGAGGTATTTGGCAGAAAGGTGGTCAGCGTTATCACCAGCGGAGCCAGTTGAATGCGGCGTTGACGGCTCCCTCCGGAAAGGGCGTTGGCCATTTCATAATAAAAGTCGATCTCCAGATATTGAGTGTTCTCATCCTCCTGCTCGAAGGAGGGAATGCCCACCACATTTGCCGCGGACGGATAGCTGCGCCGCAGTTCGGTATCGGAAAAAGGCCCGCTGATGAGCGCGGAGACGACGGGAATGGCCAAATTGGAGCGCGTGAAGGTGAGCTGTCGCACTTCGGCGAGCAGCAGGTCAGATTTGCTGCTCGCAAAGAACAGCGTTACATAGCGCTTGAATGTGTAATCAGGCGAACGCAACGCGGCAACGCCCTCGTTCTCATGCTCGATCCACGCCGACTGCAAGTCTTCATCAAAGCGGGTCAGCGTGCCGGTGGGCAGATCATTGGTAGTCAGCTCCCGGCCCATGAAGAGCACGTTGACGTAATCCACTTGTCCCGTTTCAATAAGGGTATTGGTCAGTGCGGCCTTCAGGCAAAACATCTCGTAGGACTGCATCATCTCCGCATCGCCGCCCAGATCCACGGTGGCCACACGCCCCGTCTGCGCCACGGACAGCACGTACAGGCGCACGCGCTCGGTCATCGCCGAGATGACGTGCTCTCCCTGCGGCTCCTGAAGCACCTCGCGCGTCAGCACCTCAAGCATGGTCTCGTTGTTCATCACGCTGAGGGTGCGCACGTCGGGCACTAGGCGGTAGCGGTCTTCGCTCAGACAGTAAACCACCGTGGTCAAGCGGCGCACGACGCTATCGTCGTAAAAATTCCCCGTCACACTCTGCGCGTGCGCGGAGGCAGACAGGCCCAGGCCCAGCGCGATCAGCGCGCACAGCGCCAGTGCCGTCACTCTCTTTTTCATGGGCAATACCTCGGTTTCAGTATTCGGGGAACATGGTGTTCAGCGCTTGAAAGCTGACCTTCCACACATCCTCGCGCAGCATGCGGATGGGCAGTGCGGTCAGCTGCGCAGTGTGTCCTCCCGCGTCGATGTAGGTAATACTCAACATCAATACAGCGCGCTTGCCGTCACCTGACACGTTGGCCGGCCCTTCCAGCGAGTAGCCCACGATGGACGCCTTCCCCGCGAACGCTTCAGCTACGCCTGTGCCGTTGGGACGTGCTGCGCCATCATAGTCCGCAGCGGCCAGATAGTATTCCAGCCGCTCATAATTCTTTTCTACAATAGCGCTCATCACAGTGTCCAGCACATTTTCCGGCGAGAGAATCACGGAGCTGTCGCGCTCCATGGGTTCAATCGTGCGCTCGCCCAGTTCTTCCCACCCCGCCTCGGCATAGGTCAGGCGCTCACCGTTGCCCGTGTTATTCTCGTCGATAAGAATGAGCACGCGACTGTAATTGCCAATTGCGGTTACCGCATTGACGATGGAAAGCACGCCCAGCCGCCGACGCGTAGCCTCCTGGTCGATATCCTGCCCCATGCGCTCAAGAAACTCGGAAGAGAGTGTGACGGATAAATAGCCGCTTTGCTCTTTGACGCTGACCACGCGCGTATCCGGGTTGATCAGCGCGTTGTACTGATATTGTGTCTCCTGCGGGCCGTCGATGAGCGCCTGTACCACCAGCTGCTCCAGCGTGTTTTCCGCCGTGACATTGAATTGCTGCTCGACACCCGCGAGCAGATCTTCCGACAGATAGCGGAAGTAAAGCGTCGCATCGACCTGCTGGCTGTAAGCGTTATTTTGGCTCTCGGGCAATATGTCCTCGGTGTATGCGTTATCCACCCCGTCAGTACGCTCGGTGATGCCGCCATAGTACTGTCGGCTGCAGCCCGTCAGCGCAAGGGAAAGCGTCATCAGCGCACAGAGCGCGCGGACGGATTTGCGGTTAATTTTCATCGGTAGGCTGCGCCTCCTCGTCTTGCTCGTCAAAATCAGCATAGGGATCTTCTACCAATGGCAGATACACGCGGAAGGTGGTGCCCACATTTTCCTCGGACTCCACTTCGATGTCTCCGCCGTGCAGGTGCACCACGGACTGCACGATGGACAGCCCCAGACCTGTTCCGCCCGTAGAGCGCGAACGCGCCTTGTCCACGCGGTAGAAGCGCTCAAACAGATGGGGCAGGCTCTCCTTTGGGATGCCGATGCCATTATCCCGCACTTCCAGCACCGCGCGTCCCGACTGGGTAAAGAGCCTGATCCACACCGTGCCGCCCGCAGGCGTATATTTGATGGCGTTATCCGTCAGATTGTAAATCACCTGCTGCAGCTTGATGGGATCGCCGTTGACAAAGCACAACTCGTCGCAGGCGGGCTCGAGCGTGATTTGTGCCTGCTTTGCCACGGGATTTAATCGCCCCAGCGTATCAAACAGCAGCTCATCTAGCGCGATGGGCTCCATTTGCAGTTTTTCGCTGCGGCTGTCAAAGCGTACAATGGTCAGCAAATCGCCTACAATCGCACTGAGGCGGTCGATCTCCTGATTGATGTCGCCCAGAAATTCACGCGTCATCGCAGGATCCAGCGCATCCTGGTGCAGCAGCGATTCAATGAGGATCTTCATCGCTGACAGTGGCGTCTTGAGTTCGTGAGAGGCATTGGATATGAAGTCGTTGCGCATCTGATCCATGTTCTGCAGCTTTTCCGACATCATATTAAAAGTCCGGCCCAGCTGGGCGATTTCGTCGTTGCCGCGGGGCTTGGCGCGCACGGTAAAGCCGGAGCGCGCGGTCTGCTGCATGAGGTTGTTCAATTCGTTGATGGGATGTGTAATGACGGAGCTGAAATACAGCCCCACGAGCAACACGACGAGCAGCACCATCACAAAGAAGATGATAATGCTGTTCTGTATCTCATTTAAGCTCCTCGTCAGCTCGGAGAGCGAGGAGACCATCATCACAACGCCCAAAAGCTCATTGCGGCTGGTGACGCCGCACGTATAATAGGCGATCCATTCGCCGGAAAGGCTGGTGACCGTGCCCTTTTTTACGCGGTGAAAGCCATAGGAACGATCCATATGTAGCGAAGTGACATCCGTGACCTCGCCATGCCCCAGGCGCACACCATTCAGTTCGGAGAGGCTGTCCACCCATACGGTACCGTCTGCATTGAGCAACAGCAGACGCGCATCCGTCTCCCGCCCGCGCTGGGCGAGCAAATTATAGAGCGTGTCGGCATCGGCTGTACGCACATAGGGCGTAACCTCCAGCGCCAGCTCGTCCACAATCTCAAGCTGTTCGCGCACGCGCTGATCCACCAGGTAAGTGCCGGTTACGTTCATCACCGCCCACACCACCAGGCCGAATGCGATGCCAATCAGCGCCATGTAGACCAGCACCATCTTCCAGCGGATGGAGAAGCGCGGTTTACTTATCGGTGAAATAGTACCCCACTCCCCACTTGGTCAGTATGTACTCCGGTTTGGACGGCGTCGGCTCAATTTTCTCGCGCAAACGGCGAATGTGCACATCCACCGTGCGCAAATCACCGGCATATTCATTGCCCCACAGCGCTTCGAGCAGCTGCTCCCGGCTGTACACCTTTCCGCGGTTGGTGATGAAAAGGTATAGCATGTCAAACTCCTTGGCGGTGAGGTTGACTTCCTGCCCACGCAGCGTCACCGAGCGCAGGTCCTGGTTCACGCACAGATCGTGCACAGAGAGAGTATTGCTCTCCTCCTTGGACTGCGGCACACCCATGCGGCGCAGTATCGTTTTAATGCGCGCCTTGACCTCCAGTATGTTGAACGGCTTGGTCATGTAGTCGTCCGCACCGTACTCAAGGCCGAGTATTTTATCCATATCCTCACCCTTGGCGGTGAGCATGATGATGGGCACGTTGGACTGCTCGCGGATGCGCTGGCAGACCTCAATGCCGTCCATCACCGGCAGCATCACATCCAATAAGATCAGATCCACCGGATTGTTGTGAAACTGCTCCAACGCCTCGCCGCCGTCTGCAGCCGTGAGGATCTCATAGCCGTCCTGTTCCAATGAAAACTTGAGTCCCTTGATAATCGCCGGTTCATCATCCACCAGCAGCAGTCTTCTTGCCACTTGGTTCTCCCTTCCGCCCGTGATCAACGAGCGCCTTATTTCCAATTTGCTTGGCGCTGTTAAGCAGCGCTTTCGTCACTGATATTGTAACATTGAATCCCATGCGAATGCAAACAAAACTTGCGCATTGAGGCGCTTAAAAGCCTTGTGTAACAAATTTGAAACGACTGTGTTGAGGTATAATACATAGGTA
>DKYK01000072.1:0-14568 GCA_002492415.1 Christensenella sp. UBA7102
ACCCCCGCTGCGAAGAACCCTCTGCAGCGGGGGTGGGGTCTGTCTTTGGCGGGGAATGGGAGGAGCGCGACTATTCCAGCGTCAGTACCTGCCATGCGCCCAACGCCTCGGCCTCAACGGGGTCGTGCGTGACCAGCACCACCGTGCGGCCTTCGCAGCGCGAACGCGTCTCGCGCATCACGTCCCGGCGGGTGCGCTCGTCCAACCCCTTGAAGGGTTCGTCCAGAAAGAGCAGCTCCGCGTCAGCCAGCAGCGCGCGCAGCAGCGCCACGCGGCGGTTCATGCCGCCGGACAGCTCCCGGCAGGGCTGCGCCGCGCAGTCCGCAAGCCCCACAGCCGCCAGTGCGCTCCGCACCTCTTCCCGTGTGCGCGCCGGACTCACCAGTCGGATGTTGTCCTCGGGACTCAGATATCCGCACAGCCGGTCCTCCTGGAACACCGCCGCCATGCGGCGCCCGGAAATTCCCTCAATGCGCCCGCTGTCGGGCATTTCCAGGCCCATCAGCAGCCGCAGCAGCGTGGTCTTGCCCGCGCCCGAGGGCGCCATCACCGCCGTCACCTCTCCGTAGGGCAGCACGGCGGAAAAGTCCCGCAGCACGGGCTTTTCCTCATACGCCTTGCAGACGCGATCCAGCACAATGCCCTCCATGCGTCACATCCTCTCCAGCCGCCTGGCGGCAAGATTCAGCGCCGCCAGCATCAGCTTTTCAAATGCCAGGCTGGCCAGCACGATCACCAGCGTCCACGCGAACAGGTCGGGGATGTCCAGATACACCTTGGCCTGCTGCAGATGTTCGCCGATGGAGCCCCTTGGGATGCCGATGACCTCCGCCGCGATGCCCGCCTTCCAGCACAGCCCCAGCGCCACCGTGCAGCCTGAGCGAAAGTACGGCATCACCTGCGGCAGGTACAGGTAGCGCACGCATCGCGCGGGAGACAGGCGGAATACCTGCGCCATCTCCATCAGCTGCGGATCGGCGGACTGTATGCCCGTGAGCACGTTGGTATACAGCACGGGCAGCACCATCAGAAATGAGATGAGCGCGGCAAGGTTTCGGGAGGAGAACAGGATCAGCGCCAGTATGATGAAGGAGGCCACCGGAACGCTCTTGACGGCGAGCATCGCGGGCGCCAGCAGCTCCCGCACCACGGAAAACCGCGCGGACAGCGCTGCCAGCAGCACAGAGAGCGCCGCCGCCAGCAGGAATCCCGCCGCGATCCGCGTCAGCGAAAACGCAACGGAGCTCCAGAAGTCTGCGGTCAGCAAAAGCTGCCCCAGCCGCACCAGCACCTGTACGGGCGAAACCAGCAGCGTAAGAACCGTCACCCTGTCCAGAGCCATGCTCGCCGCCTGCCAGACCAGCAGCCAGAAGATCACGGCCCATATCCGGACTGCGCCTGCCTTTTTCTTCATCGCATTCCCTCAGTTTTTTAGCGCTTGTAGTAAAAATCATCGCCGGGAAGCGCTCCGCCGACGGCCTTGGGGTTCTGCTCCAGCAGCACGGAGAGGTAGCCGGACAGCTTTTGCTGCATCTCATCACCCTCGATGAAGGCGATGTTGCACGCGGGCAGCGCTTTGGCCGCCACCGCCTCGGGCACGATGTCGTACTTGCCCACCAGCGCCGCCGCCGCCTCGACGTCGCTGTTCACAAACTCCACCGACGCCTTATAGTGCTCCAGAAAGGCCGATACCGCCTCGGGGTTGGCTTCCACAAAATCGCGGCGCGCCACCACCACGCCCGTCAGCAGCGCAGAGGGACTCTCGGCGCCCTCCTGCAGCGCATCCCATTCTTCTGTCAGGTCCAGCGCCTCGCGGATGCCCTCGTTTTTCATCTGCGCAGTGGTCACGAAGGGCTGAGGCAGCAGCGCGATGCCGTTTTCCTGCGCCAGCAGTGCGGTCAGGCACTCCGCGTGCTCGGCTTTCCACTCAATGGTCACATCCTTCTCCGGGTCGATGCCGTTTTGGGAGAGGATGTAGTTGAGCGCGTACTCGGGCGTTGCGCCCTTGCCGCTGGCGTAGAGGGTTTTGCCGCGCAGGTCTTCCACGGACTGGACGCTTTCCCCATTTTCCACGATGTAGAGCACGCCCAGCGTGTTGATGGCCAGCACCTGGAAGGCGCCCTCGTTGTTGTTGTACAGCACGGCGGCCAGGTTCGCCGGCACCGCCGCGATATCCGCCTCGCCCTTGGCCAGCATCGGCGGCACCTCGTCGATGGCCGCCACGATGCTGAAGCTGTACTCGTTGTCCGTCAGCGCGCCGCTGTCCGCCTGGTCCATAAACTGCACCATGCCCATTGCGGTGGGACCCTTGAGCGCCACAACCTTCATCGAAACCGGCTGCGCGGCCGGCTCAGCCGTGGGCTCCGCAGCGGGTTCCGGCGTGGGCGCTTGGGTGGACGCGGCCGTCTGGGCGGGTACTTGGGTGGGTTCTGCGCTCTGCGCCGGGGCGGACGCGCAGCCCGAGAGCGTCGCGAGCGTCAGCGTCAGTGCGCACAGCAGTGCAATCAGCTTTCTCATACCAATATTCCTTTCCGTTTTTCCGGTTGAATTGATGCCGCCCCATTCCGGGACGCCATTGCGGAAAAAGAGCTTCTGTCCTTTATATACACAAAGCGACAGAAATTGAATCGGGCAGCTTGCGCTACCCAGTATAGAATTATATCCGTTCCCCCAAATGAAGTCAAGGCATGTAAAAAAGGGCGGACGTCTCCGTCCGCCCGATCAAAATTGCACCCGCTCAGCGCACGACAAACCCGGCGCGCAGCGCCGTCTCGCCGCTCAGCGCGCGGCTGCGCTCGTCCGGCGCCACGCTGCCCGCAAACAGCGTGAATGCGCCCGGCTCGATCACGTAGGAGCCGTCCTCGGCCGTCAGCGCCATGCTGCGCGGCGTCACCTCAAATTCCAACGTCTTGCTCTGCCCGGCTGCAAGCTCCACGCGGGCAAATCCGCACAGCGAGAAGTGCGGCACGCGGGTGCTGGCTTCCTCGTCGCGAATGTACAATGTAACGGGCGTCGCTGCAGCAAAATCGCTCTCGTTTTTGACAGTGACGGCTGCGGTCAGGCCCTGCCCTGCGGAGATCTCCGCGGCGGACAGCTTCAGATCCGCAAACGTGAATTTGGCGTACGACAGCCCGTAGCCGAAGGGATACAGCGGCTCGTGATGCAGGTAGCGATAGGTGCGGCCCTCCATCGCGTAATCGGTGAACGCGGGCAGATCCTCCGCGCTCTTGTAGAAGGTCACGGGCAGGCGTCCGCTGGGCGAGAACTTTCCGAACAGCAGCTCCGCCGCCGCGCGGCCGCCAAAGCTGCCCGCATACCAGTTCTGCACCACCGCATTGCAGCGCTCCTGCGCAAAGTTTACCGCCAGCGCCGAGCCGGAGGAGAGGACCAGCACCGTGGGCTTACCCACCGCCACCACCTTTTCCAGCAGCTTCTGCTGCTGGCCGGGCAGGTTCAGATGCGCCTTGTCGCCCGCGCCATACTCGTTGCTCGCGTCGCCCTCTTCGCCCTCGATGGTGGGATCGAGGCCCAGACACAGCACCACCACGTCGGCTTGTTGCGCCACCGCCACAGCCTCGCCCAGACGATCGCCGGGCAGCGACAGCCCCTCCACGCGATCGCGGTAGAGATGGCAGCCCTCCGCGTAGTACACGCGCGCCTTGCCGTCGCAGATCTCGTGGACGCCCTCCAGAATCGTTACGTATTTGGATGCCGTTCCGTTGTAGTTGCCCTTGAGCACCTGCTGGCTGTCCGCGTTCGGCCCGATCACCGCGATGGAACCCAGCTTGTCCGCGTCAAGCGGCAGCAGCCCGTCGTTCTTGAGCAGCACCTGTGCGCGCCGCGCCGCCTCCAGCGACAGCGCCCTGTGCTCGTCGCAGTCGTTTACGGAGTAGGGGATGGCGTCAAACGGGCAATCCTTGTCAAACAGCCCCAGCTTCATGCGCGTGAGCATCAGCCGCTCGACGCACGGCGTGATCTCCTCCTCGGTGATCAAGCCCTCCTGAATCGCGGTCAGCACGTGCAGGTACACTGCGCCGCAGTTCAGGTCGCAGCCATGCTTGACGGCCAGCGCCGCGCTCTCGGGCGCGGTGTCCGTCACCATGTGGTGCAGGTGGAAGTCGCTCAGCGCGCCGCAGTCGGACACGAAGTGACCCTTAAAGCCCCATTCCTTCCGAAGAATGTCTGTCAGCAGGTCGTTGGCGCACGCGGGCTGGCCGTAGACGCGGTTGTACGCGCCCATCACGGATTCCACGCCCGCCTCCTTGACCAGCGCCTCAAACGCGGGCAGGTAGGTGTCGAACAGATCCTGCTTGGACACCACCGCGTCAAACTCGTGCCGCAGCGATTCCGGGCCCGAGTGCACCGCATAGTGCTTTGCGCACGCCGCGGCCTTGAGGTACTTGGGGTCGTCGCCCTGCACGCCTTTTACAAAGCGCACGCCCAGCCGCGCGGTCAGATAAGGGTCTTCACCGTAGGTCTCATGGCCGCGGCCCCAACGGGGATCGCGGAAGATATTGATGTTTGGAGACCAGAAGGTGAGCCCCTTGTAGATGTCCCGATCGTTTTGCCGCACGTTTTCGTTGTACTTGGCGCGGCCCTCCTCGGCGATCACTTCGCCGATCTTTTCCACCATCCCGGCGTCGAACATCGCCGCCATTGCGATGGCCTGCGGGAACATCGTGGCCGTGCCCGCGCGCGCCACGCCGTGCAGCGCCTCGTTCCACCAGTTGTAGCCCGGTATGCCCAGGCGCGGTATGGCCGGCGCGGTGTACACCATCTGGCTGGCCTTCTCTTCCAGCGTCATGCGCGAGACCAGATCTTTCGCGCGTTCCTCAAAGGACAGCGATTCGTCCAAATATTTCGGCGTTTCCGTCATGGGTCGGATAACCTCCTGTCGTTTTTTTGTATCCAATATCATGTTATCGAATCCGCAGCGCGTTGTCAAGAATAACTCGTTTAAGGCGCCCGGATCCCCACAAAAGAGGGGCCGGCGCCTTCTGAAAAGCGCCGGCCCCTTTACAGGCCACCTTATTTCATTTTGACGATACCGCCCATCACGGTGCCGTGATTGCGGCCGTGCAGGATGTCCACGCGTCCGCCGATGTACGCGCCCTCCTTGATGTCGCCGTAGATCTCGTGCACATCGCCCTCGATGCGTCCGTAGACGCTGCCCATCACCTTGCCGTAAACGCTGCCGCCCACCGTGCCGCGGATGTCGCCCTTGACGGACTTGCGCAGGTTGTTGTGCCGGTTACCCACGTCGCCGCCCACCGTGCCGTTCAGCGACCCGCTGATCACGCCAAAGCAGCTGCCGTCGATGACGCCGTCCATCGAGCCGCCGATGGGGCCGGAGACCGAGCCGTGCACGTGCCCGCGCATGTTGCCGCCGACCACGCCGCTGATGTTGCCCACGATTTCCACGCCCTGCGCAACGCTGCCGCCGATGGCGCCCGAGATATTGCCGCCGATGCGCGCGCCCTCCTGAATGGGCCCGCCGATGGCGCCCGAAATGTTGCCGTCGATGTGAGCATCCTTGCCGATGGATCCTCCGATGGGTCCGGAGATGCTGCCCGTGATGTGCACGCCGCGTCGGATGGACCCGCCCAAGGGCCCGGAAATGTTTCCTTCAATGGTCACACCCTCGCAAATGCTGCCGCCGACGATGCCTGTCAGACTGCCGTTTATGTCAAAATCGACGTTGCCGCCGTAGATTCCCGTGATCCCCCTGCGCTTTTCCCGTGGGGCGGAGGAGGACTGTTCTGCCTGCGATTCCTGCTCCACGCGTTCAAAGGGAACGCCCTGTGCGTCGGTCACCACGTCTTCCACATCCTCGAAGGGCGAGCCGGTGTCCGCGCCCAGCCGTTCGATTTCCAGATCCGCTTGCTCGGGGGTGAGCCGCCCCGCGGCCACGTCCTGCAGCACCTCGCCGATGGTGTTGTACATGCTCTTCTCCATTGTTTACGCCCTCCCGATTTGCTGGCGGATGTCGCCATGCACTTTGCCGTAGTTTGCGCCGCGCAGCACGTCCACATCGCCGCCGATCTCCGCGCCCTTCGCGATGTCGCCGCCGATCTCCTGCACATCGCCCGAGATGCGGCCGTATACGCTGCCCTCGATTCTGCCGCGCACGTCGCCGCGGATCGCGCCGCGCATGTCGCCGTGAAGCGTGCCGGTGAAATCGCCGGAAATCTCCCCGGAGAAGTCCCCCTGAATGTCGCCGTCCACGTCGCCGCGCACCGTGCCCGAGAACGAACCGCCTACGTTGCCCGTCAGGTCGCCCTTGATGACGCCCGAGAGGTTCCCGTGCACGTTGCCGCTCATGTCGCCATCGATGTGCGCGCCCGCGCACAGATCACCCTGAATGTCGCCCGTCAGGTCGCCGCCGATGCGTCCGAGCGGGCGCATGCTTCCGCCGATATCGCCTGTAACGTCCCCGGATATGTTTCCCTCCAGGTCACCGCCGACGCCGTCTCCAACGTCGCCGCCGATGTGCGCGCCCGTGCACACATTGCCCCGGATGCCGCCCGTCACGTCTCCGCCGATGCGCGCCCCCGCGCCGATGTCGCCCAGCACGCTGCCGCGCACGTCCCCACGCACCAGCTGTCCCTGCGCGAGGCCCGGCACGTCGCCGGCGGTGTCCTGCGAGCCGCCGTCCACCGTGATACTCATCCGTTCCAGGCTCTCATTGACCTGCCGGGTGATGTTCTCGGCCAGGTTCCGCGCGTTGCGCGCGATGTTGTTCGCCCAGCCCGTGATGCGCTCCGCCTGTTCGTCTACCTGGGCTTCGGCGTGCTGGGCAAAGGCGTCGATGGACTCCTGTGCGTCCTCAACCTCAGTCCAGCCGGGCTGCGCGGCGCCGTTCTCATTCTCCAGCGACTCAATGGCCGCTTCGCCCTGCTCTGGGGTGAGTTTACCCGACGCCACGTCCGCTATGATCTGCTGTATGCTTTTGGCCATGCTCGTTTCCTCCTCATCTGCCGCGCAGCGCCGTCTCCAGCCTGCGGCAGCCGCACTCCATGTCCTTTGCCCAGTTGTTCAGCCGGGACTCCAGATTGCGGCAGCCGCGCTCCATGCGCTGCGCCAGTCGCTCCAGGCTCTCCGCGCTCAATTCCACCGCGCCCGTCAGCGTCGCGCGATGCCGCCGCTGCTGTAGGCTGTCCAGCGCACGCTCCGCGTCGGCGGGGGAGAGCAGCCCCGCGCGCACATCGTTTAGGATATCGATGCGGCTCAAATAATGCCTGCGCTCGCCCATCAGGGGCCGGAGCAGCTCCCAAAGGCCCTCCTTCTCCCGCGCCTGCATGCCGTTGCGTCTTTCTTCATACCGTTTCACATCCAGATTCGTAAAAAACATGTTCCGACCTCCTTACCGATGCGTGCCTTACGCCTTTTTCATCATGTCCATCGCCTGTTCCTGCGTCAATTCTCCGCGCGAGAGCATTTCCAATATCTCTTTGCGCGTGGGCGCGTCTTTTCCCTGCTGCGGCTGCGCGGGCTCCAGCCCCAGCGCTGCGATCACCTGATCCAGCCGCGCGCGCACCGTCGGGTAGCTGATGCCCAGCTCCTTTTCCATCTCACGAATGTTGCCGCGGTTGCGCAGGAAGGAATAGACGAAATTCCGCTGCTCCGTCGTCAGCGCCAGCAGTCGCTCCGCCTGGAAGTCGCCCTCGATGCTCGTGCCGCAGGCCGGGCAGTGCAGACGGACCACGTGCAGGGGTTCGTGGCAGACCGGGCATCTGTGGATCACCTCATGTGCCATGCGATCATCTCCTTAAGGTTAAAGACTGAGATTCATTTCTTGAATATAGGATAGCACATTTCTCAATTTTGTCAATAGAAAAACTCAAAGTTCTTAAGATTAAACCTGAAGAACTTTGAGCATGGATTTTTAAGAATTGAAATATGGACTTTAAGTTTTTACGGACAGGGAATGTCGCCCACGCCCGAGAGCACGTACTTGGGGCGATAGGGGAAGTCGCCCAGCATGTCGCGCGAGGTCACGCCGGAGAGCACCAGCACCGTGTCCAGTTCAGTTTCGATGCCCGCCACAATATCGGTATCCATCCGGTCGCCGATGATGGCGGTCTCTGCGCGGTGGGTGCCCAGCTGTTTGAGGGCGTGGCGCATCATCAGTGGATTGGGCTTGCCCACAAAATAGGCCTGCTTTCCCGTGGCCATTTCGATGGGAGAGATCAGCGCGCGCGTGGCGGGGACGATGCCGCCCTCCACCGGGCCGGTCAGGTCGGGGTTGGTGCCGATGAGCCGCGCGCCGCCGCGAACCAGCGCCACCGCGCGCTCCAGCTTTTCAAAGTTGTAGGTGCGCGTTTCGCCCACCACCACGTAGTCCGGATTGACCTCGTTCATGGTGATGCCCACGTTGTACAGCGCGTTGATGAGCCCCGCCTCGCCAATGACGTAAGCCGAGCAGCCCGGGCGCTGCGTGGAGAGGAAGGTGGCCGTGGCCAGCGCCGAGGTGTAGAAGTGCTCCTCGGGCACGTCCAGCCCCAGGCGGGCGAGCTTGAGCTGCAGCTCGCGCGGAGAGCGCTCCGAGCTGTTGGTCAGGAACAGGAACCGCTTCTCTTTGGCATTGAGCCAGTCGATGAATTCCTTTACCCCCGGCAGCAGGTAGTTGCCGTGATAGATCACGCCGTCCATATCGCAGATGAATGCCGCTTTTTCGCGCAGGCTCTGCATGCTCATCCCCTCCGTGTCCTGATACTTCACTAAAAGAGTACAACTTGCCGCGCCTTCTGTCAAGTGCGCGTTTGGCTTGCCAAGCGAGGATTTCTGCATTATAATGAAACGGAAAACGCACCCTTGCTGGATCGGAGGAAGAAAAATGGATTGGAAACGGGTATCCATCATGACTACGGAAGAGGGCCTGGAGTTCCTCTGCTATAAACTGGACGAGATCGGAATCACACAGTTTGAGATGGTGGAGGACGCCGCGTCCACCCAGCGCCTGCTGGACGAGACGGCGCAGTATTGGGACTATGTCGAGGCTGAGACGGTGCTGGCCGAGCGCCAGCCCTGCGTGCGCGTCTACCTGACCGCCAACACCGTGGGCGAGGAGCAGCTGCAAAAGCTCACCGCCATGGTCGGAGAGCTCAAATCCATAAAGGACGGCCTGGACCTGGGTTCCCTCGAGGTCGTCGCCGAAAACGTAAAGGACGAGGACTGGGCCAACAACTGGAAGCAGTTTTACAAACCCATGGAGATCGGCCGCCGCCTGCTCGTCAAACCCTCCTGGGAGCAGCTGGACGCCCCCACGGATCGCATCGTGCTGGAGATGGACCCCGGCATGGTGTTTGGCACCGGCACGCATGAGACCACCCAGCTCTGCCTTGCCCAGCTGGACGAGCACGTCCGGCCCGGCATGAAGGTGATCGACCTGGGCTGCGGCAGCGGCATCCTCTCCGTCGCCGCACTGCTGCTGGGCGCGGAGTCCGCCGCCGGCGTGGACATCGACCCCAACGCCGTGGACATCGCCTACAACAACGCCGACGCCAACGGCATCGACCGCTCCCGCTACACTGTGCTGGCCGGCAACGTGCTGGACGACAACGGCTTCGTGGATTCCCTCGGCACGGATTACGACATCGTCGTGGCCAACATCGTCGCGGGCGTCATCATCCCGCTGACCGCCATCGTGCCGCGCCTCATCAAAAAGGGCGGCCTCTACATCACCTCCGGCATCATCGCCGAGCGCGCCGACGAGGTCATCGAAGCCATGCGCGCCCATGGCTTCACCATCGTCCACACCGAGTCCCGCAAGGACTGGCATGTCGTCGTCGCCAGGTACGAATAATCAACGGACACAACATGGCCCCCGCCAAAAAGCGAGGGGCCATATTTCATACAGAATCTGTCACCGCTCGGCGAACCGGCGGATCAGGGGATAGGCGAATGCGGTCACAATGCACACCGCGCCCACGATGGCAAAGGCAGGCGCAATGGTAAGCGCGTCGATCAGCCCGCCCATCAGTGAGGGTCCCGCCATGATGCCCACCGCGTATACCGACTGGTAGAAGCCCATCGCGGTGGAGCGCTGCTCGCCCGGCACGTCGCGGATGGCGTCGGACATGATGATGGAGAAGGTGGAGGTGCCGCCGCAGCCGCCGACAAACTGCATCGCCGCCAGCGCCGCAAAGTTCGGCATGTGCGGCAGCGCAAAGCTGTACACTGCCAGCAGCCCAAAGCCGATTACGCTCAGCTTTACCGGCCCGATGCGCTGCGCAGGCTTGGAACCCACGAAGTACGACGACAGCATGCCGCCCAGCGTGAACAGCGCCGAGCAGATGGACAGCTGCACCGGCGTCACGCCCGCGTTGTTGATGACGGTGCTGGCAAAGGAATTGGCCGTGGCAAACACAATGAGCTGAAACAGCGTCCCCAACAGCGAGAACACGATCAGGCGCCTTTGCAGCACCACGCTCAGCAGTTTTTTCACCGGCAGCCCCTCCTTTGCGGGCTCGTCGCGGATGAACAGCGCCACGATCGCACCCAGCAGTCCTGCCGCCAGGCTCATCCAGAACATCAGCACCATGCCGAATTTTTCATAGAACAACCCGCCCAGTATGTAGGCCGCCAGAATCCCCGCGTTGTTGACTGCGTTGATGGAGCCGATGGAGCGGGACAGCTCCTCGGGCGCGTAGTACAGGGAGTTGAGTATCGTAAAGGAGATCCACATCGAGCTTGCCACGCCCGAGATGGCGTTTGCGCACAGCAGCACATAGGGGTTCTGCGACAGCACGCGGATGCCCGCCGCCAGCGCGCACAGCGCCAGTCCCAGCAGGATGAACAGCCGGTGCTTCTGCTTGTGATCCGCCATCACGCCCAGCGGCAGCCGGCAGATCAGCTGCGTCGAGCCGTACATGCCCACGATCACCCCGGCAAAGCTGGCCGAAATGCCCAGCCCCAGCAGATAGGGCGTCATGTACGGGTTGTAGACGTACTGCGCAAACCAGAACAGAAAGGTGACGAGGCACAGCAGGAAACGCTTTCTTTTCAGTTGAGCCATGGGGGAGAACCTCTCTCTGTTTTTGATAAGCAAAAGCCGGCCCGGATGCCGGACCGGCTCATTTTATTTGTATGGAGAATTACAGGCGCACGTCGGAGGCGTTGGCATCCTTCTGGTACTTCTCGGCCTCGGCCAGCTCCTCGTCCCAAGTGAGGTGACGGTACTCCTCGGCCTGGGGATCGGTGTTGAACCAGTTGATGAAGTCCTGATACATGGGGTAGGTCCAGCGAGCGTCGATCTGCGCGGTGGTGTACACTTTCTCGTGCAGGCGCTGGAAACCAAAGATGTCGCGCACATGGGACTTCTCCGCGCCGATGACGACCTCTTCAGCCAGGTGAGCGGGGATGAAGATGACGCCGGAGATGGTACCCAGCACGATGTCGCCGGGCAGGCAGGTGGCCTTGCCGATGCGGCAGGGGACGTTGAAGCCCGTCATGGTCACATCGCCGATGCCGGTGGGATCAATGCCGCGGTAGTAGACGTTGATGCCGTCGATCTTGACGATCTGCTCCATGTCGCGGATGCCACCCCAGATGACGGCGCCGCCGCGCTTGGTGCGGGTCTTGATGGCGGTGGACAGGTTGCCGCCCACATAGGTGCCCTGGAAGATCTTGTCGAACAGATCGACCACGACCACGTCATCCTCCACCAGGGAGTCGATGATCCACTGGTTGAAGTAGCCCTTGCGGCCCTCTTCCTCATGGCCATACTTGAGCAGGTAGTCGTTCAGGTCGGGACGCATGGGGACGTAGACGCCGGTCACGGCGCGGCCCACCAACGTGGTGCCCGGATGGGTGGTGCGGAACTCGCCCTCGAACTGGTACTTGTAGCCCTTCATCCACAGGGGACCCCAGGCTTCCTCCAGGGTGATCTTGCGCAGGCGGCGCAGAACGTCGTCGGAAACCTTGGGACGGCCGTCCTCCATGCGCTCACCCTTCCAAAGGGGCGTGATCTGGATGATGTCTTCTTTGCAGTTGAACTTCATTTGAGTATCTCCCTTCAGCGGTCTTATTCGCGGGCTCTCTGTTTTCCCGCATCATGACAAATCTATGATAGCATGCAACGCCGTTTATTGCAATCGCTTTTCCCTCCGAAACATTATAAAAACCTTTGTCTGTTCCGATTTGCGGAACAGACTTCCTCTATGCAGTACGCCCGACGCCGCGGCGCCGCTCAAATCCAGCCGATTCGTTTGCAATACGCGTCAAAAAGGAGTATAGTAAATATATTCTTTAGAAAAGGTGACGGGCAATGGACAAGCTGTATACCATCGAAACGCATCTGCATACCTCTCAGGGCAGCGCCTGCGCGCACTCCACCGGAGCGGAGATGGCGCGCGCGCACAAGGCTGCGGGCTACGATACCATCATCATCACGGACCATTTCTTCGGCGGCAATACCGCGGTGCCGCGCGACCTGCCCTGGGAGCGGCGCATTGCGCTGTTCTGCTCGGGCTACGAGCAGGCTAAAGAGGAGGGCGACCAAATCGGGCTGACCGTGCTCTTTGGCTGGGAATGGGCCTGGCATGGCACGGAGTTCCTCACCTACGGCCTGGATCAGGACTACCTGCTGGCTCACCCCGAGATGGAGGAGTGGGATATTCCGACGTATTTGACCCATGTGCGCGCCGCGGGCGCCTACGTCAGCCATGCGCATCCCTTCCGCCAGGCGCCGTATCTCAAGGGCGAGCCGCGCCTCTTCCCGGAGTACGTAGACGCCGCAGAAGTCTATAACTGCGGCAATACCGATAATCTCTACAATCTGCAGGCGCTGGACTACGCCCGGCGCTACGGCCTTGCCATGACGAGCGGATCGGACGGCCACGACGCCAGGCAGATGCGCGGGGGAGGCATGCGCTTTGCCACACCCATGCGCACCATCGCCGATTTTATCCGCGCGGTGCGCACCCGCCAGCCCTTTGAAATTTTGACGGGGAAAAAAGAAGGATTTCCCATCTGAAGGAAGAATACCTATCATCGGGTTTCCCAATTCAACAATTCCATATTGATGGGGGGATGACACACATGAACGCAAAACTCCAGAAACTGTACGACATGGCTGTAAAAGAGCTGACGGAGAATCTGCTGCCCTGGTGGATGACGGTCGCGGTGGACGAGGAAAACGGCGGCTTTTACGGCGCTGTGGGCAACGACAACGTGCCCGTGCCCCACGCCACCAAGTTCATCACGCTCAACGCCCGCCTGATCTGGACCTTCTCGTCTGCCTACCGCATCCTGGGCGATGAGCAGTACAAGGTCATGGCCGAGCGCGCCTATGACTACTTCATCAAGCATTTTTGGGACGATGCCCACGATGCCTGCCACACCCGCGTCGATGAGTTCGGCAATCCCGTGGACAAGCACCGCTACATCTACGGCAACGCATTCGCCATCTACGGCCTTTCCGAGTACGCCCGCGCCTTTGACAGCGAGGAGGCGCGCTCCTACGCCCGCCGCCTGGTCGCCTCTTTGGAGAAGTACGACTACGATCCCGTCTACAAGGGCTATTTCGAGTCCCTCAACGAGGACATGACGCACAATCCCTGGATCCACGGCGTCAACCGCAATCCCTCGGACGAGAAGACCATGAACACCCACCTGCACCTGATTGAAGCCTATACCTGCCTGCTGCGCACGGAAAAGACCAATCTGATGCAGCGCAAGGTGCGCGAGCAGCTCTACGTGATGCTCAACAAGATCGTCGATCATGACATCCATCACTACTACTATTTCCAGGATCGCGCCTGGAACCCCACCACCCAGGAGATCTCCTTTGGCCACGACATCGAGGGCTCCTGGCTGATGATGGAGACCGCCGAGGTGCTGGGCGAGCCCGAGGCCATGCGCTATGCGCAGGATACCTGCATGAACATTGCCCGCGCTTGCTATGAGCAGGGCTTCCGCCATGAGGACGGCGCCATGTTCTCCGAGTATGATCCCGTCACCGGCCATGCCTCCAATCGGCTGTCCTGGTGGGAGCAGAACGAGGCCGTCGTCGGCTTCCTCAACGCCTGGGAGATCACCGGCGACGAAAAGTTCCTCGACGCCTCCCTCAAGTGCTTCGAGTTCGCCGACAAGCACTTCGTCGACCACGAAAAGGGCGGCTGGTTCGCCGTTCTTTCCCTCGATGGCACCCAGGTCGCCTCTGCCCAGAAGCAAAACGACTACACTTGCCCCTACCACAACGGCCGCATGTGCATGGAGATCATCGAGCGCTACCGCCGCCACGCCGCGCAGGAGTGACGGGGGAAACGGGGGAACGCGCTTTCTTTCCCTGAGGAAAGAAAGCTGCGCAAAGAAAGGCAGGGATGGGCTGGCGCAAGGTGGGAATTGCCGAGCTCCAGCCCACTGCAATCCGTCTCCTGAGGAAGCGTTCTGCGAAAGCAGAACAAGGCCCCTGCCGGGCAAAGCCCGGCAGGGGCCTTCATCTGTCTTACGACAGATGCCACACTAGGAAACGAATCGCGAAAGGGCTAGAAAACTGGCATAGCCCCTTAGCAGAACCCATCCCAGCTCTTCTTTTGCAGCTTTTCTTCTCTCAGAGAAGAAAAG
>DKYK01000072.1:14780-24856 GCA_002492415.1 Christensenella sp. UBA7102
TTCTCTCAGAGAAGAAAAGCGCGTACCTTCCCCGTCCCCCGCGTCACTTAAACATGCCGCGGTCGTTGGCCCACTTGGCGAAGTGGACGATGTTGCCGTCGGGGTCGCGGAAGAAGAAGGTGCAGTAGCCGTCGTCGCGGTAGTTGGGGCCGGAGACGACGGGGACGCCGAGGGCGAGCATTTCCTTTACGGCCTCGTCGAAGTTTTCGGGGACGAGGGCGATGTGCTTCCAGCCGACGGCGGGCTCGGCGGCGTCGAGGTCATGACCCTTCATGGGCACCATGATCTCGATGAGGATGTGGTCGGGGGATTCGACGAAGTAATTGCCGGCGTTCCCGGCCGAGTGCAGGGTGAAGCCGAGGTGGTTGACGTACCAATCCGCCATGGCCTTGGGATCCCGGGCGCAGATACCGACGTGGTCAAAACCGAGCATTTTCATGTTCTGTGTACCCCTTTCGGTGGTTTATTTTGTACAGACTCAGTATATCGCTTCTATTTTTCGTCGTCAATGGCAAAATCCACGCGGCGCGTCGCAATCTCCACAGCTGTGACCACAATGCGGATGGGGTCGCCCAGGCGGTACACCTTTTTCCTGCGTTCGCCCACCAGCATGTAATTCTTTTCTACGAACGTATAGTAGTCGTCGTCCAGCGAAGAGATGTGGATCAGCCCCTCCACGGTGTTGGGCAGCTCCACGAACAGCCCGAAGCCCGTCACCGACGAGATCACGCCCTCGTACTTCTCGCCCACGTGCGCCTGCATGTACTGCGCTTTCTTCAGGTCCTCCACATCGCGCTCCGCTTCCATCGCTCGCCGCTCCATGTCCGACGTGTGCGCCGCGAATTCATCGATGTGCCTGGCCAGCTGGCCAAGCGAGCCGCCCGCAAGGTGCAGGTGCAGCGCCCGGTGCACGATCAGGTCCGGATACCGGCGGATGGGGGAGGTGAAGTGACAGTAGTCCGGAGCCGCCAGGCCGTAGTGTCCCAGCGGCCTGCCGTCGTAGCGCGCCTTTTGCAGCGACCGCAGCATCAGCCGTGAAACCACCGCCTCCTCGGGCGTGCCACGGCTTTGGTCCAGTACCGCCTGCAGCGCCTTGGGGTGCACCTTTCCGCTCTTAACGCCCTTGATGCGGTACCCCAGGTTGAACAGGAACGCGTCCAGCGTCTGCAGCTTCTCCGGGTCGGGATCCTCGTGCACGCGGTAGAGGATGGGCAGCTCGTGCGCCTTGGCGTATTCCGCCACGCACTCGTTTGCCTTGAGCATAAACTCCTCGATCAGGCGGTTCGCCGTGCCGGTCTGCGCGCGCTCCACATTCACCGGCACGCCCTCTTCGTCCACCGTGATCCTGGATTCCGCCACGTCCAGATCCAGCGCCCCGCGCCGGACGCGCAGCGAACGCAGCTCTTTCGCCAGCGCGCCCATCTCCCGCAGGTCGCGCGCCACCTCCGGCGCAAAACCCGTTTCGTCGCCCTCGTCCAGCAGCCGCGTCACGTTTTCGTACACCAGCCGCGCGTGCGAGTGGATGACGGAGGGGAAGATGCGGTATTGCCTCACTGCGCCGTCCCCGCCGATGTCCATCATGCAGGTCAGCGTCAGCCGGTCCACGTCCGGGTTGAGCGAGCACAGCCCATTGGACAGCGCCTCGGGCAGCATGGGCAGCACCTGCCCCGGCAGGTACACGCTCGTCGCCCGCCGCAGCGCTTCGCCGTCCAGCGCCGTGCCCGGCCGCACGTAGTGGCTCACGTCCGCAATGTGCACGCCCAGCCGCCAGCCGTCCGCTATTTTTTCAATGGACACCGCGTCGTCGAAGTCCTTTGCGTCCGCCCCGTCAATGGTGAAGGCGTTCA
Organism: Christensenella sp. UBA7102; assembly: GCA_002492415.1. Classification (GTDB taxonomy): domain Bacteria; phylum Bacillota; class Clostridia; order Christensenellales; family UBA1750; genus Spyradocola. The sequence goes on from DKYK01000072.1 coordinate 16,628, forward strand.
GCCCGCGCAGGTCCTCGCGGCCGGCAAGCTCTTCGGGGAGCACCTCCTGCGGCAGCGCCTCCGCCTCGTCCAGCACCTTCTTCGGAAATTCCTCCTCCAAACGATGCTGCCGGATCAGCGAGCGCACGTCCGTGCCCACGTCGTCCTTGTTGCCCAGCACCTCGATCACGCGCCCGCGTGGATTGCGCCCCCGGCTGGACCATTGCGTCACGCGCACCACCACCTTGTCGTCGGCGCGCGCATGCATCCGATCCTGTTTGGACACATACACGTCCATGCTGATGCGCTTTTCGTCCGGCACCACATACGACGCCGTACCGTCCAGCTCGAACGTGCCCACGATTACATCGTTGCAGTGCGTCAGCACCCGCACGATCTCGCCCTCGCGCCGGCCCGCGTTGGTGATGCGTGCCAGCACCGTGTCGCCGTGCAGCGCGCCGCCCATGGCGTCGGCGGGAATGAACAGATCCTCGCCGCCTGCCTCGGGCAGCACGAAGCCAAAGCCCCGCGCGTTGCCCTGCAGCCGTCCGCGCAGCAGGCCCAGCGTGTGCGGCAGCGCCCAGCGCTCCTTGCGCGTGCAGAAGAGCAGCCCTTCCGCTTCCAGGGCGTCCAGCGTGCCGCGCAGCGCGTCCGCCTCCAGGCCCAGCGCCTGCGCGATCTGCTCGCCGCGCTTGGGCCCCTCCTTCTCCAGAATTTGCAGGATACCGTCCCGTATCCGCTGCATTTCATTGCTTTCCATGAAAATTTGCTCCATTTCTGTTTTCTCATTGATAGTATAGCACGGCGTTGGGTAAAGCAACCGTCGCATCCGTGTGAACAATACAAAAAGGCGGCATGGGCATGCGACCCATCCCGCCTTTGAGCGATCAAAACCTTGTGACCCGTTTACGCAAAGCGCTGCAAAATAACCAGCACAACGGCCAGCACCATGAACACGGCGCCCGTGATCTTGGTCAGCAACTCCATCTTACCCTCATAGCTGGCCGCCTTCTTCTTGCCAAAGAAGGTTTCCGCGCCGCCGGCAATCGCGCCGGACAGCCCCGCGGACTTGCCCTGCTGCATGAGCACCAGCACGACCAGTGCCAGGCAATCCAGACCCAGAATGATGCTCAGAATGATTCTAACCACGTTCATCTTGTTACTTTACCTCCCGGATACACCATGCAGCGCACTTTGCACGGCATCGTCACAATACTTACAAGACTATACCACGTTCCATGCCAAAATGCAAGCGTTTTTTCGGGATTTCCGGGTAAACGGGCTTACGCCCACCACATCGCGCCCTTGTCCTCGAACATCATCACGTCCTTGAGGAACGCGATGGCCTTCTGCAGGCCCTCGTTTGGGGTCATCAGGCTGTCCTCATGCTCGATGGAGATGGCGTCGTCGTAGCCCACCATGCGCAGCGCGCTCATCATATCCTTCCACACCTGGTAGTCGTGGCCGTAGCCCACCGAACGGAAGATCCAGGAGCGATGGATTTCGTCGCCGTAGTGCTTGGTATCCAGCACGCCGTGCGTCTTGGAATTGAGTTCGTCGATCTTGGTATCCTTGGCGTGGAAGAAGTAGATGGCGTCGCCCAGGTAGCGGATGGCGTACACCGGGTCGATGCCCTGCCAGAACAGGTGCGAAGGATCGAAGTTCGCGCCGATGATGGGGCCGACCGCATTGCGCAGCTTCATCAGCGTTTCGGGGTTGTATACGCAGAAGCCGGGGTGCATCTCAAAGGCGATCTTTTCAATGCCGTGCTCCGCGGCCCAGGCAGCGGTCTTCTTCCAGTAGGGGATGAGCACCTCGTCCCACTGGTACTTGAGTATCTCGGAAAAATCGTCCGGCCAGGGGCAGGTGACCCAGTTGGGGGTCTTGTCCTCGGGCGAGCCGCCGGGGCAGCCCGAGAAGGTGATCACGCGCTTGACGCCCAGCTTTTCCGCCAGCAGCACCGTGTTGACAAAATCGTCGTGGAACTGCTTGGCTACCGCCGGATCGGGATGCACCGCGTTGCCATGGGTGGACAGCGCCGCGATTTCCAGCCCGTGCTTTTCGATGGTGTGCTTGAACTGCGCGATCTTGCTCTCATCACGCAGCAGCTCCTCGGGATTGCAGTGCGCCTTGCCCGGGAAGCCTCCGCAGCCGATCTCCACCGCCTGCACGCCGGAATCCGCCAGGTACTTGCACGCCTCGTCCAGGCTCCTGTCCGCCAGCAGGACCGCAAAAACAGATAGTTTCATGAAATTCGACCTCCGTTTCCGTTGCCAAGGGAGCATGACCCCTTGCTTTGTCCCTATTATACATTTCTTTGTGCAAAAGTTCAATGTTGTGTTATAATAAGGCGGTATCAACGCTTGAAGGAGGTCAGCAAATGGATGTTGCGGCTTTTTTAGAAGAGATTTGCGCCCTGCCGGGCTATTCCGGCATGGAGAGTGCGGTCGCCGCGCGCGTTGCCGAGGAATTTAAGAAGTATTCCGGCGACGTGCGCATCGACAAGCTGGGGAACGTCCGCGCCACGATGGGCAGCGGCAGTCCCCGCGTGCTCGTCTGCGCGCACATGGACGAGGTGGGGCTTCTGGTGTCCGCCGTTGAGGACAACGGCTTCCTCCGTCTATACGACTTTGGCAGCCTGGATCCCCGAATCCTGCCCGGCAGCGAGGTGACGGTGTTTGGCCGCCAGCCCCTTTACGGCGTCATCGGCGTCAAGCCCCCGCACCTGACCAACGGCCCGCACAAGGCCGCGCAGGTGAGCGACCTTGCGGTGGACGTCGGCCTGCCTAAGGAGGAGGTCGAGTCTCTGGTGCGCGTGGGCGACCCCATCTGCTTCCGCGTGCCCATGACGCGCCTGATGAACGACCGCGCCGCGTTTAAGACCTTTGACGACCGCGCCTGCGTCGCCTCCATGATCGTGGCGATGGAGGCGCTCAGCCGCGTGCGGCTGAACTGCACCGTGGAGTTCTGCGCCACCGTGCAGGAGGAGGTGGGCTCCCGAGGCGCGCAGGTCGCCGCCTACGACGCCGCGCCCGATCTGGCCGTGGCCTTTGACGTCTGCCATGCCAACCAGCCCGGCGCCGATCCCTGGGACACCATGCCCATCGATAAAGTCGGCCTTGGCATGGGCCCCACCATCCACCCGGCGATGTTCGCCCGCATGCGCGACGCTGCAAGGGCGCTGCGCGTCGATGTGCAGGTGGATGTGAGCAACGGCAAGACCTATACCGACGCGGACAACATCATGGCCTCGCGCATGGGCGTGCCCACGGCCCTGCTGTCGCTGCCGCTGACCTACATGCACACCATGGTCGAGACCATCAGCCTGACCGCATGCGCAGAGGCTGGGCGGCTGCTGGCGGGCTTCCTGGCGGGCGTGGACGAGAAATGGGAGGAATGGCTATGCTTCTAAGAGAATTGACGCGCCTGTTCGGCCCCTCGGGCGAGGAGGGCGAGGTGCGCCGCTTTGTCGTCGAGCACGCCGCGCCCTATGCCGACAAGATTGACGTGGACAATATGGGCAGCGTGATCGCCTGGAAATACGCCAAAGAAAATAAGGAAAACGCCAAAACCGTGATGATCGCCGCGCACATGGACGAGGTGGGCTTCATCGTGCAGTATGTCCGCGACGACGGTCTTATCCGCTACATGACCGTCGGCGGCATCGACCCGGCTGTCTGCGTTTCCAAGCGCGTGCTGGTGGGCCAAAACCGCGTGCCCGGCGTCATCGGCTGCAAGGCCGTGCACCTGCAGGAGCGCGACGAGCGCAGCCGCGCCCTCAAGCACAGCCAGCTCTACATCGACATTGGCGCAAAGAGCAAAGAAGACGCCCTGTCCAAGATCGCCGTGGGCGATTACGTCATCTTTGACTCCGACTACGTCGAGTTCGGCCGCGGCCTGGTCAAGTCCCGCGCGCTGGACGACCGAGTGGGCTGCGCCGTACTGCTCGAGCTGCTCCGGCACGACTATCCCTGCAACGTCGCCTTTGCCTTTGACGTTCAGGAGGAGGTGGGCCTGCGCGGCGCGCTGGCTACGGCCTTCCGCGTGCGGCCCGACTGCGCGCTGGTGCTGGAGGGCACTACCGCCAACGACACCACCGGCGCCCGCGTCCACGAGGAGATCTGCACCGTGGGGCAAGGTCCCACCATCAGCTTTATGGACCGTGCCTCCATCGCCAATCCCGCGCTCTTTGAGCGCATGCGCGCGCTGGCAAAAGAAAAGTCCATTCCCTGGCAGCTCAAGCGCGGCTCCGCCGGCGGCAACGACGCGGGCAGCATTCAGCGCACCGCGGCCGGCTGCGCCACCGTTGCCATCTCCGTGCCCTGCCGCTATATCCACAGCCCCGCCTCGGTCTGCGCGCTGTCGGACGTCGAAAATCAATACAATCTGGTCAAGGCCTTTTTGGATGAAGGAGGTAACTACTGATGCTCAAGGAAACGCTGCTCAAGCTGCTCTCCATTCCCGGTCCGTCGGGCTATGAGTCCGCCTGCGCCGATTATATCGAAGCCGAAGTCAAGCCCTTTGTCGATGCCACCGCCCGCGATGTGATGGGCAACCTCATCTGCACCAAAAAGGGCAGGGGCGGCAAGCGCATCATGCTCACCGCCCACATGGACGAGATTGGCTTTGTCGTCACCGCCATCGAGGACAAGGGCTTCCTGCGCGTCACCACGCTGGGCGGCGTCAATCCCAAGGTGACGCTGGCCAGCCATGTCGTGATGAAGTCCGGCGCGCCCGGCGTGCTCTTTCAGGAGAGCGGCAGCGAGGGCCAGCTGTTCATCGACGTGGGCGCGTCCTGCCGCGAGGAGGCCGAACAGCTCGCGCAGGTGGGTGATTGGGCCGCGGTGCGCGGCGTGATCTCCGACATGGGCAACCGCGTCGCCGCGCCCTACCTGGACGATCGCTCCGGTTGCGCGGTGCTGATGGAGGTGCTGCGCAATCTGCCCGATACCGATAACGAGATCGTAGCCGTGTTCACCACCCAGGAGGAGGTGGGCTGCAGAGGCGCGCAGACCGCGGGCTATGCCGTTGATCCGGATATGGCCATCGCGCTGGATGTGACCATCGCCGGCGACATTCCCAGGGCCAGCGAGACCAATTCCTACGTCGTCAGCCGCCTGGGGCAGGGCGCCGCCGTCAAGATCATGGATCGCGGCATCATCGCCCATCCCGACGTGGTGCAGGCGATGGAGGACGCCGCGCGCAAGGCGGGCGTGTCCTGGCAGCGCGAGGTGCTCACCGGCGGCGCTACCGACGTGGGCGCCATCCACAAGGGCCGCGGCGGCGTCCCTTCGGGCACGCTGTCCATCCCCTGCCGCTACGTCCACGCCCCCTGCGAGATGGTGGACCTGCGCGACATGGAAGGCGCGGTCCGCATCCTGACCGCGATCCTCTAAGGCAGGCCCGCCATGGCAGCCAATCGCAGAAAAAACGGTAAAAACTCCATTTTCACGACCATACTGACCATGATCGCGGTGGTGCTCGTGCTGCTGCGACTCCTGGATGCCCAGGACCCTGCCGGGGAACCCGGGCAGCCCGCCTCTGTCGCGACGCCCACAGCGCAGAGCGTGCAGCCCACGGACGAGAGCGAGCGCGGCATGACGCTGACGGTGCTGGAGGTAGGCAAGGCGGACTGCCTGGTGCTGCAATGCGACGGCGAGAGCATGATCATCGACGGCGGCAACAACGACGATGAAAGCTACATCCTCACCCAGCTGGACGCGATGGGTATCGAGTGGTTCAAGTACGCGGTCAATACCCACCCCCACGAGGATCATCTGGGCTCGCTGGACGCCGTGATCACCCAATATCCCGTCCAGCAGGCCATTCTCTCGCCCAAAGAGCATACTACCGCCAACTATGAGCGCCTGCTCGCCGCCCTTGAGGAGCGCGAGGTGCCCGTGCACATCGGCCAGGCGGGAGACAGCTTCCAGCTGGGCGGCGCGACGCTGACCATCCTCTCGCCCGCGCCTGGCGCCGATTACGACGGCTACAACGACTGGAGCCTCGTGATTCTGGCGCAGTACGGCGACGTGCGCTATCTGCTGATGGGCGACGCCGAACGGCCCGTGGAGTCCGACCTGCTCGACAGCGGTGTCGATCTGCGCGCGGACGTGCTCAAGGTGGGACATCACGGCAGCCAAACCTCGTCGAAAAAGGCTTTCCTCTCCGCCGTCAGCCCCGCCTATGCGCTCATCACCTGCGATCGGACTGTGGAGGCGGGGGAGCCCAACGCAAAGGTCGTCGGTTCCCTGGACGATCTGGGCGTCGAGATCCTGCGCACCGACTTGCGCGGCGTGCTCACTCTCTACACGGACGGCCAGAATATCGCGATATCCACGGAGCGCCAGGCCCCGTGAGCCGTTGTTTCGTTTATATTAACTCCCGTGAAACGCGAACTCGCGATTTTGCGGGAGTTTTTTGTTTTGAAAGTTGAAAACACAGCTAAATGATGCGGACGTGCGACAAAACACCGCCTATTCCTGTGTTCTGTAAAAATAAATTTCATAATTTGTTAAAAATGGGTTGAAAAAAATACGTGAATCGAATACAATGAACGTATCAGAATCAGTCTTGTGTAAATGATGATCGGCGGCATTTACATGAAGAAGCGCTCAAGATTCGTTTTGCCCGGTTCAGGAAGAAGACAGGGGTGCGCAGGGTGCGCAATCATCATCGAGGGGGACTGACCATGCCGCGTAAAAAGTCTGTCAACAAGGAAACGGTGGAGACGGTCGCGAATACCACGTTTGAAGTTTTGCCCTTGCTTCGCAAAAAGCTGCTGCGCATGGACGTGGTGCAGGCGGAGCACAACCTGCCCATGTCGCATGTGCAGGTGCTGGCCATGCTGGGGGACCTGGGCGCCATGTCGGTTTCCGAGATCAGCAGGCGCCTTGGCATCGCCAAGCCCAACATCACCCCGTTGATCGACCGCCTGATCGCCGAGGGCTACGTCGAGCGCCGTCGCGATACCACGGATCGCCGCGTGGTCAACGTCGTGTTGCTGCCCGCGGGGCAGGAAAAGCTCGCCGGCATACGGGAGACCATCGTCCGTCAGGTGATGCGCTGGACGGGGAATATCCCGGAGAAGGACTTTTTTGAGCTGGAACACGCGCTGCGGGTCATCTCCAGCGTGCTCAGTTCCGCACAGGTTTGAGTCTCAATGTTCATAAAAAAGGCGCCAACCACACAATCGGCGCCTTTTTCATTGCGCTTGTACGAGGAAAGAAAGCAACATGATTTTGAATGAACTGGAAAAAATGGGCGTTCACGCCCAGCGCACGGAGCTGCTGCGCGAAAAGGACGGCGTGATCGTCGCCCGTGTATTCTGCGGCGAAAGGACCGCCGTTGTCAAGGCTTTTTGCCGGGAGCAGGACCGTCGCGAAATCGAAAACTACCGCGTCCTGCAGGCGCTGAGCGTGCCTACGCTGCGCCTTTTTGCGGCGACCGATGCCGCGATCCTGCTCGAGGACGTGTGCGCAAGCCCCTTGCTGCGCCTGGGCCGGCCTGCGGATCTGGACGACGAGTCCGTGGCGCGCGCCCTTGCGCAGTGGTACAGAACTCTGCATGATGCGGGCGAAAACCATGTGCTCACGCGCACAAAGGCCCTCTATTCCGAGTGCGATTTTGTCTCGGAATCCTGCGTAAAACGCATCATCGACGCGCTGAATCTGGCCCAAAACCCCGGCTGGAATCTGCTGCTGCGGCGCATCGAAGCTGTGCGCAGCCGCATCCGAAGCACCCCCATGACCTTGACCTACAACGACTTTTACTACACGAATCTGGCCGTTTCTGCGGACGCGTCCTCCGCGCTGATGTTTGATTATAACCTGCTGGGCCGCGGCCTGGCTGCTTCGGATGTGCGCAACGTGCTCTCTTCGCTCACCCCGCGCGCGGGAGCCGCGTTCCTGGCCGCCTACGGCCCGATAAACCCCGTGGAACAGCAGCTCGACGCCGTTGTTTCGCCCGTCTCCTCGCTGTATCTTGCGCTGTCCCGCCCCGCCTTTCCCGCCTGGGCGCAGCAGATCGTTGACGACTCTTTGACGCGGCTGGAGCCTGCCGTCCGCCGCCTTACCGAGTAAAAACACGGCTAAACGCCGCTCAACGCGCATAAACCTGTTCCCAAAGGGAGGAGATGCGTGTATGAGCGGCTTATTTTTGTGCCTGATTGCGGGCTGTGGGCTGTACGCGCTGTTCACCGGGCGGCTGGATGCGCTGGGGGCGGAGCTGATGGGGGCGGGCGAGGGGGCG
>DKYK01000072.1:25157-25387 GCA_002492415.1 Christensenella sp. UBA7102
GGATGGGGGCGGGCGAGGGGGCGGTGACGCTCGCACTGACGCTGGCCGGCGCTTATATGCTCTGGTGCGGACTGCTCAAAATCCTGGAAAAATCCGGTACGACGGATGCGCTGGCCCGCCTGCTCGCCCGCCCCGTGCGCGTCCTTCTGGGGCGCGACGGCGAGGATGAACCGGTGCGCCGCGCGGTGTGCATCAACTTCACCGCAAACCTGCTGGGCCTGGGCAACGCC
>DKYK01000072.1:25677-35743 GCA_002492415.1 Christensenella sp. UBA7102
GGCCTGGGCAACGCCGCCACCCCGGCGGGCCTTGACGCCATGCGCCTCATGGAAAAGTACGCGGAGAACGGCCGCCCTTCGCACGGAATGTGCATGTTTCTGCTCATCAACGCCTCGTCTCTGCAGCTTGTCCCCACCACGGTGCTGTCCCTGCGTGCCGCGATGGGCGCCTCCGATCCGGGGGCCATCCTGCTGCCCGCTTTGGTGGGCTCTGCCGCGTCCACGGCCTGCGCCGTGGGGCTGGGGCTGCTGTGCCGGCGGCTCTTTCCGGCATGATCGCGGCGGTTTTTGCGCTTGCGGTCGTGCTCTGGGGTGCAGTGCGCCGCGTGGATGTGTATGCCGCGTTCGTGGAGGGGGCGCGAGAGGGTTTGCGCACCGCCGCGCAGGTCGCGCCCTACCTGTGCGCCGCGCTGCTGCTCATCGGCGCGCTGCGCGGCAGCGGCGTGCTGGAGCTGCTGGAACGGCTGCTGAAGCCTCTGCTCACGCGCCTGAGCCTCCCGGGGGAGATGCTGCCTTTTCTGCTGCTGCGGCCCGTGTCGGGCTCGGGCGCGCTGTCCGCGCTGCGCGAGCTGATGGAGCGCTGCGGGCCGGACAGCCGCGCGTCCTATCTCGCCTGCGCCATGATGGGCTCCAGCGAAACCGTGCTCTACGTGCTCGGCGTGTATCTGGGCTCGGTGCGTATGCGCTCGGCGCGCTATTGCCTCTGGGCTTCGCTGCTGTCGATGGCAGTGGGCATGGCGGCTGTGCTGCTGCTTGCGGACAGCTGAAAAAAGACCGGACCGCGAACGGTCTCATCCCTAAAAACGCGTGGTTTTTTGCACAAATTTGCTGAAAATTCAGGGGTTTACGTGGAAATTTATTGAAATTGCTTGCCTACTGCGTGAAATGTGGTATAATCTGGATAGACTATGGAAGGTGGTTTTACATGGCGATTGAACTTTATGCAACGGCGGGCTCGGTGGAAAAGGATTTGCGCAACCATGTGGCGATCGTAGTGGACGCGCTGCGCGCGACCAGCGTCATGATCACCGCCACGCAGAACGGCGTGCGCTCCATCATACCGGTCGCCGAGGTGGAGGAGGCTGTGGAAATGGCGCGCCAGCTGGGCAACCAGCGCGTGCTGCTGTGCGGAGAAAGGCAGGCCAAGCCCATCCCCGAGTTCCATCTGTCCAATTCTCCGCTGGAGTATACGCCTGAGAGGGTGTCCGGCCGCGTGATCGTGATGACCACGACCAACGGCACGCGCGCCATGCTGCGCGCCCGGGATGCCAAGATGGTGTTTGCGGGCGGATTCCTCAATGCCGCGGCAGTCGCGCAGGCAGCCCGCGAAAACGGCGAAAACATTGCCATCCTCTGTGCGGGCACGGCAGGTAAGTTTTCGCTGGACGACATCCTGTGCTCGGGGGCCATCATCTCCCGCCTGCTGGATATCGACGGCAAGCAGTACATGGACGATCTCGCGCGCACGGCGCTGACGCTGTACGACTCCTACCGGGGCGATCTGCGCGCATCGCTTGCGGGCTGCACGCATGTGGAGCACCTGCGCGCACTGGGCATGGAGGAGGACATCCGCTTCTGTCTGCAGGAGGACGTGATGGACGCCGTGCCCTACTACGTCGACGGCGTTTTGCGCGACTATACCGCTTGACAAGGAGTTTTTCGGGCATTATAATGGGGTACAGAAAATGCCGGGAAGGGCAGAGTAGCGCGAAGGCGAAGCCGAAAGAGAGCCGGGGCGGGTGAAAGCCGGCGGCGGTCGTGCGCGCGAACATGGGCCCGGAGCTGCGCGGGTGAAGCAGAGGTAATCCGCGACGGTGGGGACGCCGTTATCCGTCCGGCCTGTGCTGGCAGGCGTTGAGGCCAGAAGGAGCGATCCTTCCGGCAAAGCAGGGTGGTACCGCGAGCCTTTCGCCCCTGAACGAGGGGGTGAAGGGCTTTTTTGCTCCCATGCAAGGAGGAAAGTGCGTGAGCAGGGTCTATGAAAAGCTGGTGCGCGACAGGATCCCGGAGATCATCGAAGCGCAGGGAGAAGTTCCCTTGGTGGAAATCCTGGACGGCGAAGCTTATCGTCGCTGTCTGGATGAGAAAATGCAGGAAGAGCTGGAGGAATACCTCGAGGACGGCTCGATGGAGGAGTTGGCCGACCTGATCGAGGTGATCCGCGCGGCGATTGCGGCGCGCGGGTGCACCTGGGATGAGGTAGAGGCCCTGCGCACCGCCAAAGCGCAGCGCAACGGCGCGTTTGAAAAGAGACTGTTTCTCAGGGGTGTGAACAGGCCGGGCTGAAGAGCGGCATGCGGCGGAGGATTTCGAGCGCAGCCGAGAAATCTCTCAGTACCCTGTAGCCCCGAACGACGTAAAACAACCTTAGGAGGTTTCAAATATGTGTGACAACTGCAAGGGCAAGTTCTATGTGACGACGCCCATCTACTATCCCAGCGACAATCTGCACATCGGCCATGCGTACTGTACCACGGCGACGGACACGCTTGCGCGCTTTAAGCGTCTGCAAGGCTATGACACCTGGTTTTTGACGGGTCTGGACGAGCACGGCCAGAAGATCGAGCGCAAGGCCGCCGCAAAGGGCGTGACCCCGCAGGCTTATGTGGATGAGATCTGCGACGCCACAAAAAAGTTGTGGCAGATCATGGACGTCTCCTACGACGATTTCATCCGCACCACCGAGCCCCGTCATCAGGCGGTGGTGCAGAAGATATTCAAGCGCCTCTATGATCAGGGCGACATCTATAAGAGCGAGTATGAGGGCTGGTACTGCACGCCCTGCGAGAGTTTCTGGACCGAGCGCCAGCTCAAGGACGGCAAATGCCCCGACTGCGGTCGCCCCGTGGAAAAGGCGCACGAGGAGAGCTATTTCCTGAAGCTGTCCAAGTACGCGCCCCGGCTCATCGAGCACATCAAGTCTCATCCCGAGTTCATCCAGCCCGAGAGCCGCGCCAACGAGATGCTCAACAACTTCCTGCTGCCCGGTCTGGACGACCTTTGCGTGTCGCGCACGTCCTTCAGCTGGGGCGTCCCCGTCACCTTTGACCCCAAGCACGTGGTCTACGTCTGGGTGGACGCGCTGAGCAACTACATCTCCGCGCTGGGCTATCTGTCCGAGGACGACAGCAAGTTCAGGAAATACTGGCCCGCGGACGTGCACATCGTGGGAAAGGAGATCGTGCGCTTCCACACCATCATCTGGCCCATCATCCTGATGGCGCTGGATCTGCCGCTGCCCAAGCAGGTGTTCGGTCACGGCTGGCTGGTGATGGACGGGCAGAAGATGTCCAAGTCCATCGGCAACGTGGTGGATCCCGTGGTGCTGTGCGACCGATACGGCTCCGACGCCATCCGCTACTTCCTGCTGCGCGAGATGCCCTTTGGCGCGGACGGCAACTTCACCAATGAGGCGCTGTTGGCGCGCATCAATTCCGACCTGGCCAACGATCTGGGCAACCTGGTCAGCCGCACGGTCGCGATGATTGAGAAGTACTACGGCGGCGCGCTCCCCGCGATGGGCGAGCTGGAGGACGCGGATCGCAACGTCATCGCCATTGCGGAGGCGCTGCCCGCCAAGGTGGATGATCTGATCACCCGCATGCAGTTCTCCTCGGCGCTTGCCGAGATCTGGAAGCTGGTGGGCGAGTGCAACCGCTACATTGATCTTACGCAGCCCTGGGTGCTGGGAAAGAGCGAGGAGGGTCGCGCGCGCCTGAATACCGTGATGTACGTGCTGGCTGAGTGCTGCCGCATCGTCGGCGTGCTCATTACGCCCTTCATGCCCAAGACGCCCGCCCGCATCTTCGAGCAGCTGGGCATTGCCGATGGAAGCTTGGGCGCGTGGGATTCCGTGGAGAAGTTTGGCGGCATGGCGCCCGGCACCGTGGTGCACAAGGGCGCGGCGCTGTTCCCCCGTATCGACATTGACAAGGAGATGCAGGCGCTGGCCGCGCTGAACCCCAAGAAGGAAGAAAAGGCTGAGAAGAAGGAAGAGCCCAAACAGGAGTCCCAGCCCGCCGCGCAGCAGAAGGCGGAGGAGCCCGAGGAGCTCATCGACATCGATACCTTTGCAAAGGTCAAGCTCAAGGTGGCCAAGGTCGTGGCGGCGGAGGCCGTCAAGAAGTCTAACAAGCTGCTCAAGCTGACCGTCAAGTGCGGTCAGGAGACGCGCACTGTGGTCAGCGGCATCTCCACGCACTATTCTCCCGAAGAGATGGTGGGCAAGACCGTGATCCTGGTTGCGAACTTAAAGCCCGCCAAGCTCAAGGGCATCGTCTCCGAGGGCATGCTGCTGGCGGCTGCCGACGATGAGAAGGGCACGCTGCGCCTGCTGACGGTGGACGGCGACATTGAGGACGGCACGGAGGTAGGCTGAGCATGAACGCAACGGTTCGCCGCTTCCAGCAGAAGGATGCGGAGGCCGTCGCGGCGCTGATCCGGCGCAACCTGCTGGAGGTCAACAGCCGGGACTATTCGCCGGAAAGCATCCGGGAAATCGCGGAATCCCACGACGCGCAGGGTGTGCTGCGCACCGCTTCTTATGCGCACATGTACGTGCTGACCGAAGGCGGCGAGATCGTGGGCGTGGGCGCCATCTCCTCCTTCTGGGGGAGCCAGACCGAGAGCATCCTGCTGACGATCTTTGTCAAGCCCGAACTTCACGGGCAAGGGTTGGGCACGAGGATCATCCGGACGCTGGAGGGCGACGAGCTGTTCCTGCGCGCCAGCCGCATCGAGATCCCTGCGTCCATCACGGGCGCGCCCTTCTACGAAAAGATGGGCTACGGTTACAAAAACGGGAAGGTACCGGACGACGAGGGCTTCATCCGGATGGAGAAATTCCGGTAAAACAGACAAAAACGGGGTGGCTGCGCGCCATCCCGTTTTATGACGAGGTGAACGCAATGTATTTTGACACACACGCGCATCTTGATGACGAGCGGTACGACGCCGACCGCGAGCAGCTGATCGACCGCATGCAGCGCGAGGGCATCGGCCCGTGCATGACGGTGGGCGCGAACATGCGCATGAACCGCATCGCGGTGGAGTTGGCGCAGCGGTATGCGGGCTATCTGTACGCGGCGGTGGGTCTGCACCCCAACGACGCGGATGAGCTAAACGACGAGAGTATGGCGCAGATGAGGGCGTGGATGCAGCTGCCCTGCGTCAAGGCCTGGGGGGAGATCGGGCTGGACTACCATTACGAGGATAGCCCGCCGCGCGCGGTGCAGCAGACGGCGTTCGCAGCGCAGCTGGACGCGGCCCGGCAGGCGGACAAGCCCGTGATTCTGCACATCCGCGAGGCGCACGGCGACGCGCTGGCGCTGCTGCGCGAGAGAAAGGGCTGTCTGCCGCGCGGCGTGGTGCACTGCTACTCGGGCAGCTGGGAGAGCGCGCAAGAGTATATGGAACTGGGCTTTCTCATCTCCTTTACGGGATCGGTGACCTTCAAAAACGCGGTAAAGCTGGCCGCGGTATCCGACAGCATCCCGCTGGACCGGCTGATGGTGGAGACGGATTGCCCTTACATGGCTCCGGTACCGCTGCGCGGGCAGCGCAACGATCCGTGCAACGTAAAGCTGGTCGCGCAATTCCTGGCCGACCGGCGGGGCATGGACGTGGAAGAGCTTGCGCGCATTACGCGGCAAAACGGGCTCAAGCTGTTTGGAATTTCGGAACCGGCGTGAGGCGGGCGGGCTGCGGCCCTCCCTTTTGCCGGCCGGCGGCGGGGGAAGATGGGCCTATGGCGTCCTGGGAAAGGAGCGCGGGCCGTAACGGAAATTTCCCTTCAACAATCGGAGCGGGTATGGTATACTGATTAAAATTCCAAATCTGCCGTCGGAGGAGAGACGATGAAAAAGCTGTTGAAGTACATGAAGTCCTACACGCTCGAAAGCGTGCTGGGGCCGCTGTTCAAGCTGCTGGAGGCGAGCTTTGAGCTGTTTGTGCCGCTGGTGATGGCCGCCATCATCGATACGGGCATTGCGCAGGGCGACCGCGGGTATGTGCTGCGCATGTGCGGCGTGCTGGTGGCGCTGGCCGTGATCGGGCTGGTGTGCTCCATCACCGCGCAGTATTTTGCGGCGAGGGCTTCGGTGGGCTTTGCCACCAAGATCCGCTCGGCTTGCTTTGCGCATATCCAGTCGCTCAGCTTTGCCCAGCAGGATAAGCTGGGTGTGAGCACGCTCATCACGCGCATGACCAGCGACATCAATCAGGTGCAGTCGGGCGTGAATCTGGCGCTGCGCCTGCTGCTGCGCTCGCCCTTTGTGGTGTTTGGCGCGATGGTGATGGCCTTTACCATCGACGTCAAGGCGGCGCTGGTGTTCGTGGTGACCATCCCGCTGCTGTCCATCGTGGTCTTCGGGCTGATGCTGTGGTCTATCCCGATGTACAAAAAGGTGCAAAAACGGCTGGACGGCGTGCTTTCGCTGACGCGCGAGAGCCTGACCGGCGTGCGCGTGGTGCGCGCCTTCTGCCAGGAAAAGGACATCGAGCGCGACTTTGTGGAGAAGAACGACGCGCTGACCACGCTGCAGAAGCTGGTGGGTAAGGTGACGGGGCTGATGAACCCTGTGACCTATGCCATCATCAACCTGGGCATCGTGGCGCTGATCTGGGTGGGCGCGCTGCGCGTGGACGCCGGCATCCTGACGCAGGGCCAGGTGGTGGCGCTGTACAACTACATGTCGCAGATCCTGGTTGAGCTGGTCAAGCTGGCCTCGCTCATCATCTCCATCACCAAGGCGATGGCCTGCGCCTCGCGCGTGAGCGCCGTGATGGAGGTGCAGCCCGACATGCGCGGCGGCGACAAGGCGCCCGATTCCAACGGCAGGGAGGCCGTGCGCTTTGAGAACGTCACCCTCAACTACAGCGGCTCCGGCGCGCCGGAGCTGCATGGCGTCAGCTTTGCCGCGCTGCGCGGGCAGACCATCGGCGTTATCGGCGGCACGGGCGCGGGAAAATCCACGCTGGTAGGGCTGATTCCACGTTTCTACGACGCCACGGAGGGCCGCGTGCTGGTGGATGGCGTGGACGTGCGCGAATACTCGCTCGGGGAGCTGAGAAAGCGCGTGGGCGTCGTGCCGCAAAAGGCCGTACTGTTTAAGGGCACCATCCGTGAGAATATGAAATGGGGCGATCCCGACGCCAACGACGAGCAGATCTGGCAGGCGCTGGAGGCCGCGCAGGCGCGCGATGTGGTGGAGAGCAAGGAGGACGGCCTGGACGCGCCCATCGCGCAGGGCGGCCGCAACCTCTCCGGCGGCCAGCGCCAGCGCCTGACCATCGCCCGCGCGCTGGTCAAGCGCCCCGAGATTTTGATTCTGGACGACAGCGCGTCGGCGCTGGACTATGCGACGGATCTGAAGCTGCGCCAGGCGCTGCGGAAGCTGCCCGACAGCCCGACGGTGTTCATCGTTTCGCAGCGAACCTCTTCCATTTCCCATGCGGATCAGATCATCGTGCTGGACGAAGGCGGCGTGGCGGGCATGGGCACGCACGAGCAGCTGCTGGAAGGCTGTCCCGTCTATCAGGAAATTTACTACTCGCAGTATGAGAAGAAGGAGGCGAAGTGACGTGGCGGGCAAGAAAAAGGCGGACAAGGGTACGATGAAAAAAGTGCTGCACTACATTGCGCGCTACCGGCTGCTGGTGGCGCTGTCCATCGCGCTGGCCACGGTCTCGGTGGTGCTGACGCTGTACGCGCCCATACTCTTCGGCCGCGCCATCGACGGCATCATCGCCGCGGGAAATGTGGACTTTGCGCTCATCCGGAGCATCTTCGCGCAGGTGGTGCTGGTGGTCGCCGCCACCGCCGTGGCGCAGTGGATCATGGGCGTCATCAACAACAAGATTACCTACCAGGTCATTCGCGATATCCGTAACGAGGCGTTTGAGCGCCTGACGGTGCTGCCGCTTCGCTACATCGACGGCAAGCCCACGGGCGAGATCGTATCCCGCGTCATCGCCGACGTGGATCAGTTCGCTGACGGCCTGCTGATGGGTTTTACCCAGCTGTTTACGGGCGTGGTGACCATCCTTGGCACGCTGGTGTTCATGCTGACCATCGATGTGGGCATCACGTTCGTGGTGGTGCTGCTCACGCCGCTGTCGCTGTTTGTGGCCAACTTCATCGCGCGGCGCACGCACAGCATGTTCAAGCGCCAGTCCGAGGCGCGCGCAGACCAGACCGCGCTGATCGACGAGATGATCGGCAACCAGAAGGTGGTGCAGGCCTTCGGTCACGAGCAGGAGGCGCAGCAGCGCTTTGACGAGATCAACGAGCGCCTGCGCGGCGCGTCGCTGCGCGCGATCTTCTTTTCCTCCATCACCAACCCTTCCACGCGCTTTATCAACGCGCTGGTATACGCGGGCGTGGGCCTGACCGGCGCGCTGGCCGCGGTGCGCGATCCTCTGGGCTTTACGGTGGGCAACCTGTCCTGTTTCCTGAGCTACGCAAACCAGTACACCAAGCCCTTCAATGAGATCTCCAGCGTCATTACGGAGCTGCAGAACGCGCTGGTGTGCGCCGCGCGCATCTTCGAGCTCATCGAACAGCCCGCGCAGACGCCCGATGCCCCCGATGCGCGCGTGCTGCAGGACCCCGCTGGCAGCGTGGAGATGCACGACGTAGCCTTCTCGTATGTTGCCGACCGTCCGCTCATCAAAAAGCTGAACCTCTCGGTCAAACCCGGCCAGCGCGTGGCCATCGTCGGCCCCACCGGCTGCGGCAAGACCACGCTGATCAACCTGCTGATGCGCTTCTACGACGTAGATGCAGGGCGCATCTGCGTCGAGGGCACGGACATCCGGCACATCACGCGGCACTCGCTGCGCAGCAACTTTGGCATGGTGCTGCAGGACACCTGGCTGCGCGCGGGCACCATCCGGGAAAATCTCATCCTGGCAAAGCCCGACGCCACGGACGGGGAGATTGTGCAGGCAGCAAAGGCCGCGCACGCCCACGGCTTCATTACGCGCCTGCCGCAGGGCTATGACACCGTGATCGGCGAGGACGGCGGCAGCCTGTCGCAGGGGCAGAAGCAGCTGCTGTGCATCACCCGCATCCTGCTCAAGCTCCCGCCCATGCTGATCCTGGACGAGGCCACTTCCTCCATCGATACCCGCACCGAAATGCACATTCAGGAGGCTTTCGCGCAGCTGATGAAGGGCAGAACCAGCTTCATCGTGGCGCACCGACTGTCCACCATCAAGAATGCCGACATCATACTGGTGATGAAGGATGGCGACATCATCGAGCAGGGCACGCATGAGCAGCTGTTGGAAAAGGGCGGCTTCTACGCCAACCTCTACAACAGCCAGTTCGCCGCGTGACGGAAAGGAAAAAGAGATGCAGGAGAGAGAATTTATCGCGTACATGAGCGATCTGAGCGATGCGGAAAAGGCATATTTGAACGGCCGCGTGCTGCCGGCGCTTCGGCGCATTGAGCGCAGGGGGCGCAGGACGCGCGTGGCGCATGACCTGCTGATGTCCATCGCGATGCTGCTGGCGCTGGCGATGCCGGTGCTGCTGCTGTGGCCCTATGCGATGCCGCTAAACATTGCCCACCTGGTGTGCAGCGGGCTGTCCATCGCGATTGTAGCCCTCCTGACCGCCGATCTGATGCTGCGCCTGCCCGCGCACGCCGCGCTGTGTGCCGAGAAAAAGCGTCTGCTGCGCACCATGCTGCACGCCTATTTTCTGGGCGCGGAGGAGTTTGGGGGCCTGGACGCCGAGCAGAAGCTGTTGCGCCTGTGCTCGCGTGCCGAGCGCCTGCTGGCTTGAGATCGCCATTTCATACGAAAAACGGTACCATTGGGACGCAAAAGGTTGCAAAGCCGTCCGGTTTTCCTTATACTGGAATCAAAGGAAAGCCGGGCGGCTTTATGATGAAAGGGGGGAAAACGTCGTGCCGAGGGAATCGCTGGATACCATGGCGGGCGGACACGTGCGAGACCAGGCCATGTTCTCGCTGGTGCGCAACTGGAAGGCGAGCGTCGTCATCGGACTGATACTGGCCGCGATCGTTGCGGGATTTCTGATTTATGTCAGTTTATAGCA
>DKYK01000028.1 GCA_002492415.1 Christensenella sp. UBA7102
TAGGAGTGCGCGCAGTGGTATTCAAAGCTCTTCATATTGGCCGGATCCTTGCTTGGCAGGCCCTTTTTCAGGTTCGCATCGCGCACAACCTGCACGCAGCGGTCGTGATCGTGCAGCGTCTGCAGAGTTTTGTAATCGATCTCTGGGTTGAAGCCGCGGCAGATGGACGCGTCCAGATCGCGGCAGTACAACTCCCCCGCCTCGGGCAGCCCCATGCGGCGGAACTGCTCGTGCCACGGGCACACAAAGATATGCACCTCGTAGTCCGGGCTGAGACTTCTAACCTTCGCCTGGTTCTGCAGGCCCATCGCCTGCATTTCCTCTGTGCTCGCCCACTCTCCATAGCGGCAATAGGTTTCAAAGTTCAGCGGCTGTCCATCGCGGATCGCGCGCTGCGCCATCCTGCGTCCCCGCTGCTCCGCATAGGTTCTCGTTGCGTGCAGAAACGCCGACTTGCCCCGCTCACCAAAGCGCTCCGTCAAATAGACGTAGAATTTTGCCGCAATGAAGGCGTGCACCATCTCGTTAAAGCCCATTTTTCCCCTCATCTTCCCAGGCTCGTCAGATTTCATCCTCGTCAAAGCCGGTATCCATCTCCATCTGCTCGGGCCCGTTCTCATCCCGCTCGGAGACCGGTTCCACCTCAATGGGCAGCACAGGATCCCCCGTCTTAGGTGCGAGCAGCTTCTCGCGCACCAGCGCCTCGATCTCGTTGCACACATCGGGGTGATCGATGAGGTACTGTCTGGCATTCTCTCTGCCCTGGCCAATGCGCGCATCGCCGTAATTGAACCATGCGCCGGATTTCTGGATGATGTCGCTCTCCACCGCAAGGTCGAGCACCGATCCCTCATGGGAGATGCCCTTGCCGTAGAGGATGTCAAACTCGCAGGTCTTAAAGGGCGGTGCAACCTTGTTCTTGACCACCTTGATCTTGGTGCGGTTGCCCACGATCTCGTTGCCCGCCTTGAGCTGCTCACTGCGGCGGATGTCCAGTCGGATGGTCGCATAGAACTTGAGCGCCTTGCCGCCGGTGGTGGTTTCGGGATTGCCGAACATCACGCCCACCTTTTCGCGCAGCTGGTTGATAAACAAGCAAATGCAGTTTGTCTTGGCAATGAGGCCCGCCAGCTTGCGCAGCGCCTGAGACATCAGGCGCGCCTGCAGACCCACGTGGCTGTCGCCCATGTCGCCGTCGATCTCGGCCTTGGGCACGAGCGCCGCCACCGAGTCGATGATGATGATGTCCACTGCGCCCGAACGCACCAGCGCCTCGCAAATCTCCAGCGCCTGCTCGCCGGTATCGGGCTGGGAGACATACAATTCATCGATGTCTACGCCCAGCGCCTTTGCGTAGACCGGATCCAGCGCGTGCTCCGCGTCAATAAAGGCCGCGGTGCCGCCCATCTTTTGCGCCTGGGCCACCATATGCAGCGCCACAGTGGTCTTGCCCGAGGACTCCGGGCCGTAAATCTCAATGATGCGCCCGCGCGGTACGCCGCCTACGCCCAGCGCGATGTCCAGCTCCAGGCACCCGGTGGGGATGGTCTGCACGTTCATCGTGTTCTTTTCGCCCAGCTTCATGATCGCGCCCTTGCCAAACTGCTTTTCAATCGCGCCCAGCGTATTGCTGAGCGCCTTTTTCTTCTCTTCCTCGTCGGTAATCTGGACGATCTGTGGATTCTTGGTCGCCTTGGCCATGGTTCGTCTCCCCCTTTTATCTCTCCTCGAGCAGTTCCATCAGCATCTCCATCGCGCGCACTGCCGACTGCGTCCTCACCAAGAGCCGGTTGCCCGCGAACACGTTGTGCGTCACAACCGCCCGGCCCCGCGCAAGCGCCGCGATATACACCGTACCCACGGGCTTTTCCGCCGTTCCGCCGTCCGGCCCTGCGATGCCCGTCACCGCGATTGCGGTATCGCTGCCTGTATAATCGCATATTCCATGCACCATTTCCAGTGCACACGCCGCGCTCACCGCGCCGTCTTTCCGTAAAGTTTCCGTTAACACATGCAATGTGCGCATCTTTGCCTCATTGGAGTAGCAGACGCAGCCCTCCAGCAGAGCCGCGCTCACGCCGGGGCAATCCACCAGCGCCGCGGCAATCATGCCGCCCGTGCAGGACTCCGCCAGCGAAATGGTCATTTTCTTGTCCAGCAGCAGGCCGACCAACGCCCGCGCCGCCTCGTTCAGCTCCATGCTCTACTCCTTGTCCAGCAGCACCGCGCGATTTTTTACAATATAATCCACGCCTGACCAGACGGTAAAGAACACCGCCACCCATTCCATGATGCGATGCATCGGCACACCGATAGAACAGAAGGGGAAATTATCCACCAGCAGCAGAAGAATTGCGATGATCTGCGTCGTAGTCTTGATCTTGCCCAGCCAGCTCGCCGCCAACACCACGCGGTTATCCGCCGCGATGAGCCGGAAGCCGCTGATGATGAACTCGCGCGACAGGATGATGATACAGCTGACCGCGCTCATGCGCCCGTCGCTGACCAGCAGCACAAAGGCCGCCTCCACCAGCAGCTTGTCCGCAATGGGATCCATGAATTTGCCAAAGTTTGTCACCTCATTGCGGCTGCGGGCGAGGTAGCCGTCCACCCAGTCCGTGGCGGAGGCAATGCAAAACAGGGTTGTGGGCACAACCAGCTTCCACGTGCCGGGGCACAGGTAGTAGCTGAGCACGAACAGCGGGATGAGGCAGATGCGCACGATGGTGACCTTGCTTGCAATGGTCAGCTTCATACCGGCACCCCCGTCACATCGTAATCCTCCGCATCCACGATCTTTACCTGCACAAAGGAGCCGATCTCCAGCCCGTCGGCCAGCTTGATGTAAACCTTGCCGTCGGTCTCGGGCGCCTCCCACTGGCTGCGGCCGTAGTACAGCCCGCTTTCCTCCTGGCCCTCTACCAGCACCTCGCACACCGTGCCAATGCGGCTCTCGTCAAAGGCGCGGGATATCTTTTTCTGCGCCCGCATGATCTTGCCCGCGCGGGACTTGCGCACGCGCAGGGGCACCTGATCCTGCCGCCCTGCAGCCGGCGTTCCCTCCTCCTCGGAATAGGGGAACACGCCCAGTCGGTCGAACGGACACTGCTGCACAAACTCCATCAGCTCGCCAAACTGCTCCTCCGTCTCGCCAGGGAAACCCGCGATCATCGTCGTGCGCAGCGCGAAGCCGCCCAGGCCGCGGATCTTTTTGTACAGCCCTCGGATCAACGCGCCGTCGCCGCGGCGGTTCATTTCCTTTAATACCTTGTCGTTGATGTGCTGCAGCGGAATGTCCAGATACGGACAGACCTTGGGATTTTCCTTCATCACCCTGAGCAGCTCGTCGTCGATGAGCTCAGGGTAGCAGTACAGCGCCCGCACCCAGTGTACGCCGGGCACCGCGGCCACCTGCTCCAACAGCTGCGCCAGCATGGGTTTGTGATAGAGGTCCTTGCCGTAATAGGTGGTGTCCTGCGCGATGAGCACAACTTCCTTTACGCCCGTTTCCGCCAGCTGCTCCACCTCGCGGACAATGTTTTCCATCGTCCGGGAGATGTAATTGCCACGGATATAGGGAATGGCACAAAACGCGCAGCGGTTGTTGCATCCGTCCGCAATCTTGACATAGGCGGTATAGCCCGGCGTGGTGAGCACGCGACGCACATCCTCCAGATAGCAAAAGCCCGCGTCCGCGTCCACAATGCGCCGGCCCGCCATGCAGTCCCGCACCACCTGCGCGATCTTTTCCGTCTCACCGATGCCCAGAAAGGCGTCCACCTCAGGCAGCTCCGGCGGCAGATCGTCCTTGTAGCGCTTGGAGAGGCAGCCCGTCACAATGAGCGCGCGGCACTTATCCTGCTTATACTCCGCCATCTCCAGTATCGTGTCAATAGACTCCTGTTTGGCGTCCTCAATAAAGCCGCAGGTATTGACGATGATGGCGTCGGCCTGCGCCGGATCGCTCTCCAGCTCAAAGCCTTCCTTGACCAATACGCCCAGCATCAGTTCCGCGTCCACCCGGTTCTTTGCGCAGCCCAGAGACACCATTCCGATCTTGATTCCCACGTTTCCTTACTCCTCGCTGTCCTCGTTATAGACCAGGGTATCGGGCTCAATGCCCGCCATTTCATAAAACTGCTCGCGCGTGATCAGCGTCTGCCGCGGCTTGGAACCCTCAAAACCCGAGATGCAGCCCTTCTGCTCCATCTGGTCGAGTATGCGCCCCGCTCGAGCGTATCCCACGCGGTATTTTCTCTGGATCATTGAAGCGGATACCTGTCCCGCATCCACGGCCAGCTCCACGCAGTCCCACAGCAGCGGATCGACATCCTCTTCTTCCTTTTCCTCGTCCTTTTGCTTTTTGCCGTCGCCGCTGTCGGCGCGCTCGAGCATATCGATGACGCTTTGGTCGTACTGCGCCTGCGTCTTTTGCTTTACATACTCCACAAGGTCGGTCACTTCGTCGTCATTGATGAACGCGCCCTGCACGCGGATGGCCTTGCTCGCGCCGCTCGGGTCAAACAGCATATCGCCGCGCCCCAGCAGTTTTTCCGCGCCGCCGATGCCCAAAATGGTGCGGCTATCCACCTGCGAGGCCACCGCAAACGCGATGCGCGAGGGGACATTCGCCTTGATCAGGCCTGTGATGACGTCCACCGACGGTCTCTGCGTCGCAATGACCAGGTGGATGCCGGCCGCGCGCGCCAGCTGCGTCAGGCGACAGATCTTGGTTTCCACGTCGTTTTGCGCCACCATCATCAAGTCCGCCAGCTCATCGATGATGACCACGATCTGCGGCATGGGCTCCACGCCGTTTTTGACGGCATGCTTGTTGTAGCCCTTCAGGTCGCGCACCGCAGCGCCCTCAAATTTCTTATAGCGGTCGATCATCTCCTGCACGGCCCAGCCCAGCGCGCCGGCCGCCTTCTTGGGGTCGGTCACCACGGGGATGAGCAGGTGCGGAATGCCGTTGTACACGCTCAACTCCACCACCTTGGGGTCAATCAGGATGAGCTTGACCTCATCGGGCGTCGCCTTGTAGAGAATGGAAGCGATGATGGAGTTGATGCAGACGGATTTACCGGAACCCGTCGCGCCCGCGATCAGCAGATGCGGCATGCGCGCAAGATCCGCCACCACGGCCGTGCCCGCGATGTCCTTGCCCAGCGCCACGGCCAGCTTGGACGCGTGCGACTGGAATTCTTCGCTCTCAAGCACCTCGCGCAGAGTCACGGTGGCGATGGTGGAATTCGCGATTTCAATGCCCACGGCGGACTTTCCCGGCACGGGCGCTTCGATGCGCACGCCGCCCGCCGCCGCCATATTCAACGCAATGTCGTCGGCAAGGCCCGTGATCTTGGACACCTTGACACCGCGCGCGGGCTGCAGCTCGTAGCGCGTGATGGCCGGGCCGCGCGCCACGTTGATGACCCTGGCCTCAATGCCGAAGGAGAGCAGCGTCTCCTCCAGCAGTTCCACGCGCTTTTGCTGCTGCTCCTCCTGCTCGTGGTCGTGCACGGGATCGACCGCCTTTGCGGGCTCCAGCAGCGACAGCGGCGGGAAGCGATAGGGCGGGATCGCCTTGGGATCAATCACGGGAGAGCTCTCCTCAGCGTACTGATATTCCACCTCTTTTGCCGGGGAGATCTCCTTGGGTTTGCTCACAACGAGCGTGGGCGCGTCCTGCGGCGGCTCGATGGTTTCTCCGCCGTCTTCCTCGTCGTCAAAGTCGCTCACCGACGGGTTGCGGATCTCCGGTTCCTTCGGGATGTGTACGGATACGGGCTTGGGCTTTGCGGGCCGCGCCACCGGCACCACCTCCACCGGCACATATTCCTCCTGCGGCGCCTGCTCCTCCTCGATTTCATCGAATATCTCCGCCAGCGCGTCCTGCGTATCCATGGGCTGCGCGGGCACGTTGTGTTCGATTTCGATGCTCTCTTCGTCCTCTGCTTCCCGCAGCTGGTTTTTTTTCAACACATCAAAGCGGGGCAGGCGCTTTCGGGGCGCCTCGTAAATTTCGCCCACCTCCACCTCAGGCTCCTCGTCGCCATGGGTCAGCGGACTGTAGATGGGCTCAGCTGCGCTGTCCGCAGGCCCAGTCACGTGCTCATTGCGCAACTCCTGCCTGTGGTCATGCACGGGCATATCGCCTGCCGCAGCCAGATCCAGGCGCGTCTGCCGCGCCTCCTGCCACTGCGCACGCTCCTGCGCGCGCTGTTCGCTATGCTGCTGCGCGCTGCGCCGCATCCTGCGGCCCGTTTCCACCGCCGCGGAGCTGACCTGCTGCGCGGTCTTTCGCATGGACAGCTTGCCCAGCACAAACACGCAGCCCACCACCAGCGCAATGGTCAGGATCCAGCAGCCCACGCTGCCCAGCAGCGCGCGCATGGGATAGGTCAGCACGCCGCCCAGCGCGCCCGAGGCCAGATGATGCGCCTGGCCGTAGGCAAAGGACGCGGTGATATACGCGCCATACCCCGGCTCCGTGCCGGCCTCCTGCATCGCCTGCTGTATTTTCCCGTCAAAGATCAAGTGATTGATGACAAAGATCATCAGCACTGTCACCGTCGTCAGCGCGAGCTTCCCCTTGTGCACGCTCAGCTTCTTCGCGATGAGCACGATCCATCCCGCGCCAATCAGCAGCAGCGGCACCACGAACGCACCCAGGCCAAACAGCCCGAATACCGCGTTGGCCAACCCGCGTCCCAGCAGCCCCACGCCGCCCATCAGCACCGCCGCAAAGCAGAACACGCCCAGCACGATCAATCCATAGCCCGTAATCTCCTGCGCCGCGGAGTTCTTTTTTGCGGCCTTACTCCGCCGTTTCCCCGTGGCCGTCTTTTGCGTCTTTCTCGCCGTCGCCATTCCGCCCTGCTCTCCTTCCCGCGCGATCATCTCATCGTAACCTATTTTATTTCTACGCGCGCCGTAAAAAATCCTTTATTTTCTTCGTCCGCCGCTCAAATGCCGGCAAAGTCGGTCAGCTCCTCATCGGGCTTAATGGATTCCAGGCGCGGCAGTTCGTTCAATGTCGTGAGCGCAAAATGCTGCAGAAATTTCTCCGTCGTGCCATACAATATGGGCCGCCCGATGCTCTCTTTGCGCCCCACCTCCGCAATGAGCCCATGCCCTGCCAGCGTCGCCAGCGCGCGGTCGCATTGCACGCCGCGGATCTGCTCGATCTCCAGCCTTGTGATGGGCTGCCGGTAGGCCACCACGGCCAGCGTCTCCAGCGCCGCCTGCGTCAGCGTCTGCCTGCGCACGGGCTGCAGCACCTTCTCGATCAGTTCCATGTACTTGGGCTGCGTGCAAAGCTGCAGACTGTCGTCATAGCGCATCAGCCGCACGCCGCTCTCCTGCCCGTACCGCTGTGCAAGCCCTCCCAGCACCGGTTCAAACTCCAGCGGCGTCAGCTCCAGCGCCTCGAGCAGCGTCTGGATGCGCACCGGCTCACCCGAGGCGAACAACATCGCCTCAGTCGCCGCGATCTGCTCCGTCAGCGTCATCGCGCAGCACACCTCCCTTTCCTTCCTCAATCACAATGGGCGCATAGATGTCCTCCTGGCGAATCGTGATGCGGTTCGCCTTGAGCAGCTCCAGCATCGCAAGGAAGGTCGTCACAATCTCCGATCGCGTCGCATCCACCGGAAACAGGTCAAAGAACAGCACGCGCTTGTACAGCAGCACGCGCCGCTGAATGTGCAGTATGCACTCGCCAATGGTGAACGTGTCCCGCTCAATGCGTTGGGGAACGGGCTGCCCCAGCTGGCTGCGCTCCGCCCGCAGCAGCACGCGCACAAATGCCTCCTGCAGCGCCTGCAGCGACATTTGATTCAGCTCCATGCGCGTCTCGGTCACCATTTCCAGCGGCAGGCGCGATACCATTTCCCCCGCCTCCGCCTCATAGATGCGCAGCGTCTTCCCCGCCTCCTTGATGCGGCGGTACTCCTCCAGGCGGCGCAGCAGCACGGCCTCCGGATCCTCCTCCTCGGCCTTGGGAGGCTTGGGCAGCAGCGCGCGGCTTTTGATCTCCAGCAGCGTCGCCGCCATCTGCAGAAACTCGCTGGCCGCGTCCATATCCAGCCCGCTCAGGTCCTCGATCGAAGCCAGGTACTGCTCCGTGATCTCCGAGACAAAGATATCCTCTATGCGCACCTTTGCCCGGCTGATCAGATGCAGCAGCAAGTCAAGCGGGCCCTCAAAGTCCTTGAGCGATACCACATAAGCCATAGTTTTTCTCCCGTATCATCCCGGCAGCAGGCCAAATAGCAGGTACGACAACCCTTTTGCGATGCCGAAGTACCAGTCCAGCGCGCCCAAAAAGGATAGCGCCACCAGAATCAGAATGCCGTATCTCTGCATGAAAAACACAAATTTGCTCATCCGCAGCGGCAGGATCAGCCGCAGCAGCGCAAAGCCGTCCAGCGGCGGCACGGGCAGCAGGTTCAAAAAGCACAGCGTCAGGTTGATACTGCATGCGTAGAACAAAAACGCGGTCCACAGTCCGTCCGGCAGTATTTTCCACAGCGCGTAGCATACCGCCGCCAGCACAAAGTTGGACGACGGACCCGCCAGCGACACCGCCGCCTCTCCCCACTTGCGTCCGCGTAAGTTTCCAATGCGCACGTTGACGGGCCGTGCATAGCCCCAGCCCAGCAGCACAAACAGCAGCAGACCCAGCCAATCGATGTGCGCGGCAGGGTTGAGCGTCAGCCTTCCCTCGAGCCGCGGCGTGGAATCGCCCAGCGCCACAGCCGCAGCCGCGTGACAGTACTCGTGCACCGTAAACCCGATGATCAGCCCCGGCAGCATGTACAGCAAGCCGCGCAGCCACCCCAACGGATCGCTCACCAATCCAAGCATTCTTCGCTCTCCCTTCCGACAGGGTATACCGGTCAACTTTATCATTATATCAAAAAAACGCGGGCATAGCAATCTCTCCGCCCATCAGAGCTGCGCTTTTGCCCGGAAATGCCGGGGGATACGATGCGTAGAGCCCGTTTTTCCCCTCTATACGCTCCATCGGTTGCACATTTTGCGCTCATCGTGTACCATGAAGGCGGAGGTGATTTCATGGACGCACAGAAATTCGGCGCGTTCCTTGCGCAGATCAGAAAGGAAAATGGATTGACTCAGGCGCAGCTCGCGCAGCGAATACAGGTCACGGACAAGGCAGTGAGCCGTTGGGAACGCGGCCGCGGCTTTCCGGACATCAATCTGCTGGAGCCGTTGGCGGGCGCGCTGGGCATCAGCCTGCTGGAGCTGATGCAGTCCGAGAGAAACCCCGCCGACACGGTGACCAACGAAGCGGCGTCTGCGGCGCTGCGCGATACGGTGCATGTGGCGCGCCTGCACGGACGGCGCATCGTTCGGCGCTTTCTGGCCGCGGCAGCCGCAGTGCTCGCGCTCGCCTGTCTGTGGATGCTGTTATCGGGCCTGGCGCCCCGCGCCGACGTGTTTTTACACGACTACTCCGTGCTGCCCGGCGGGGATGTGATGACCATCCGCGTGGGCGTTGCCGGTTCTATGGGCTATATCCGCTCCTGCACCGATCGCTCGGACGATCCCTCCCGCATGGAGCTGCGCTTTTATTCGGCATACGGCGGGCTGAACAGCAAGCTTGGCGCGCGCAATGTGTTCCTGCTCCCGCTTCGGGAGGACTGCACACAGATCTGCTTTGAGGGTGGCGACGGACTGCGCGTAATACTGCAGAAAAATTCCTCCACCGGCGTGTGGGAACGGGCTCCCGCAGATCCCTTGCCGTAAATTCCCCTTTTCATTTGCAGAGAGGTTGTGTATACTATATCAATAGGGTATCATAACCCTGCCCACATCGACAAGGAGAATCTGTGAAATGAAAAGGTTTCTTGTAGTTTTTGCCGCACTGGCGCTGCTCCTGGCGCTGACAGGCTGCACCGACGGCCCGCTGGTCGCCACCGCGACGCCAAAACCCACTGCGACACCAGAGCCCACTGCGACGCCGGAGCCCACCCCCGAGCCCTTCTACCAGGAAGAGGTCGTCTGGCCTGAGACCAGCCTGACCGCGCTGCTGCCCCACTTCACCCCCACGCTGGAGGTTGCGACCCAGCGCGGCGACGAACACTTCTTCGCCACCTTCACAGAACACGACAGTGACATCATTGAGAACTACAAAGCGGCGCTGCTGGAGTGCGGCTTTACCATCGTCGAAAAGGACGAGGACGGCCTTTACATCGTCTCCCATGAAGACAGCGACGGGCTGCTGACGGTGCAGATCTTCTACGATCAGGGCGCCGGCACCATCCAGATCAGCGACAAGCGTTGAGCGCATTTCATCCAATTTGAAGAGGACTGCTCCCTTCCCCGGTGCAGTCCTCCTGTCATTTTTTCCCTGAATTCAGGCAATGCAACCTGTGGTTTACATTTGGAGAGCGCAAGCTGATGGACGTTTTCCCCGCAAAGGGGTATGCTTGACACCATCAAAACTGCCGCGTCCGACAAGGAGGAAACCGCTATGACATTGGGAAGCAAGCTGGCGCAGGAGCGCAAGCTGAAAAATCTGACGCAGGAGCAGCTGGCTGAGCTGCTGGGCGTATCGCGCCAATCCATCAGCAAATGGGAGAGCGATCTGGCCTTTCCAGAGACGGAGAAGCTATTGCGCCTGTGCGATCTGTTCGACTGCTCGCTGGACTATCTGCTGCGCGACGCGCCCCGCGCCGCCGCGCAGCCCGCTCCCGAAGCGCCTGTCCGTCGCATCTTCCGCGAGCGAAAAAGCGCAAAGACCTGGCGCGGTCTGCCGCTATGGCACATTGCCCGCAACGCCCACGGCGTCATCGCCATTGGCCTCAAGGCGCGCGGCGTGATCTCCATCGGCCTGCTGTCGCGCGGCACGGTGTCGGTGGGACTGCTGTCCATGGGCATTCTCTCCCTGGGCACGCTGTCGCTGGGTCTTGCTTCCTACGGCGCATTTTCGCTGGGGTTGCTGTCCGCGGGCGCCATCTGCGCGGGGCTGGTCAGCGCGGGCGCCATCTCCCTTGGCATTGTGTCGCTGGGCGCCATTGCCATCGGCGATTTCTCCGCCGGCGCACTGGCCATTGGCCGCTTTTTCGCCATTGGCGACCACGCGCATGCCGCCATCGCGCTGGGTAAAAATTTTGCTGTGGGCAGCGTAATGCAGGTGCTCGGCGAACCCGCTGCCGCTCAGCTGCAGCAGGCCCGCGATCTGCTCGACGCCGCCCATCCCGCCTTCCTGCCCCTTGGCTGGGCAAAGGACCTCATCAAGCTGTTCCTGCATTAATCCCAAAAGAGGCCGCAATGCGCCGTCTGCTTGAAATGGATCTGCACGACTACGACGGCTGCGCCCGCGTGTTTTACCGTCCCTCGGCAAGAGCCGTCATTCTCCGGGATAGTGCCCGCATCGCGCTGGTCTACAGCGGAAGAGCCCGCTACTATAAATTTCCCGGCGGGGGCATCCATCCGCGAATTCGGCAGCGTGCTGCGCCTTGTCTCTCTGGACGAAGCGATCCGCGCCAATTCCGCCTTTGAAACCGGGGATTTCTTCGACGAAATCATGATCCGGCGCGAAAAACCCCGAATGTTGATTTGCGTTGCTTGCCGCAACGGGCCTTTCTTCGTACAATAATGCCAGCGACTGAAGAAAGGGAGGCATCTCTCAATGCTGAATGAAAACCTGAAAGCCATCCGAAAATCCAAAGGACTTTCGCAGGAAGAGCTGGCCATCCGGCTCAACGTGGTGCGGCAGACCGTCTCCAAGTGGGAGAATGGATTGTCGGTCCCCGACTCCGATCTGCTGCTCTCCATATCGGAGGTGTTGGAAACACCCGTGAGCATGCTGCTCGGGGAAACGGTTGCCGCATCGGAGGCGGATGATCTGAAAATCATTTCCGAAAAGCTGGAGGGGATCAACCTGCTGTTTGCGCGAAGAAAAGCTGCGAAAAGGAGGCTGCTTCACTGGCTGTTCATCATATGCTGCGCGGTCATCGCGGCAGTTTTTGCGATTCTGGTCAGATTGAGCAGCCCCTACCTGGGCTGGGATTACAGCGATCCCGAGACCGCTGTTTTCGGGGCGGCTTTCCATGTCTTTGAGTATTTGTTCGTCCGCCTTGCGCCCGTTGCTCTTGTCGGCACATTCGCCGGCGCGCTCCTGACACGGCAGCGGGGGGGTTGACCCAACCGTGCCCGCCGCGCCGGAATGCGATGCGTTCCGAGAAGTCCACGGAGAAATTGAACTTTGCAGGGAGGCAGTCCCAATGGAAAAGGAAACGATGGGAACAGTCATTTCCGTTGTGAAACAGGGATGGCTGAAGGTAAACACAAAGCCGGTCCGGATGCACGCGCTGGACGGCGCAGCATTCCCGCACGTCATCAAGATCCGATACACGGCAGACGGCAGGGATTACGTCAAGAGAAAGTGGGTCCGGGCAGGACTTCCCGTTCCTGTTGTGGGGAGCGCCGTGAAGATTCTCTATCGTGCGGATAAGCCCGCAAAAGCAACCGTGCTTTGATCGCCAAGGGCCGGGCAATCCATCTGGAAAAGACGCAGGGGCGCGCTTTTTGTCCGCCCCTGCGTCTTTTCTAATCCTCCTGCAGCGCTACCAACATCAGCAGCATCAGCAGCAGCTCCTGCGCACCGTCCTCCTCCTTGCCGCGCTCCATCGCCAGCAGCAGCAACAGCAGGATCTCCCGCAGCTCCCGCGCCGTCACATCCCCCATAGGCAAAACCCTCCCCTCAAGCGCAGTTTACGCCTGATGGGAAGGTTTTGTCACTTCACCGGACGCAGCAGGCCGTCGCGCATCTCTGCGCGGCGCGCGCAACGCTTGGCTACGCCGTCGTCGTGCGTGATGAGCACCACCGTTGAGCCGCGTTCATTGAGCCGCAGCATATAGCGCAGAATCTCCCCGCCGGAGAAGCTGTCCAGGTTTCCGGTTGGTTCATCGGCCAGCAGCAGCGGCGGGTCCGTGATGAGCGCCCGCGCGATGGCCACGCGCTGTTGCTGGCCGCCGCTCATCTGTGCCGGCAGGTGTCCCCGCCGCTGGTACAGCCCCACGCGGTCCAGCGCCTGTTCCGCCCGCTCCAGGCGCTCCTTCAGCGGCACGCCCATGTACATCAGCGGCAGCGCCACGTTCTCCACCGCCGACAAATGCGGCAGCAGGTTAAAGTTCTGGAACACAAACCCGATCTTGCGGTTGCGCACGCGCGCCAGCCCATCGCGCGTCAGTCCCGTCACATTCTGTCCATCCAACAGGTACTCGCCGGAGCTGGCCGTGTCCAAGCAGCCCAATACATTCATCAGCGTGGACTTTCCGCTGCCCGACGGCCCGATGATGGCCAGGAAATCGCCGTCCGCCACCTCCAGCGACACGCCGCGCACCGCTCGCACCACGTTTTGTCCGCTTCGATACACCTTTTCCAGCCCTCGCGTCTCGATCATATCCGCAGCACCTCCATTCTGATAAAAGTATCTGCAAAAATAAAAGGACCATGCAGAAAAACCGCATCGTCCTAAATCGGTCCCTATCATTCGTCAGTCTGCTTTTCTCCCTGCGCACCTTTTTTCAGTATAGAAATCCACCCAGATGCCTCAGTGTGCGGGAGGCAGCGCGCGAGCCTTCCCTCATGGCCGCCGCCATGTCGCCGCTGCGCGCGTATTCGCATAGAAAGCCCGCGTGGTAGCTGTCGCCGCAACCCGTGGTGTCCACGATGGTTTCCACCGGCACGGCGGGCGCGCGGGTTTCCTGCCCGCGCAGGTAGGTCACGCTGCCCTTTTCCGCCAGCGTCGCATTGAACACGCCGTCGTATTGCTCCGACCAGGCCTTGAGCACCGGCAGCAGGCTCTCTTCGCCGCTGATGAAGAAATAGTCGATCCACGGCAGCAGCGCTTCCAACCGCGCGAGGTCGCGCTCCACATCAAAGTCCACCGCGAGCTTAAACTCATGGCCCTTGCGCAGCGCCAGCACGTCGTCAAAGTTTGCGCAGCCGTAGTTGAGGAACACCGCGTCCGAGGACAGAATCTGCCGCACGTCCTGCTCCGTGAGCTGATAGGTCGCGTACACGCCGCCGTTCCACGAATCGGGCTTGTAGTAGCGGTCGCCCTCCTTCGTCAGATAGGTCTTGTTGCACGCTGTTGCGCCGCCCGGAATCACGTGAATACAATCCTTCCCAATGCGCTTGTTTCGGATGGATTCCAGCACCGCTTTGCCGCATTCGTCATCGCCGATCGCGCCCAGCAGGTGCACCTCGATGCCCGGATATTCGCAGGCCACCGCCGCAAAGTTCAGGCACTCCCCGCCCGGCCGGATCTCCCCTGTGTGCATGAAGATGTCTCCGCACATCGTGCTCATCGCCGTGATTTTCATCCGCAGCCCTTCCTCAGCGTTTTCTTTGTTGTTAACTGTTTTTCGCATTGACTTTAGCAACCCACACAAACTAGTAACCTGTTTTCTCCTTAACCGCCCACATTCCATGACGCTGGCGCCATGTCCTTTACATCATGCAAAGCATTGGCTCTAGCGCACCTTTTCCTTTTTCTTGACGCCAAATCCATTATTCAGATACAACTTGGCTGCATTTTGATTCCATTCATCCATATTTCTCCTCAAATTCGGTTGCGCATAATCTACCGCTCCAGCTGGCGCAGATATTCCTCCAGTATGTCCTCCATCTGCGCCAGGCTCTCCGCCGTATTGAAGCGCAGGCGCGCCTGCGCCGCTCCGCGTAGGCCCTTCAAGTACCACGCCATGTGCTTGCGCATTTCGCGCACGCCGATGTAGTCGCCCTTGTGCGCCACCAGCTGCCGTGCGTGTTCCAGCGCCATGTCCACGCGCTCGCGCGGCGTCACGGGCAGCGGCTCCAGCCCCTGCCGGGCGCGCGCCCAGTCGCGGAACAGCCAGGGATTGCCCATCGCGCCGCGCCCCACCATCACCGCGTGGCAGCCCGTCTGCCGCAGCATGCGCTGCGCGTCCGCCACGCTCTCCACGTCTCCGTTGCCGATCACGGGGATGGCCAGCCGCGACGCGAGCTCACCGATGGCGTCCCAATCCGCATGGCCCGCGTACATCTGCTGCCGCGTGCGGGCATGCAGCGTCACCGCAGAAACACCGCAGTCCTGCGCCATTTTTCCTGCGTCCAGGAAGCAGACGCTGCGCGCATCCCAGCCCAGGCGCATCTTGACGGTCACGGGCAGCGTGGAATGCTTCACCACCTCGGTCAGCACGCGCTCGGCGTTCTTTAAATCCTTCAGCATCGCGCTGCCGTCCCCGCCGGAAACGATCTTGGGCGCGGGGCATCCCATATTCACGTCCAGCGCAAAAAAGCGGCTCTCGCAGAGCCGCTCCGCCGCGCGGCCCATGCAGTCCGCGTCCGAACCGAAGATCTGCAGCGCGCACCGCTCGTCCGGGCTGGTCTGCCGCAGCTGAATCACATCCTCGCGCTCCCGGGGCGTGAGCAGGTATCCCTTGGCGGACACCATCTCCGTCACGGTCGCCTGCGCGCCCATCTGCGTGCAGAGCCTTCGGTACACCATGTCCGTCACGCCCGCCATGGGCGCGAGGATCAGGCTATTCTTTTCAATTTGCAAGCTGTGCATCCCCCTGCCCGGCCCCTTCTATTTCCTGCACGTCCACGATGATCCATCTCTCTTCGCTCTTGCGCAGCGTCATTTCATACGTGCCGCCCTGCCACTGGGGCGGCCGGATCTTATTGGGATTGGCCAGCTGCTCGGGCGTCTGCAACGCAATGGGCAGTTCGCCGTCGATGGTCGCCGTCTCGCTCACGCGCACGGTGGCCGTGTCCTCCCAGGGCACGGTATGCAGCTGCTCAATGTCCACCTGCGCATCAAAGCTGTTGATGGTATAGTCCAGATAGGTTGTATCCTTGAGCAGAGCGTCGCCCGCCAAGTAGTTCTCGTCAAAGAACTTAGGCAGCTCCTGCGCGTCGGAATAGCCCAGCACCACGCCTGTGCGCATCTTCATGCCGTCGGTGACAAGTATCGAAATGTTGGCATAGTCCATCGCGAAGGTAAAAGACGCGGTGCACAGCGACATCACCACCGCCACAATCAGCGTCCATTTGAGCAGACACAGCAAAAAACGCAGTATATATTCCATAATCCCCCTCGATCCGGCACGTATCGTTTGGTACCCGTTTCTATTTTACACCATCGCGCCCGGAAAGTAAATCCGTGCGCGACGCTTATCCTATTCTATTAACGCGCCTGCTCGCCGCTGCGTTCCACCAACTGCTCAAGGGCTTTCAGCGCATCGCCTAGACCGCCCACCTCGTCGATCAACCCGCAACGCACCGCCGCTTCGCCATCCAGTATCGTACCCACGTCGTTGGCCATATCCTCGCGCGCCTCCAGCATCTCGTAGAACCGCTCGCTGGCCAGGTTGGAGTGTCCGCACACGAAGTTCACCACACGCGCCTGCATCTGCCGCAGGTAATCGATGGACTGCGGCGCATTGATGACCATGCCCGATATCCGCACCGGATGCAGCGTCATCGTCGCCGACGGCACGATGAAGGAGCGCCGCGTGCACACCGCCAGCGGCACGCCGATGGAGTGTCCCCCGCCGATGACCAGCGACACCGACGGCTTGCGCATGCCCGCCACCATCTCGGCGATGGCCAGCCCCGCCTCCACATCGCCGCCCACAGTATTCAGAATCAGCAAAAAGCCCTTGACCTTTTCGTTCTGCTCGATGTCCACCAGCAGCGGCAGGATGTGCTCGTACTTGGTGGACTTGCTCTGTTCGGGCAGCACCATATGCCCCTCGATCTGCCCGATGATGGATATGCACGCGATGGGGTTGTCCTGCCCCAGCTGCGACGTGCCCACCGCCTCGATATTGTCCACTTTTCTGCTCTTGTTTTCGTTTTCGTCCATAAAAAAACACCTCCACAGGCAGTATGCCCGCAAAGGCGCTTGGCTATTTCCTGCACGCTTCTTCCGGAGTCGTGCTATACTAATCAAAAAGGGCATTTTCGCCGGAAAGGACGCTGCGCATGTTTCTCTACCACTACTATCCCCAGGGCTGCGAACCCTGCCGCAGGCGCGTGCCGATGCCGTGCTGGGCCAGCTGCGGCAGGAGCATCCAGACTGCTTTGCTGCCCGCCGCCCGCCGGACTACATGGAGCGCCGACGCCGCGTGGAAGCCATGCTGCGCGAGGAGTTCCGCAAAAAAGGCGGAAAGCTGCTGCGCCCCGCGCCGCACTACCTGACAGTGGAGCATAGCCCGTTTCTGGCCTCCTGGTACGAGAACTGCGCGATCTTACGCATCCCCGCCAAGGAATTGACCTTGCCACCGTCTCTTTCACCTACGGCGACTCGCACCCTACCTTTGGCGGCCGTATCAACGACGACAGGGAATATCGCGGCACGCTCTACACCTACCACGAGATCCTGCGCGTCATTGAAAAATACGGCCTTCCGCAATGGTGGAATCCTGATGGCGCCTTGGGCCCGGAGCGCTACATTGTAGTGCAAGTCTGGAGCGACAACCCCATCGACCGCTACCGCACCTAGGGCTTCATGCCCTCAAACGCCGCAAAGGACAGCTCCTGCTCCATATCGCCCACCACTGCAGTGCAAAAGGGCGCGCAGAAGATGCGCTGCGCCACATCGTTGACCTGCTCCAGCGTCACGGCTGCCAGCTTGTCCATGATCTCCTCATAGGAGCGCGTGCGGTTGTAGAGCAGCAGCACGTTGCCGTTGCCGCGCATGCGCGAGGCGCTGCTCTCCTGGCCCATCACGAAGCTGATGCGGCAGGACTCCCTTGCCTTCTCAAACTCGTCCTGCGTCACGCCCTCCTTGACCAGTCGGCGCACCTCCTGCGCCATTAAGTCCGCCACTCGCTGCGCCGTCTCAGGCGAGGTGCCCGCATACAGCT
This sequence comes from Christensenella sp. UBA7102, assembly GCA_002492415.1. Lineage (GTDB taxonomy): Bacteria > Bacillota > Clostridia > Christensenellales > UBA1750 > Spyradocola. The sequence goes on from DKYK01000028.1 coordinate 17,893, forward strand.
CCATGCCGCCCACGCCGGAGTAGACGTTGGCATAGCTGTACACCGAGTAGGCCAGCCCATGCTTCTCCCGGATCTCCTGGAACAGTCGCGAGGACATAGACCCGCCAAAGAGCGTGGTCAGGATCAGCTGCGCATAGCTCTCGGGAGAATCTCCCCGGAATGCGGGGTAGCCTACGCAGATCTGTACCTGCTCGGTGTCCTTTTGGCGCACCAGATGGTTGGACAGCTCGGGCGCAGGCGCTAGCGGCGGCGTCACCGCGTCGCCCGCCCATCCGCCGAAATGCTTCTCCAGCAGCGAGACGACCTGCTCCCAGTCGTAGTTCCCCGCCACGGACACCACGGCATTTTTGGGCGTGTAGTGCCGCGCCATGAACGCAAACAGTTTCTCGCGCGTGACGCTGCGGATGATGTCCTCCGTGCCCAGAATCGGCTGCCCCAGCGGATGCCCCGCGTACTGCGCGTCGCAAAGCACTTCATGCACCAGATCCTCCGGGCTGTCCTCGCACATGGCGATCTCCTCGATCACCACTCCTTTTTCGCGCTCCAGATCCTCCTTAGGGAAGTCCGGATGCAGCACCAGATCCGCCAGCAGCGCGATGCCGCGCTCCAGGTGCTCGTCCATCACCTTGGTGTAAAAGCAGGTGCTCTCCTTGGAGGTGAAGGCGTTGGTCGCGCCGCCCAGTCGGTCCATCTCGTCGGCCAGCGCCGCGGTGTCCTTTTCCTTCGTGCCCTTGAACACCATGTGCTCTACAAAGTGGGAGTAGCCATTCTCCTCCGGACTTTCGTTAACCGCGCCCGTGCGCACCAGCACACCCACGGCCACCGTGCGCAGCCCTTCCATCCGCTCGCCCACGATGCGCAGCCCGTTGTCCAGTGTCATCAGGTCATAAGCCATTGTATCTTGGTTCTCCTTATCCGGTCTCACTGCACAAAAGGGGACGACTGCGCATCGTCCCCTTGCGTTTTTGTTTTATTTATTCCTCGGTCTTGTGGTCGTCCCTTCTGGGCTCGCGGCGGTTTCCGTTGGAGCGGAAGGGATAATTGCCCTTGGGGGCCTCGCCGCGGTCACGGCGTTCATGATCGCGCCGGGGCGCGCGGGGCTTGTCCTCGATCACCATATCGGCGCGCACCAGGTTCACACGGCCCTGCGAATCGATGTTCGCGACGCGCACCTTGACCTCATCGCCGATGTTGAGCACGTCCTCCACCTTCTCCACACGCTCGTTGGAGAGCTTGGAGATGTGCAGCATGCCGTCCTTGCCGGGCAGCAGCTCGATGAACGCGCCGATGGGGATGATGCGCACCACCTTGCCGGTGTACTCCGCGCCCACCTCGACGCCGTTGGCAATGCCCTCGATGATCTTCTTGGCCTTCTCTGCGGCCTCGGCGTCGGGCGTGGCGATAAACACGCTGCCGTCGTCCTCGATGTCGATCTTGACGCCGGTATCGGCGATGATCTTATTGATGACCTTTCCGCCGGAGCCGATGACCTCGCGGATCTTGTCGGGATTGATGCTGAAGGTGATGATCTTGGGCGCCCACTTGGACAGCTGCTCACGGGGCTGAGAGATGGTTTCCATCATCTTGCCCATGATGTGCATGCGGCCCTCATACGCCTGCGCCAGCGCCTGGCGCAGGATGGGCTCGTCGATGCCCTTGATCTTGATGTCCATCTGGATGGCGGTGATGCCGTCCTTGGTGCCGGCAACCTTGAAGTCCATGTCGCCCAGGAAGTCCTCCAGGCCCTGGATGTCGGTCAGCACCGCGACCTTGCCGCTCTCCTGATCCTTGATCAGGCCCATTGCGCAGCCCGCGACGGGCTTCTTGATGGGCACGCCCGCGTCCATCAGCGCCATGGTGGAACCGCAGATGGACGCCTGGGAGGTGGAGCCGTTGGATGAGATGGCCTCGGACACCACGCGGATGGCGTAGGGGAACTCCTCAGGGGAGGGAATCATGGGCTCCAGCGCGCGCTCAGCCAGCGCGCCGTGGCCGATCTCGCGGCGACCGGGCGAACGCAGGGGACGCGCCTCGCCGGTGGAGTAGGGCGGCATGTTGTAGTGGTGCATGTAGCGCTTGGTGTCCTCGGCAAAGATGCCATCCAGCGTCTGCACCTCACTCATGGAACCCAGCGTGCACACGGAGATGACCTGCGTCTGGCCGCGGGTGAACACCGCGGAGCCGTGCGCGCGGGGCAGGATGCCCACATCGCTCCAGATGGGGCGCACCTGGGTCAGCGCGCGTCCGTCGGGGCGGATGCCCTGATGAATGATCTTCTTGCGCATGACTTCCTTGTTCAGGTAATACAGCGCATCGGCGATCTCGCTCTCCTTCTCAGGGAAGGTCTCGGCGAAATGCGCCAGCGTCTCGGCCTTGACCTGCTCCTCGCGGGCGGTGCGCTCCGCGCGGTCGAAGGTATCAAAGGCCCACTCGGTCTTTTCGTATGCGAACTCGCGCACGGCGGCGGCGACCTCGTCGGACACCGTCACCAGCGGGAACTCGCGCTTTTCCTTGCCGATCTCCGCGATGATGTTCTCCTGGAAGGCCACCAGGCGCTTAATCTCCTCGTGCGCAAAGAGGATGGCTTTGAGCATCTGCTCCTCGCTGACCTCGTTGGCGCCCGCCTCCACCATCATGATGGCGTCCTTGGTGCCTGCGACCGTCAGGTGCAGATCGCTCTTCTCGCGCTGTTCCACAGTGGGGTTGAGCACGAGTTCGCCGTCGATCAGGCCTACCATCACAGAGCCGGTGGGGCCCGCAAAGGGGATCTCGGAGATGCCCAGCGCAATGGAAGAGCCCAGCATCGCGGGAATCTCGGGCGAGCAGTCGTTGTCGTTGGACATCACCGTCGCCACCACGTTGACATCGTTGCGCATGCCCTTGGGGAACAGGGGGCGCAGCGGGCGGTCGATGAGGCGAGAGGTCAGGATGGCCTTCTCGGTGGGGCGGCCCTCGCGCTTGATGAAGCCGCCGGGGATCTTGCCCACGGAATACTGCTTTTCCTCAAAGTCCACGCCCAGCGGGAAGAAGTCGATGCCGGGACGGGGCGTCTCGGCGACTGTGGCGCACACCAGCACGGCGGTATCGCCGTAGCGCACCATGACGGATCCGGCGGCCTGTTCAGCATAGCGGCCAAACTCAAAGGACAGCTTGCGACCCCCAAGGTCGATTTCATAGATCTTGTGTTCCATTTTTTCTTGGCTCCTTTCGTGTGCATCGCCCGCCAGAGCCGGCGCGCCTTACGTGCGCGGAGTTTGTCCAGCGCTCAGCAAAAAGCGTTCGGCAAACCCCACGCCGCACGCGGCAAGTACATAGCTGCACGCGGGCAAGTGATTTTTGACGTTTTTCTGGATATAACAGAGAGCCGAAAAGCCCTGCGGAGGCTTTTTCCGCATGACTTTTCGGCATTTCCAGCGTCCGAAGCGATTACTTGCGGACGTTCAACTCGGCGATCAGAGAACGGTAGCGAACGATGTCCACCTTCTTGAGGTAATCCAGCAGACCGCGGCGCTTACCGACCATGATCAGCAGACCGCGACGGGAGTGGTGGTCGTTCTTGTTGTTCTTCAGATGATCCTCGTTGAGGTGATTGATGCGCTCGGTCAGCAGCGCGACCTGCACCTCCGGGGAACCGGTGTCGCCCTCGTGGCGTCCAAACTTCTCGATGATCTCCGTCTTTCTTGCCTTGTCCATTTTGATATCCTCGCTTTTCTGATTTTCGTCAATCGCCAGCAAACCGAGCGGCGCGTCGTGCGTGGCGCGGCCCCCAGTTCACGGTTCAAGCCACGTTATATTTTATCACGTCTCCCCCGCCTTGTAAACGCCTTTTTCAGGCGTTCTCTGTTTTTAACAAACGCTTCCCGGCGTTTGGGAGATCTGCTCAAGGTACCCATTGTCGGCAAAGGGCCGTATGTCCGGAACGCGCTCGCCTGCCCTTGCCATCTCCCTTTTCAACATCTCAGCCAGCTGCGCGCGCACCCCCGCATAAGCCGGATCCGCCGCGAGGTTGCGCTTTTGATGCGGATCGTTCTCGTCGTCGTACAGGAATACCTCCATGTACTCGTCCGCGCCCGCATCCTTCCAGCCGTCCCTGTCCACCGCGCCCACCTCATAGGTCCATTTTTTTGTGCGAATGGCGCGCCCAACATGGCTCTCGCTGATCTGCATGAAGGCAACATCCTCCCACGGGCCGCCGTCGGCCGCTTCCTTCAGATCCCGTCCCTGCATGCCGGGCCACGGCTCGATGCCCGCGCAGGCGAGCAATGTCCTGGGCAGATCGAGCAGCGACACTACGCGTTCGCATACCCTGCCGCCGCCAAAGCCTGGCCCCGCGATCACCAGTGGAATGTGCGTGCAGCCATCGTGGCAGGAGCGCTTGTACTCCATGTTGCGCGTGCAGAAATGGCTGCCGTGGTCGGCAGTGTATACCACCACGGTGTTCTCCATTTCTCCGGTCGCCGCAAGCTCGTCCAGCAGGCGGCCAAAATTTTCATCGCAGGCATTGCATGCGCCCAGATAATCAGGATAATTCTCGCGCCAGTTGCCCGCCGTACCCGCAAGGTCGCCCGGCGCTTCGTAGTCCGCAAACTTTTCCCTGCTGCCCGCCGGTCCCTCATAGCGCTTATGGTTATTCTGATGGTGCGGCTCAATGTGCGACAGAAACAGGAAAAACGGCTTCTCCCGGTCCCGGTCCGACCGCAGGAACTCCACCGCGGCATCCGTCACGCCCTCGGCGCGGTACTTATGAAACTCGTACTTGCTTCCGTCGGCGTTGAACAGATGCCCGCCGTAGCCGTCCGAGGTAAACTCCAGCACATCGCTGGCCACCCACCAGTCGCGCCAGCCGCCCCGCCGCTCGGGCGGGATGGGACGGGTCTGGTAGTCGTCCACGCCGTCGGTAGAGGCCAGGTGCCACTTGCCCACATAGGCCGTCAGGTACCCCGCATCGTGGAACGCACCCGCCAGTGTTGGAATGCCCTGCGGCAACGCGATGCCGTTGACAAAGCATCCCGTCTGCGTGGGGTACAGCCCGCTCTGCAGCGCCGCGCGCGCCGGTCCGCACACTGGTTGACAGGTGAATGCGTTTTCAAATCGCACGCCCTGCTCGCACAGCTCGTCCAGCCGCGGTGAAACATCCAGTTTCTGCCCATAGCATCCGCAGGTATCCCACCGCTGCTGATCCGTGAAATAAAACAGTATGTTTGGGCGCTTCATTTCCGTCCTCCCCCTTTTCATTCGGTAGCTTCATTGTACAATGCGCCGCTTTTCCCCGTCAAGCATCTGCCCATCGCTTCAGGCGGCAACGGCTGCATACCTCTGGATGAGGACATGCAGCCGTCTTTCTGTGCTCTTTACAGTTTTACATCGCTTCCCTTGCGGATAAAGACCGGAATGACGTCCAGCGGCGCCATGGCGGTCACAATCTGTCCGCCCTCGTACACCTTGCCGGTCGCAGCCTCTGTCCACGTCTCTCCCGCGGGGAGGTACACCGCCTTTTCCGTGACGCCGGGCTCATACACGGGCGAGACCAGCAGGTCGTCGCCAAACAGATAGGTATCCTCGTGCGCCCAGCCTGCCTCGTCCTCCGGATAGGCGTAGAACAGCGGGCGCATCACGGGCGTGCCCTTCTCGTGCGCCTGCTCCATCGTCTTTCTGATGTAGGGCCGCAGCTGATTGCGCATCATGATGTACTTTTTGCAGATTTCAAAGTTCTCCTCGCCAAAGCTCCAGATCTCGTTATTGTATCCGGTGCCAAACTGCGGATCTCCATTGGGAGCCGAATAGCGCATGCCATCGCAGGGCCAGTGCGGCAGGCGCTCGCCATGCAGACGGAACACCGGCAGGAAGGCGCCGAACTCGAACCAGCGCACCAGCAGTTCGCGGAACGCCGGATCGTCGCTGTACCCGCCGATAAATCCGCCGATATCGCAGGTCCACCACGGAATTCCCGATACCGACGCCGAGAGTCCCGCGCAGATCTGCTCGCGCAGCGTGCGCCACGAGGAGTAAACGTCGCCCGACCAGAGCAGCGTGCCAAACCGCTGGCTGCCCGCCCAGGCGCAGCGCACCAGGTTGACCACCTTGTCCATGCCCGCCTCTGTCATTCCATCATAGAAAGACTTGGCATAGTAATAGGGGTAGATATTTGCCACCTGGACGCCGGAACCGATATGGTAGCGCACGTTTTCCATGTCGTTGGCAGCCGTCTCCGGTTCCGCCTCGTCCAGCCAGAACAGATCCACGCCCTTGTCAAAATAATTTTTCTTGGCCTCGCGCCAGATCACCTTGCGGGCGTCGGGATGTGTGGCGTCGTAATAGGTCGTGTAGCCCATGAACCGCCCGTATAAGCTGCCGTGATCCGCCTGAATCAGTCCGCCCATCTCGCTGAGCTCACCGTTGTTGACGGAATCCACGTCCACCGTGGGCCAGATGGAGACCATGAGCTTTGTGCCCATTTCGTTGAGTTCGCGCACCATGCCCTCGGGGTCCGGCCAGCACTCCGGGTCAAACTTCCAGTCGCCCTGCTTGGTCCAATGAAAGAAGTCGATGACGATGACGTCCAACGGAATGCCCAAATCCCTGTATTTGCGCGCGACCGTCATCAGTTCGTCCTGCGTGCGGTAGCGCAGCTTGCACTGCCAAAATCCCATTACGTCATCGCGCATCATGGGAGCGCGGCCCGTCACCGCAGTGTAGTTTTCCTCAATTTCCTGCGGCGTATCTCCCGCGCAGATCCAGTAATCCATCTGTTTGGTCGCATCCGCCACCCATTCGGTTCGGTTCAGGCCCAGCGTCACGCGTCCCAGCGCAGGGTTGTTCCACAAAAAGCCGTAGCCCCTCGAAGAAATCATAAAGGGAATGGATGCCTGCGAGTTGCGCTGCGCCAGCTCCAGCGTCAGCCCCTTGCGGTTGAGCTGCTTTTCCTGGTACTGCCCCAGGCCATAGAGCCGCTCATCATCGTAGGCCTCAAAGTAGGCCGTCAGACGCCAGTCTCCCCCGATGATGGGCTTGAATTGCCGCGCGTTATAGTTCAGCGGCAGGCAGTATTCCGTCAGATCGCTGCGGTTGCGCCAATATTCGCGCACCAGCTCTTTTCCCTCCTGGTTGTAATAAAAAAGATAACCATGCCGGTCGATGACCGCGCGGATCTTTCCGTTGCGGATGGACACGGTGCCCGCTTCTTCGTCGCGCTCCAGCACGGGCGCTCCCGTTTCGGGCTTGGGCAGCAGCGCCCAGTCCTCTCGCTCGTCAATCTGTGCCTCGTAGGTGACGCGCACGCGCAGTCCGTCCTTGCCCCACGCGTCGATACGGATCTTCTCCCGTCCCTTCTGGTAGTACAAGTACCCCTTGCTGATGTCGATGATGGCCATGTTCCACTCTCCCCTTTCAAAATTCTCAATGGAGGGGCAGCTTCGCCGCCCCCCCCGTTCTGTGGGTTCTGTTTTTGGGTCCTACTGGTTCAATCCGGCCTCGCGCGCGGCGAACTCCGCCTCCGCGCCTTCCACGGTCCAATCCAGAAGCTCCTGGTATCCCAGCCCGTAGGCCTTGTCGCGCATCTCGCTCCACAGAGAATCAAACTCCGCTTCGCTTGATGCAAAGACCATGCGCCAGGAGTATTCCTGCACGATCTGTCCGATGGTCGCCTTCTTCTGCTCCAGATCCTGGCTCATCATTCGCGCGCCGTCGGGCAGGAAGGGCACCTTGTAGATGGAGAGCAGATTGTTCTTCACGAAGTAATCCTTCGCGGTGCGCACGCCCATGTGCTCTCGCCAGTTCTCCAGCGCAGGGTTGGTGTCCATGTCCAGAACGCTCGTCCACAGCTTGTTGAGGAAGGGCTCGCCCGTCACCTTGGACACCGTGGTGTTGGTCACCGTGCCGGGGGAGAACTTGGGTCTGCCGTCCTCGTACTCACCGCCGCCCCATTCGTCCGGAATCACCGTGGTGCTGTTATTATAAATCTGAACACCCAGTTCGGTCAACTCCGGCTTGCCCTCTTCGCCATAATTCCAAGCCATTCCCTCCGGTCCGTTATAATAGGTCATGGTTCCCTCATCGGAGTAGACCCAGTTGAGGAAATCCATCAGGCGGACGGGATCCTTCGCCTTTGCGCCGATGCAGGTGGTGCGGATGCCGCCGTAGGTCGACTGCGCATACGAATACACCTTTTCATTCTTGAAGGGAACCATGTACATGCCCTTGCCCTCCGCCGTGTGCGTCGGGGTGTTGTACCCGGTCACCCAGCTAAAGTAGGAGAAGAGCACCTGGCCGTCCGCGATCTTCGCGGTGACATCCGCGTTCTTCTGCGAAATGGAGTCCGGGTCCACCAGCCCCATCTGATTGGCGTCGTAGAACAGCTTCAGGCTGCGGTAGTACATGCCGTTTTCTTCCAGAAAGGATTCATACTTGGGCTCCGCGCCATTGATAAACAGCAGGTTGCCGGTGTCGCCGTCGTTGTACCCGTGCATCGCGCCGTACTGCTTGGCGAACATCATGTGCGTGTTGTCCCAGTCCGACCACATCGAGAACGCGTAGGTCGGCTTGCCGGTATCCGAGGTGGGGCACATCTCTTGCATCTGCTTGAGCACGGGAAGGAACTCCTCCAGCGTGGTGAACTCGGGGCAGCCCAACGCCTCGTACAGATCCCAGCGGATGTACGGCCCCCAGATCATGTCGGTGCCCTCGTTCGGACCCTTGCTGTCATAAGAGACGTTGTAGCCGATGCCGTACACCTTTTCCCCATTTCCGAACATCGCCTTGTTGTACTCCAGCGCCTCGGGGAACTCCTGCAGGAAGGTCTGTCCGTAGGTCTGCAGCAAATCGTTGTCGTTCCAGTCCAGCAGCAGGCCCGCGTCAATCGCGTTCTTGATGGTGTCCACCGAGTTATCGCCGAACACAACCAGGTCTCCCAGGTCACCGGAAGCCATCATGGTGGCCAGCTTGCTGTCGCCGCCCTCCAGGTTGGTCGCAATGATGTTGTGTTCCATGTTGAACTTGTCTTTGAGAATCTTGGCGAACCATCCGGGCTGGATACCCGCATAGTTGGACGTCATGGAAAAGACCTGAACGGTGTAGAGCTCATCCATGTTCAGCCCTTCGTCCGCCGCTGCGGGCGCCGTCGCAGTGGGTGCGTCGTCCTTCGGGGGCGTGTCTGTGGTCGCAGGGGTCTGCGGCTTTGCTGTGCAGCCAATGAGCAGCAAGGCCAGAAGAAGCGCCAGGGTCAGAGCGATTGTCTTTTTCACACGTGATTCCTCCTTCTTAGGTCCTCTATTTTTTATCCCTTCACAGCTCCGATCATGATTCCCTTGACGAAGTAGCGCTGGAAGAAAGGATAAACGAATAGTATGGGCAGCACGACCACCATCGAGACGGTCATGCGCACCGACTCCGGCGTCTGGATCTTGCTCAGGTCCATATTCGCCATCAGCGTCGGGTCGGACTTGAGCAGCGCCGCCAACGATGCCGCCTCGTTGAGGTAGCGGTACAGCAGGAACTGCAGCGTAAAGTATTTCGCGTCCGACATCAAAAACAGCGTATCGGTAAATGCGTTCCACTGGCTCACCGCGCCGAAGATGGCGATGGTGGCCAGAATCGGCTTGATCAGCGGGATCATGATTCGCACCAGAATCGTGCCATACCCTGCACCGTCCAGCTGCGCGCTCTCTTCCAGGGAAGCCGGCACCGACTCGACAAAGGTTTTGACCAGTATGATGTTGTACGGGCTCACGATGGCCGGCAGGATATAGGCCAGGAAGTTATTGGTGAGCTTAAGCGCGTTCATTGTGATGTACCACGGGATGATACCCGCATTAAAATACATGGTCACGACGACGAACCGGTACCAGAACTTGCGCATCCACATCTTTTCCTTGGTAAACAGGTAGCCGCAGGCGGCGGAAGCAAAGACCATCAACCCCGTGCCAAGTATCGTTCGACCCACGCTCAGCAGCGCCGCCCGGCCGATGCCCCGGATCTTCATCACCTCGACGTAGTTGTTGAGGTGTACCCCCACAGGCCAGAACATGACGTCGCCCAACGCGGAAACCTGGTTGTCCGAGATGGTGTTGATGAACAGGTAGTAGAACGGGAAAACACAAGCCAATGTAAAGAGCCCGAAAATCAGGTAGTTGACGGTATTGAATGCAATGTCTCCCGCTGTCAGCTTGTTTCGTTTTCTCAGGTTCACTTTGATCTTTTCTGCCATGCTGTACTCCCCCTTTCTGCGTCAAAGTATCGTATTGCCACGGATGACCTTGGACAGGCCGTTGGCCACGAACAGCAACGTCAGGCTGACAATGGATTTGAGAATCGAAACCGCGGTTGCATAGGAGAAGCTGCCGCCGCCCAGGCCGATGTTGTATACATACAGGTCGAGCACCTCAATCTTGTTGCGGTTCATGGGGTTCTGGAACACAAAGTACTGCTCCATGCCGTTGGAGATAAAGTTGGCAATCGACAGCAGCAGCAGCACGAAGTAAGTCTCCATGATCCCCGGGATCGTGATGTGCCAGATCACTTGGAAGCGCCCCGCGCCATCTATTCGGGCCGCCTCGTAAAGCTCCTGATCGATGCCCGCGATGGCCGCAAGGTACATGATGGAGGACCATCCCAACGTCTTCCAAATGTGCCACAGGCACATCTTCAGCCAGATGTGATCCGGGCTGGCCAGGAAGTTGATGGGCCTTTCCAGTACGCCCAGGCTCTTCATCAACATGTTGATAAAGCCATTGTTCGTGTTAAACAGCGCGTAGGCGAAGGAATACACCAGCACCCAGGAGATAAAGTTGGGCAGCGTCGTGAGAATCTGCACGGTTTTCTTGTACCAGCCCACCTTGATCTCGCTCAGAAACACCGCAAAGGCGACGGGCAGCACGGAGCAGGCGATATTGAGCAGGCTCATGACGATGGTGTTGGTCATCACCCGGATGACCTCCTGCCGCTGCACCGGGCTAGAGATCAACGTCTGAAACCACTTGAGTCCCACAAAGCTCTGCGCGTCCAACGGGATGCCCGGCCTGTAATCGAAGAAAGCATACGCCCAGCCGAACAGCGGTCCATAACTGAACACGAGCACGAGCAGTATGAACGGAAGCGCCATCAGAAAGAGCTTATACTTGTCCGGCAGCCCGTGTCGGGTGGCCTTGCGCACCACAGTCGTTGTATTCAACCTATTCTCCCCCTTCTGTTTGCCTGCGCCGGGCGGCTGCGCCCGTCACAATCTGTTTTCCCTTTCCGTGATTTCATTATTGCAGAGTCTCAAAAAATCGTCTATATCAATAATCTCGGACTTATATTGAATATCAACAAATGTTAACTTTTATGTCATTTCCCCGACCGTAAGCGGCATATATAAGGAAATGAAAAGAGGCCTTTCGCAATCCTTGCGAAAGGCCTCTTTTAGCGCAGCGTTTTCTTTTTGTAATTGCTTGGCGTCGTTCTGTACATGTTCCGGAACTGTACGCAAAAGTAGGACACATTGGGAATGCCCACCGCCTCCGCCACATCAGCGACCTTCATTCCCTTCTCCGCCAGCAGCTGCTCCGCCGACATCAGGCGCCGCCGGCACAGGTAGTCGCTGAATGAAATCCCCGCGCTTCTCTTAAACAGCGTGCCCACATAATTGGGGGAAAGATAGATCATCCCGGCGATTGCCTGCAGGTTTACATCGGGGTTGTAATAATTCTCCTCCACCAGCTGGATCGTCCGGTGCACCACATAGCGCTCCGGCTCGCTCAGGCTGCGTTCGGCCTTGCGCACGTGCTCAATCAGCCGCGCCTGCGCGATGTCCATCATGCCATCCAGCGTATGTGCATAGGCGAGTTCCGTCTCAATGCCGGGCAGAATTCCTTCCGTCAGCTCGCCGATCTGCCGCATCGCCTGCTGCCGGTCGATTCGAAGTTCCGCCATCATCCTGCGCCGCACCCGTAGGATGGACGAGCGCACCTGCTCCTCCTCCAGCGACGCCATCGCATGCCGCAGCGCCAGCTGCTCCGCGCGCAGCCCAGCGCCCGCTTTGCCTTCCTCCGCCTCCAACTCAGAAGCGTAGACTGGCGTCTCCATTCTGTGAAAGCGCGCCAGCTCCATCGCGCGCTCCGCCTGTTGCAGTGCCTGCGCCCAGCCGTCCTCGCGCTCCACGAAGGAGATGCCCGCCGCCGAAAACCCGGCTTTGGGCAAACGTTCCTGCGCCCGTTGCACGATGTAAGTGTTCTCCCCCGCTTCCCCCATGTACAAGGCCTGCATGGAACACTCCTGTAGGCCGGAATACACGGCAACGCGCAGACCACGGAGCGCCTCCACGCCCAGCAACTCCCGCAGCCTTCGGGCATCCGGCGTTCCCTGCATCAGGTCCTCTACCGCGCTTCTCTGCACAAAATTCCCCTTGTGCAGCTTCTCCAGCATCCCGACCGCTTTCTTCAAACAGGACTCCAGTTCCCGCTCATTAACAGGCTTGACCAGAAAATCCACCGCGCCAATGCGCAGCGCCTTTTGCGCATACTCAAACTCATTGTATCCAGACAATATGATGCACACACTATTTTCCACGCTGCGACCCGCCCGCTCGATCATCTCTAGACCGGTCAGCCCCGGCATGCGAATATCCGTTATGATCAGCTCCGGCCGAATCCGCTCGATGCAGTCCAATCCTTCGATCCCGTTGGACGCTGTGTAGATCTCCTCGATCCCGTACTTCTCACGATCGATCAGGCTCACCAGGCCTTCCCGTTCCCATCTTTCATCCTCTACGATCGCCAGCCGGATCATGCACATCATCCTTCCAAATCGTCTTGGGCCTTGGCAGCACAAGATGCACCTCTGTTCCGCGGTTCTGCTCGGAATGCAGGGAGAATACATAGTGGCCCTCGCAATACATATTGAGTCTTTCCCTTATGTTCCGAATGGCATAGCCTCTCCTGCGCTCCTTTAACCGGCCACACACCACTTCCTGCCGGTGTTCCTCGCTCATTCCCACGCCATCGTCCCGAATGCAGACCTCCAATTCGTCGTCCACGACCCTGGCCTGCAGCCAGATTGTTCCATCATCCAGCTTCGGTCCAATGCCATGCTCCAGCGCATTCTCCACCAGGGGCTGCAATATGTTCTTGATGATGGGAAAATCCATCGCTTCTTCGGTCACGTCGATCTCGACCCTGCACTTATTCTCAAAGCGGAACTTCTGCACCTTCAGATAGGCGTTGACGATCTCCATTTCGTCCCGAAATGGCAAAATCGAACGCCCATCCGACAGCACCGCCCGATACAAGTGCGCCAGTGCCTCCGTCAATTCCACGATCTCCGGGGACTGCTTTGCCCGCGCCATCCACGTAATGGTCGCCAGACTATTATACAGAAAATGCGGATTGATATTTGTGGCAAGCGCCCGCAGCTCTGCCTCGCGCTCCATCTGGCCGGCAAAGTACACCTGATCGACGAGGTCCTGCAGCTTTTCAGACATAAAGTTGAAATCCCGCGCCAGCGCGCCCAGTTCGTCCATGGACTGGCTGGGCACACGCGCGGAGAAATTCCCACCGCGTATTTGCGTCATGGCCTGCATCATAGGCGCAATGGGCCGCAGCTGCCGCTGGGCAAAGACCGAAAACAGCCAGCAGCACAGCACCAACAGCAGCGCGGAGAGCCCGACGACCATCAGCGCGCTGCTGTAGAGCGTGCTGTACAGCGACCGCAGCGGGACGCGCGTGACGAGCGAGACGTCCAGCGCTGGCAGGGGCAGCGCGATCTGCAGGGCGCCATTTTGAATCTGTTCGTCCTGCTGACCCGGATGGTAATCCTCCACCTGAATATCGTCGGCCCCGCCTTCCACCGTGCTGTACAGAATCTGTCCGTCCCGGTTTACGATGCAGCTGTATCCGCCCTTGAGCAGGTTTTGCTCGTACATCGCCCGTAGCATGTCCTTCTGGTCCGTCACGATTTCGATCACCGCACACTGCCGCCCGCCGGGGGACATAACCATCCGTTGAAAGCTGAAGGCTTTACTGGGCGTGGTTTCCGGTCGGACCACGTTCTGCAGCCCCTCCCGCGCAAAGATCCATTTCTGGGCCGTATTCGGCCTGTCTAACTGCATACTGTCAAAGACTTCCGGCGCCTTCTCCTTCTGCACCGATACAAAGCTGTCCGCCATCTCACAAATCACAATTTGGTCATTGTAGAGATAGATGGCGTTCACATCCTGATTGAATTTTAGCATGTGGCCGACTGACCCGCCCGTGAGCAGCTGATAGTCGACCACACGCTTGCTTTCATCTGTGTAGGTTGAGCCGAACGCGGCCCGAATGTCGGAATCCAGCGCCAAAATCTCCGCCATTCTTTCCACATTTGCAGCCCTTCCCTCAATGGAAAGTGCGATACTCTCCTGGCTGCTGCGCAGAATCGCAAGTGCATTCTCCCTTGAGGACTTGATCGTCACCGCAAAAAAATAGGTGTCCAACAGCACAACAGGGAGGATAATGACGACGATATTGATGATAAGGAGCTTAGTCTTCAGTCCCAGCTCTCGCCACCGTCCAACCTCCCCATTCTTCATCTTTCCGCATCTCCCTTTCTTAAAGCGCACCAATCCACTCTGCGTGTCTGCCATCGCGCAGGAACACGGGCAGACGCTCCAGGGGGGCGTCGCACAGTATGTGCTGCCCGCCTTCAAAGCTCTCTCCGGTGTGCAGATCGCTCCAGCGCGCGCCCGCGGGCAGGTAGACGCTGCGCTGCCGCGCGCCCGCCTCCAGCATCGGCGCCACCAGCACATCCGCGCCGAAGAGGTACTGGTCGCGCAGCTCCCAGCAGACTGCCTCGTCCGGGAATTCAAAGAACATGGGACGCATCACGGGCGCGCCGCTCGCCGACGCCTCCTCCATCAGCTGGCGGACGTAGTCGCGCATGCGCTCGCGCAACGCAATGCACCGCAGGAAGATGCGCTCGTTGTCCGCGCCGTAGGACCAGATCTCGTTGTCCGCGCCGCTGAACTGCCGCGGCGAGCCGTCTGCCCGCGTGACGGTCTGCTTGGGCAAACGATTGCCGTGCAACCGCATCACTGGGCAGAAGGTGCCCCACTGGAACCAGCGCACCAGCAGCTCACGGAACGCAGGGTCGTGGATGTCGCCGCCCGCAAAACCGCCGATGTCCGTCGTCCACCATGGGATGCCCGCCAGCCCCATGTTCAGTCCCGCGCACACCTGCCGCCGCAGCGCCTCAAACGTAGAGTGCACGTCGCCCGACCAGACCAGCGCGCCGTAGCGCGCGCTGCCCGCCCAGGCGCAGCGCAGCAGGTTCACAGCCTCGCGCTGGCCCTCGCCTTTCTGCCCTTCGTAGAAGGCCCGGGCGTACAGCTGCGGATAGAGGTTGCCCACCTGCAGCATGGGACCCAGGTTGCAGCGGTAATTGTCAAAGTCATAGGCGCCAAACTCCGGCTCCGCCTCGTCCAGCCAGAAGGTCTCGACGCCGTGACGGTAGTAGTTCTCCCGAATCTTCCGCCACAGCCACGCCCGTGCTTCCGGGTTGGTGAAGTCGAAGAACATCACGTTCTCCTCGCCCTTGATGTATTGCACATCCATGCCGCGGTCGCTGCGCACCAGGTACCCCTGCGCATTGAGCTCCTCAAAGTTCTCGCTCTGGTATGCCACCTGCGGCCAGATGGACACCATCAGCTTCATGCCGTAGCCGCGCAGCTCCTCCACCATCGCCGGCACGTCCGGCCAGAACTCCTCATCAAAGCGATAATCGCCCATGTAGGGCCAGTGGAAGTAGTCGATCACGATCACGTCCACCTTAACGCCCCGCTTGTGGTACTCCCGCGCGACCTGCAGCAGCTGCTCTTGGTTCCAATAGCGCAGCTTGCAGTGCCAAAATCCCAGACCATACTCGGGCATACGCGGCGCGTGGCCCACCGCGTCGGCATACTGCGCCTCAATCTGCGCCGGCGTATCCCCTGCACAGATCCAGTAGTCCAGTTCCTGCGTATCCTCCGCCACCCACTGCGTCAGGTTCGTGCCGAAGCTCACTCTGCCGATGGCGGGGTTGTGCCACAAAAAGCCGTAGCCCCGACTGGAGAGCAGAAAGGGCACGCTGGCCTGCGAATTGCGCTGCGCCAGTTCCAGCACCGCGCCCTTCAGATCCAGCAGTTCCTGTTGGTACTGCCCCATGCCGTACAGCCGCTCCCCCTGCTGCGCCTCAAACTCCACCGTCAGCTTCACAGCCCCGCCCGGTATGGGCTTGTAGACACGCGGACGCAGCTTGAGCGCGCCCGTGCCTCCGCGCTCTGCCAGCAGCAGCTCGCCCCGACTGTTATAGAAGGCCAGCGTGATGCGTTCGGGATCCTGCGCATGGCGCACCACCGCGCGGATGTCTCCTACCGTGATGCTTGCCTCTTCCGCGCCGATCTCCACCTGTGCCGCCGTGCGCTCCTGCGGCAGCAGCGCCCAGTCCCGCAGCGCAGGCGGCTCCATCCATCGCCCACACACGCGCAGCGCGTTGCGTCCCCACGGCATCAGCCACAGATTCTCGCCCTGATAGCGCACCTTCAGCACGCCGTTCTCTTCCCGGAAAATCTCCATTGTTCCACCCCTGTTCTGTTTGTTGCGGTCACACGACTTACTTGAAATATTCGCGCTGCTCCGCCGCGAATCCTCTTTTCCACCCGATCTCGGTTTGTTGACAAACTACAGTTCTTTATCACTTTTCAACACAAAAAGGCGTCTGCATTCCCAGCAAACGCCCCGGGCTGTCGAACAAGCCGATAGTCTCGCAAAAATACATAAAAACACTCACAGACGCTTCGCCTTCTCCACATCCCGCGCGATCTGCGCGGAAAGTTCGTCAATGGAGGCAAATTTCCTCTCATCGCGAATGTGCGCCACAAAACTTATGCGTGCGCCCTCTCCATAGAGATCTCCGTCAAAATCCAGCAGATAGGCCTCCAGCGTGGGGTTTTCGCTGCCCACCGTGGGCTTGATCCCCAGATTGAACATCGCGCGGTACTGTTTGCTCCCAATCTGTGCGTATCCGAAGTATACCCCAAACTTGGGCAGCAGTTTGCCTTGCGGAATATCCACATTGATGGTGGGGAAGCCCATCCGATGGCCGATCCTGCGTCCATGCACAATGGGACCGCCGATGGAATAGGCGCGCCCCAGCAGCACCGCGGCGCGCCGCACATCCCCTGCCTGCAGCAGCGCACGGATCGCAGTGGAGGACACGTCCATACCCGCCACGCGCACCTTGGGCACCACGTGCAGCACATAGCCCAGGTCGCGCGACCACTCGTCCAGCAGCGCAATATTGCCCGCACCGTACGCGCCGAACGTATGGTTTTCACCCACCACAATGTGTCGTGCATGCAGTTTCTCCGTCAACATGCGCACGTAGTCCCTCGGTTCCTGCGCCGCAAATTCCCGCGTAAAGCGCAGCATGCGCATCTCGTTCAGCCCACAATGCGCGGCCAGCAGCGCCCGCTCCCCGGGCAGCGTCAGCAGCGGCGGCGCACCCGTCCCCACCACCGAGAGCGGATGGTTCTGAAACGTCACCGCGCAGGAGGTCATGCCCTCGCATATCGCAATGGTCTGCGCCACCTCCAGCACCGCCTGGTGCCCCAGGTGCACGCCGTCAAACGTGCCCAGCGCTACCACGCGCTCCGCATCGCCGCCTGCATCATTCGTATAGCATCTCATGGTTCATCCATCCCCTTTTCCGCCGCGCATTCATCTGAGCAGCATACATTTGAAGCGGATTGCGCCCTCCTGCACAACGCCCATGCCGGCAAAGCGCTCGCCCAGATATACGCGCAACGGCCTTCCCTCGTCGAATTTCTGTTTCCAGCCCTCCATGCGGATGGCGTTGCCGTTGTGCACCGCGCGCTCCAGCTTTTCACTGACCGCCACGCGCGGAATGTGCCCCAGCGGCGCGTCGCAGGGCAGCAGCCGCGCGCTGCCCGCGAGGAACTCCCCGGGCGTCACCGCATCGTCTATCGCAAACACCCCCGACTGCGTGCGCAGCAGGAAACTCATGTGCGCGCAGGTGCCCAGCGCCAAACCGATGTCATGGCACAGCGTGCGAATGTAAGTACCCCGCCCGCAGTGCACGTCGATGAGGAATCGATTCTCCCCCGTCTGCGCGATATAGTCGATGGAATCGATGTGCACCGTGCGCGCGGGAACCGCCACATCTTCGCCCGCCCGCGCCGCCTGGTACAGCTTGCGCCCCTCCACCTTGATGGCGGAATAGATCGAGGGCACCTGCTTGATCTCCCCCACGAACTGCGGCAATACCGCCAGAAACTGCGTCTCCGTCGCGCCCGGGCCTCGCTGTGTCACCGCGCCCGTCGCATCCTGCGTATCCGTCGCCGTGCCCACGCACACCTCTGCGCGATAGGTCTTTTCTTTATCGCTCACATAGTCAAACAACCGGGTGGCCGTGCCAATGCCGATGGGCAGCACGCCCGCCGCCTCGGGGTCCAGCGTGCCCATGTGCCCCACCTTGACGCCCTTGGGCAGCGTCCTGCGCACCATCACCACCGCGTCGGAAGACGTCATGCCCGGAGGTTTAAGCAAATTCAAAAATCCGTCCGTCATTTCACCGCATCCGCGAGCGCCGCCGCAATGACTGCGCCCGTCTCCTCTATCGTCTTACCCTCAAAGTTGCAGCCCGCAGCGCGCACATGCCCGCCGCCGCCAAAACGCACCGCGACCTGCGCCACATCATAAGGCGCGCGGGCGCGCAGCGAGCATTTTATGAAGCCATCGCGCTCGCTCAGCAGCGCCACCGCCTGCACGCTTTCGATCTCCAGCGCAAAGTTGACGATGCCCTCGCCATCCTCCTGCGTGGCGGCGCACTCCACCGCATCGCGCTGCGTCAGCTTGAGCAGCGCCACGCGGCCGTCCGGGGACAGCTGCAGCCCGTTCAGCACGCGCCCCAGCAGGCGGATGTGCCCCTGTGTGCTGGTGCGGTACAGCTTTTCCGTGATGACGCTGGGCTGCGCGCCGTTTTCCACGCACACCGCCGCCGCGCGGAAGGTACCGCCGCTGACGTTGTCAAAGCTGAAATTGCCCGAGTCCGTGCTCATGCCCGCCCACAGGCACATCGCCGCGTCGGCCGACATGCGCCAACCGTACCGCCCGCACAGCTCCGTGATGATCTGCGCGGTCGCCGCCGCCTGCGGACGAATGACATGCACCGGCGCAAAGGGTACGGTGGTGGGGTGATGATCGATCATTGCGGTGCGCCTCGCGTTGTTAAACACCTTTTCCGCCTCTCCCATGCGCTGCGGATCGGATACATCCACCGCGACGCACAGATCATACACCGCTTCATCGGGCAAACGCACATCGCGCATCCCCGACAGGAACAGGAACCGCCCCGGCACCCCGTCCTGCGCATAGACCACAGCCCGCTTTCCCATGCCCTCCAACAGCAGGCGCAGCGCCACAGCCGATCCAAGCGTATCCATATCCGGCGAGACATGGCACACCAGCGCCACGCTGTCCGCCGCCTCCAATTCCCGTTTCAGTTCCGCGATCATTCTTTTTCTTCCCTGTCTTCCGTCGAAATGCTGCGCAGCAGCTGGTTGATATGCACACTGTACTCGATGGAGTCGTCCATTTCAAAGGCCAGCTCGGGAATTGCGCGCAGAATGACCTCCTGCCCCAGCTGATGGCGAATGAAGCCCGAGGCGCTGCGCAGCGCCTTGAGCAGATCCTTCTTCTCCTGCTCCGAGCCCGTCATCGCGCTGATGCTCACCTTGCAGTGCTTCAGATCCCGCGCCAGCTCCACCTTCGTAATGGAGAATACCTCGGGGATGCGGGGGTCCTTGACTTGGTTGCGCAATATGTTGTCCAGCCCGCGGCGAATTTCCTCCGCCTGGCGGTCCACTCTGTCAAATCCTGCCATAGTTCTCTCCTT
>DKYK01000067.1 GCA_002492415.1 Christensenella sp. UBA7102
AAGGCTTTTTCCGTTTGTCGTTATTATACCGTAACGGCACACCGGCGCCTCCCTGCTGTTCGCACAGGGCGTGGACGTGCAGACGATCAGCAAGCGCCTGGGCCACAGCAAAACGTCTGTCACAATGGACATATACGGCCACGCTTACAACGAATACGATCGCAGCGCCGCCGACGAGCTGAGCGCCAGCTTGATGCGGAAAAGAGGCTAAAAAGAGACCATTCGGGTGTGTAGTCCCCAAATAGTCCCCAAGTCACAGGATAAGTGTATACTTTTGTAACAGAAAAAATCCCCGAAAACCGCTGTTTTCAGGGATTTTTCTATGGCGAGCCCGGAGGGATTCGAACCCACGACCTTTTGATTCGTAGTCAAACACTCTATCCAGCTGAGCTACGAGCTCATCGCACTTCCAAGTGCTCTAATACTATACCGCGCCGAGCGGGTTTTGTCAATGGGTCAAATGTAAAGAAATGGTGAATCTGAATGCGTGCGTTGCAAAATGAAGGTGGAAATGGTATGCTTGAGAAAGAAAATGCGTACCGAACAAGGGGAGGTCACCACTCATGCTCAAACCTCTTTTTATGGAGCCATACTTCAACGAAAAAGACTGGGGCGGCACACGCTTGGCCCGCATCTATGGAAAACACATCCCCTCGGACCACACGGGCGAAAGCTGGGAGGTCTCCGCGCATTCCATGGGTTTGTCCTGCTGTGAAGGCAAGACATTGCCGCAGTGGATCGAAACATACGGCAGTAAGCTGGTTGGCACTGAGGTTACGGGAGAATTTCCACTACTCATCAAGCTCATCGATGCCCGTGAGTGGCTCAGTGTGCAAGTGCATCCAGACGACGCGTATGCCCAGCGCGTGGAGGGCGATCCCTACGGCAAGACCGAGGCATGGGTGGTGCTGGATTGCGAGCCAGGCGCACAGCTCATCTTCGGCATTGACTGCGATGTGGAAACGCTGCGCAGCGAAATCGCGCAGGGACGTTTGGAGCAGCACCTGAAAAAGGTGGACGTAAAGCCCGGCGACGTGCTCTACATTCCTTCCGGTACCGTGCACGCCATCGGCGCCAATATGCTCATCTATGAGGTTCAGCAGTCCTCGGATCGTACGTATCGCCTCTATGCCTGGGGCAGAAACGCACAGCTGCACATTGAAAAATCGCTCGACGTCATCGTTCCGGAACGGGGCGGCAAGCCCATGCAGGGCGTCAAGCTGGATGTCAAAGGTGGCACCCGTGAAATCATGGTGCTCGATCTCTGCTTTGCGCTGGAACGCATCACTGCGAACGGCACCATGCCTTTGACCACGGATGGCACGCGCTTCTTTGCCTATACCGCTATCTCTGGCGGTACGGTCGCCTGGGAAGGCGGGGAGCGGGCCTATCAGGCGGGCGACAGCTTCCTCATTCCTGCGTCTCTTGGCAAATATACGCTCAGCGGCGGTGTGCTCTACAAGAGCTATTTCCCCAACGTGAAGGCGACGGAAGAGGAATTGACTGCGCTGGGCGTGGACCTTAAACTGGTAGGCGGCAATCGATGATTCCTGCCCCAACCGCGCCGACTCTACCCTGACGGAGCAAAGCGTACACCCGCTCCCGTCGAAATCGGCGGAGGCGGGTGTACGCGAGGTTCTGCGGGCCAGAACCTCACCCTATCCGTCCCGGTCTGCGCCCGGGCCACCTTCCCCCAAGGGGAAGGCAGTGCGCCCGTCCGCAATCCGAGCAGAGCCCCGATGATCCCACCCGCCCGCGTGGAAGGAGAGAGACGATGCAGCTGCATCCCGAGTTTGTCAAACGCATGGAAGAAGAGCTGGGCGCTCAGGCACCGGCTTTCTTTTCTTCTTATGAAGAAAAAAGTCAAATCGGACTGCGCATGAGCGCCCGCAAAGGCTTCATCCCGGACTTCGACCGTGTGCCCTGGTGTCCCTTAGGCTACTATGTGCCCGACGACCTGCGCATGGGCAAGGATCCGCTGCATGCCGCCGGTGCGTATTATCTGCAGGAGCCTTCCGCGATGGCCCCTGCAGAAGCGCTGGGCATTCAGCCCGGCATGCGCGTGCTCGACCTGTGCGCGGCGCCCGGCGGCAAGAGCACGCAGCTGGCCGACCGCCTACAGGGCCGAGGCCTGCTTGTCGCCAATGAAATCCATACCGGTCGCGCCCGCATTCTGCTGGAGAATGTGGAGCGCATGGGCATACCGAATGCCGTTGTGCTCAATGAATCGCCGGAACGGCTCGCAAAGCATTTCGGCCCTTGGTTTGATGCTGTGCTTGTGGATGCGCCCTGTTCGGGCGAGGGCATGTTTCGCCGTGACCCCGCCGCCATTGCCCAGTGGACTCCCGAGTCTCCACGCCGATGCCATGAGCGTCAGGCAGAGATACTGGAGAGCGCTGCGCTGTGCCTGCGCGGCGGCGGTACGATGGTTTATTCCACCTGCACCTTTAATCGTGTGGAGAACGAGCATACCATAGAGCGGTTTCTTGCCCGTCACCCGGAGTTCCATCTCGATGGATCGTTACAGCTGCCGGGCATCCCCTGCAAAGACGGTATGGCGCATCTGTACCCCCATCAGTTGTCCGGAGAGGGTCATTTCCTTGCGCGCCTGATCAAGAATGGCGACGATGAGCGAGAACTGCTTACTTTCCGACCGCAGAAGCCGGACCCGCGATGGGTGAAGTTTGCCGCAGAATCGCTCTCAACCCTCGACTATGTCGGCTTCTATACGCAAGGCGAATGGCTCTACACGCTTCCCGACAACATGCCGGAATTGACCGGCCTCCATGTTTTACGCGCCGGTGTCCAGCTGGGGCGCCTTGCCGCCGGGCGTCTTGAGCCCGCACATGCGCTCGCGCTTGCCGTCGCGCCCCAGTGCGTATCTCTGCGCTTTGATGTGAACGATGAAGAGGCGCTGCGCTATCTGCACGGTGAAACGCTGTCTGGCCACGGCGCGGGATGGGGCCTTGTGACTTACAAGAGTCTCCCGCTTGGTTGGGGAAAGTGCTCAGACGGCCAGGTGAAAAACCATTATCCTAAAGGATTACGGTGGAAAACCACGCAAAATTCCGAATGGTCTATACATATGGATGCAGAATTTACAAAAACGTATTGAATGAACTATAGAAATACATGAGAATGTTCGGGATGACAAAAAAGTTTCTATTTTTCTCCAAAAACTTCTAAAAACCCTATTGACAGAAGGGAGGGGGTATGCTATTATATACAAGCTGTCAGC
>DKYK01000083.1 GCA_002492415.1 Christensenella sp. UBA7102
CCGCCCTTGTAGGGGCCGATGGCAGAGTTGAACTGCACGCGGAAGCCGCGGTTGACCTGCACGTTGCCCTTGTCATCGACCCAGGGCACGCGGAACATGATCACGCGCTCGGGCTCCACCAGGCGCTCGAGCAGGCCGTTTTTCTGGTAGGCGGGGTTGGCGTCCACCGCAAGGCGCAGAGAATCCAGCACCTCGCGCACCGCCTGATGGAAAACAGTTTCGCCAGCATTGCGGGCGATGACCGTTTCAAGGACGGAATCAACGTAGCTCATGATATCTTCCTTTCTTTCCCAGTGGGCCCCGCTTGCAGAGCCTCACCTGCTAATACCGTATTATTATAATAATGCGGCTCATCTATTGCAAGGTATTTTTTGCAAAATTTCATAAAAACTTGTTAAAAACCGCCTATACGGCGCCGAAGCGCAGGAATATGCAAGGTATCTTGCTCGGCTTGTATTTTCATTCAGTCACAACGCATATAAACACAGCGTTCAATAGCCGATGCGGAACACATCGTGCGCGCCATGTTGCATGAGGTAGCGACGGATCTGCCGCACCCTCTGCTTATTGCGGACAAAGGGCGTGCCGTCCAAGCGGGCAAGATTAGCCGAGACGGGCACGAACATGATGGAAATGGGCGTGACGCGCCTCATGCCCGCAACGAGGTTGACGTCGGCGCCGTGTTCCACACAATATTGAACCATCTCCATGTCCTCGTGGTATGTGGCGTTGTGCAGCGCGCTCACGCCGTTTTTCCCCCGACATTGCATCAGTTTGCGCACAGCGGCTGTAACCTCGCCCCTTGCGCTCTGCCGGGCTTCCAAGCGCTGCAGTGCGCGGATGTCCTCAAAGAGTTGGCCATTCTTATCCATCATCAAATCAATGCGCGCCTTGAGCAGGTAGACATTGTGATCAGCCACTCCGCTCATCACCACCGCCATCAAAATCTCATTCGCCTTTTCGTACTGTTCAGCCTGAAAAGCGAACTGAGCCGAGGCGAGCATGCTCTCCAGGCTAGTCTGCCCTTTGACACGCATGTTGCCCATTTTGATGTCTGTCTGCATTTCCTGACCCTGAATTATATTTTTCGCGCCGCAGTAGGTGCAATAGACAAACGGACGATTGAGCTCCACATTCAGCGCTGCGCCGCAGCTCATGCAATAGAGCACTCTATTTTCCATCGTTATCCTCCTAATAACCATTCTCTCTTTTTCCATTATACCTAATTCCGTTGGATTTGAAAAGTGCTGTGTTACATAATTTGACCGCTATTGGGACAGAATAGGTACATCTGCACCGCGGGATCAATTGGTTTTAAAATTATTCCGTTAATTTACATCAACTATATTGATATTTATTTATCAATATAGTATGCTTTACTCGGTTACAAAAAGATGACGAAAAGCCGTCCGAAAAGACCTGAACAGAAAGGAAGTTGAACACAATGGCACGTTTTACTCTGCCCCGCGACCTGTACTTTGGCAAAGGAGCCATGGAAGAGCTGCGAACTGCGCTCAAGGGCTACAAGAAGGGTATCATTGTGGTGGGAGGCCACTCGATGCAGAAAAACGGTTTTCTGGACAAGCTGGAAACCATACTGCACGAAACCGGCCTGGAAACCCGCGTATTCGAGGGTGTAGAACCCGATCCGTCCGTGGAGACGGTGATGCGCGGCGCGCAGACGATGCGCGAGTTTGAGCCCGACGTGATCCTGGCCATCGGCGGCGGCTCGCCTATGGACGCAGCCAAGGCCATGTGGGTATTTTACGAGCATCCCGAAAAGACCTTTGAAGACATCAAGGATCCCTTCACCATTCCACAGCTGCGGAATAAAGCGATCTTTGTGGCCATCCCCTCCACCTCGGGCACGGCCTCAGAGGTGACGGCCTTCTCCGTGATCACGGACTACTCCACGCTGGTCAAATATCCGCTGGCGGATTTCAACATCACCCCCGACATCGCCATTCTGGACGAAGACATCCCCATGACCATGCCCAAGAAGCTGACTGCTCACACGGGCATGGACGCGATGACCCACGCCATCGAGGCATACGTGGCCGGCCTGCATTCGGACTTCTCCGACCCGCTGGCGCTCAAAGCCATCCGGATGATCTTTGATTTCCTGCCCGCCTCCTATGCGGGCGACGCGGATGCGCGCGGCAAGATGCACATTGCGCAATGTTTGGCGGGCATGGCCTTCTCCAACGCGCTGCTGGGCATTGCCCACTCGCTGGCGCACAAGGTGGGCGCGCAATACGAGATTCCGCACGGCTGCTGCAACGCCGTCCTGCTGCCTAACGTCATACGCTATAACGCGAAGGCTTGCCAGACGCGCTATGCCGACATTGCGCGCTACCTGGGCCTTTCCGGCGCCGACGATGCGGCGCTTGTGGATGCGCTGGTAGCGAAAATTGAGGCGCTCAACCGCACCGTGGACATCGCTCCCACCTTCAAAGATCACGGTGTGACCGAAGAAAAGTTCAACTCCACGTTGGACTTCGTCTCCACGCAGGCATTCGGCGATCCCTGCACGGGGTCCAATCCGCGCATCACCTCGCCCGAGGACCTTAAAAAAATACTGATCGCCTGCTACAACGGCGAAAAGGTGGATTTCTAACCCCCGCAAGGATTATGAGGCGGAAGCATATGCGCTCCGCCTCTTTTTTACACGTTTTTTCTTTCGGGCGCCGAGCCGGTATCGTATAATAAAGAAGATTTTCCGAGAAGGAAACGGAGGGCGCTTCGATGAAGAATCTGGTTTTGATTGGTATGCCAGGCAGCGGCAAGAGCACAGTGGGGGTTCTGTGTGCCAAGGCGCTGGGTATGCCCTTTATGGATACGGACCTGGTGATGCAGGCGCGCTGCGGACAGCTACTGCAGCAGTTGGTGGACGAACTGGGCACCGAGGGATTTCTCTATAAAGAAGAGGAATGTATACTGGGCATCGACTACCGCAACACCGTGATCGCCACAGGCGGTTCGGTGGCGCTGGAAGAGCGCGCAATGGCACATCTGAAGCGAAACAGCGTGGTCTTCTACCTCAAGCTGCCCTGCGAGGAACTGGAACGGCGGCTGAGCAACATGTCCACACGCGGCATCGCGATGGGCCCTGGAGAGACGCTGCGCAGCCTGTACAACCATCGCGCGCCATACTACGAGAAAAACGCGGACATAACCATCGACGCGGACGGGCAGACGCTGGAGGAAACCGTGCAGGCAGTGGTCGCGGCCTGGAAGGCGCTGTGAATTCCAGGGAAACATACTGCTGCTGCCGCCAATGAATGCGCTTCATTGGCGGCAGCAGCCATTTTGCGCCGGGATCAGGTGCCGGATCTGCGACGGCAATGGGGAATCCAGCAGGATCCATTGTCCTGAAAAGGGATGCTGCAGCATAAGATGCGCGGAATGCAGCGCAAAACGGCCGGGCAATGCCTCACAAGGTGTTCCATAGAGCGCATCCCCCGTGACCGGATGACCGATATGGGCGAGATGAACACGGATTTGGTGTGTGCGGCCCGTGTATAGACGCAACAAAACATGGGTACGGTTCGTTAATGGATCATAACCCAACACCGTCAGACCCGTACTGGCAGGCTTTCCCCCGTCGCATACGCAGCGGCGCACGCTATCCTTGGAAAGCCGGCCGATGGGCGCGTCAATGCGAACGTTGGTATCGACGGAGCCGTCAACAATCGCCTCATAGGTACGCTGGAACGCATCGGTGTGGAGCACATCCATCAGCCGCTTTTGCGCCAGCGGGTGCTTGGCGGCGACGAGTATGCCGCTGGTCCCGCGGTCCAGGCGATTTACGGGGCGGAAGATGAAGTTTTCCTGCCGAAGATGCGCGGCGATGAGGTTGGCAAGCGTGCCGTGCATGCGGTCTGGCTCGGGCAGCGTGGCCATGGGCGCGGGCTTGTCGACGATGAGCAGATGCTCATCCTCAAAAAGCACGGATAGGCTCCCCTCCTCCGGTTCGATGCCCTGGTCGTAGGCGTCGCGACAAACGGCGGTGAGCGTCTGGCCCGGGGCGACGATCGCATTTGCATATACGGGGCGGCCATCCAGGAAAAAGCCTTTTTGCGCTTTGATCAGACGAATTTGCCTGCCGGACATATCAAAGACGGCGCGCAGCACATCGTCCACGCGCCGTCCCGCATTTTCCACTGTGATGCGAACGGAAAAACTGCGCTCTCCCATTATGCTTCGAGCGCCTTGGAGTACTTGGACATCATGTCCACCATTTCCTGCGAAGGCTCCATCAGCAGCATTTGCTTCTTACCGTCCCGAATGAAGAACAGGTAGTAGAGACGCTGCTTGGAGTTGAGAAAGTAATCCAGATGTTTGACCTCTTTCATGGCTTCATAGCGTGAGAAGGTGGGGCCGTCCACCCAGCCGCCCGCCTCGACCTCGCGCATACGCACGCTGGTCAGCTGCTTTCTGCGGCTGTTGCCCAGTACCATTGCAAAGTCCATCTCGCCGTTCGTAAAGGAATACTCGTACTCTATGCGAAAATTGTCCTTATACCGCCAGAGCAAAAAGGCAACGCCGCCGCCCACGATCAGTGTGACAAAATTCTGCCAGGCAAACTGCAGACTCATGATGCCGGAAAGGCCCATCATGCCGATGAGACCAAACAGCACGATGAACATCCAGCTCAGACTGTAACCCAGCGCATTGAGGATACGCCCCTGCTTGCGTACGACGATTTCTTCCTTAAAATTATCCATCATGGTAGTACTGACCTCCGACTGTGTGTACTCTTCCATCATTATAACATATTTTTTCCGGTTTGAACACACAAATTTGACGGGACGCAGGCAGGAGTTTTCCACCATGAGGGCGAATTGATTAAATTGGCGTATAGAACCTATTTATGCCAGATAATGGCGAAAGAACGCAAAGAAATTTACCCATAGGAGGCGGAACGTGCATGAAATGCCCTTCTTGCGGAGTTTGGAATAGAGCGCACTTTACCAAGTGTTTTCGCTGCGGTGCGGACCTGACGGGCGCGCATGCGGATGAACCCACGCAGATTCAGGACCTGATTGACGACGAACCCATAACCGTGGTTCTCTCCTCTCAGGAGGACGGTGAGCGGGAAGACCCCCTCACGCAGGAACCCGCGGCACGGGAGGAACCCATCGCGCAGGCGCCCGCGGTGTCCGAAGATGCGCCGGCTGCCCAAGGCGATGCTTCCGAAGACGAGGAACTCATATTGCCGCGGCAGAATTTCTCCCTGTATGACGACGGCGACTGGGATGACGATGAGGAACTCGATACGGAAGCTGTCTATGGCATGACAGGACCCTCTGCGGCTAAGACACCCGATCCGCTCGTCAACGCGCACGATACAGCCGAATCGCAGATATCTGCACCGGAGAACGACGAGTCCGAAATGCGGCACAATGCACCTGAGACGGTGCTCATCCCTGAACAGGGGACGCGCAAATTCGCGCCGCTGGCGTCCAATTCCCCCAGTGGGGAGACGCGTAAATTTACGCCGCTTGCAGAAAAGATGCAGGCGCCTGCGGCACAGCCTGCCACCGTGCCTGCCGAGCCGGAGGTCGCCCCCACTCAACCCGGCATCAGCCACGAGATCATCCATGCGATCTTCACCAACCCGCCGGCGGGCGCGCAGAACGGTCACGTTCCAGAGTACGTTGACGAGCCGCGCCCGCGCAAGTTGATGAGCCGCAAGCGACTGCCCCCCGCCCCGGAGCAGGAAGACGAGCCTGCGACAGTATACAAACCCAGGGAAGTCAAAGCTGAACCGCGTGTGGACAATGTGGAAGAATTCAAACCCACAGCGCGCATCGCCGCGAAAAAGGCCGATGAGCAGGGCGACGAGTTCACCGCCTTTGCATCCGCCAAACGCAACCTAGTAGCAGAAGTAGAGCAGGGCGATCCCTTCGATGCAGCCATCGAACTGCCCAAGCCTGAACTGCCCAAGCCTGAAGAAACGCCGGTGCAAGAAGGCTCGTTTGAGGAAGCTTCCCCGCCAAAGGACGCCTTTGAAGCGGCATCCCCTCGAGAAAGCGCGTTCAAGGCGCCGCGGCCCGCCCCCGAGCCTGAACAACCCGCTTGGGTGCGCGAGGCGCTGCAGAATCTGGGCTCAAACGACCTGGACCATTTACACGCCATGAACGCCCATCCACGGCGTACCCAGCCTTCCCCCATTTCTCCGCGTCAGCGTGAGACAATCCACAGAGAGGAAGAGCCTGAGACGCGCCATGAACGTTCGCCCAGGAACTCCGCTCCGCAAAGCAGGCCGCAATACGCCCCTGCGGCAGCACGCACCGGCCTGGAGGCCGTTGCACGGTATGACTCGGCAAGGAGCGCATCCACGCTGCGTCAGCGCAATGCGCAGGATGCAAACGCGCGGCGTACGGGACCGACAGCGGTTGAGCGTGATAATGATAATATAGAAAAAGCACTTCCGCAGGGCACACGACGCCCTGCTGCGCGCCAGGAGGTGACCCCTCGGCGGGAACCCTTTCGCGCCGGATCGCAGGAGAAATCCTATGAAGATGCGTTGATCCGGCCTGCACGCCGCGCGCCCGCAAGGGGGCTGAAGGTACAGAACCCGACGCGCATAATCATCGTGGGCATCGCGGCGCTGCTCGTGCTGGCTCTGGTCATTACAGGCGCAGTTTTCGGCATCCGCGCAATCATCAAGCTCATCAATGAGCGCAAGGAAGCGCCCAGCGAGGATCAGCAGACGCAACAGAGCCCAGAAACGAATCCTAACGCACCGGTCGTGACCGCAGGAGTCGTCAACGGGCGCCCCGGGCACATCATCACCTTCAAGGGCACGGATGACGACATCATCTATATTTCCAATGAAAATCTGGAAGGCAGTTATAATATCCCCATTGTCGGTGGTGTGGGCACGTTGGAAATCGAGGACAGCGTGCTGATCGGTGACCGCTATGTCAGCGACGATGTAGAAGTCACGCTCAATCCCGTGCTGCATGAAGCGGGCAGCGGCAAGGAGACCAATCTGGACCCAGTGACGTTCACCGTAACGCCGCCGGATGCATACCTGGAAATTTTGAGTCCTGAAGGCGGTGCAGCGGAGACGACGCTGAGCACCTACCAGGTAAAGATACGCGTGGAGACAGGCTCCGTTGTAACCATTGACGGAGATGATGTATCCGATATGATCGCCGAGGAGGAAAATAACCTTGGCACGATTGTCTACAACGTATCCGTAGAGCCCACAGGCGACAATTCCATCCCTGTGACCGCGATGAAAAAAGGCTGCCGTTCCGTCACCGAAAGCATCGTGCTGACGCGGCCTGAGATGACCGTACCCATTGAGCTGGACGCGGCCACTCCCTCCTCTTCCCAGTCCGACAAGGTGGAAATTTCCGGCAAAGTAGAGGCTGGCGTGAAGGTGACGGTGGACTCCCCCATTGACGGCCAGGTGCAGCAAAACGATGACGGCAGCTTCAAATTTACTGCAAAGCTGAAGAACTTCGGTGAAAATCAGGTCATCATCACTGCGTCCAAGGGCGATGAGAACTCTTCTTTGACGCACGTGGTTACCTACACGCCTTCCTATAATGAATATGTGGCCAAAGCCTATCGCATGGACTACGACAATCTGGTAAATTCAGCAGGCATGTCCCAGCCCTTCTTGTGCAGGGGTAATGTTGTGGAGGTTTATCAGCAGGAGCCCTACACCTGCCTGTTCAACGTAGGAAGCGCGGATAATCCCAAGTACATCTACCTGGAAATGGTGGAGAGCAAGCCTCTGGAAACGGACAAGACCTATAAGGTCTATGCGGACGTGCACCAGGACGGCACCAAGGACGGCTATCCGTACATGATCGGCCGGTTCTTTGTAGAGGCAGAATAATTCTGTGGGCCGATTCGGTGCGGCAATTCTACTGCTCACAGCTTGAAAAGGGGGGCTCTGCCATGGAGATGGATAAGCTGAAACTTGGCGAAAGGGTGCGCAACAGACGGCGGGAGCTAAAAATCACGCAATCGGATCTGGCCAAGCGTCTTGGAATCTCAGTAGGTTACATCGGGCACTTGGAGCGCGGGCTCCGTTCCCCCAGTCTGGAGCTATTCATGACGCTATGTCTTGAACTGAACGTGACGCCGAACTACCTGTTGCAGGATTACCTGTCCGTTGCGCAGGATGAATACTCTGAGGAATTCACGCCAGAGGTCATCCGCGCGGCCAAGAACTTCATCTCCGCGTATGAGACCTCGCAGCAGACCTACTGACAAAAAAGGAACGCCCCGGCCTTTCAAAAGCGAAAGGTCGGGGCGTTCCTTTTCTTACAGCGCTTGCTCGATCATCGCGGCATAGGTTGCCTTGCCCACCGCGCCGACTTGCTGGGCGACGGGCTTACCATTCTTAAACACGATGACAGTGGGAATGGACATCACGCCGTAGCGCATGGCCAGTTCACCGCACTCATCAACATCCACCTTGCCAACCACGGCGCGTCCTTCATACTCCTGCGCGATCTGCTCGATGATGGGACCCACCATGCGGCAGGGACCGCACCAGGTTGCCCAGAAATCCACCAGCACGGGCTGCGGCCCGGACAGTACCTGATCAAAATTTGTTGCGTCCAGTTTCATTGCCATTGTTCTTTACCATCCTTCACTCATTTGTATCGTTTTGCTGCGGCCTTTGACACAGGCACTCAACATGCACAACCTTGGGAGCATATTTACCTGAAGTACGGCGTTTTTTCTCCGTCAAACGAAGCGCTAAGAACGCGCCGCCCGCCAACAGCAGACCAAGGCCCGCAGCGTACAGGTCTGAATTTCCCGGAAATCCCAGCCAGCTGGGAAGACGAGCTCCCACGAGCAACCCAACGAGCAGCAGGATCAGCGGTATCCCGTAGGCCACAAACGCTGCCTGAAGCAGCGTGTGCGCGGGCAGCTCCACCTCGACGCGGTCGCCAATCGCTGCATTGCCGATGCGCTCGACCTCCATGAGCATAGCCTTCTGCGCGCGCTCACACGCGCCGCACTTTTCGCACATGGCGCTGCGCTCAAACTCCACAAGCATTGTATTTTCCCCGATCTGCTTAATTTTCCCGCTTTCCAGCATGGCGCTCCTGCTCCCTTCTTTTAACGCGATGCGGCTTCTGCGCGCCATTCCCACACGCCTCAGCCTTATCATAACCCGGTTTCTCCTCGACGAAACACGGTAAGTGCAAAACCTCAGCAAAAATCGTAGAGGTTGATGATCGTGCGTCCCTGCTTTTGCGCCATGCGAACCGTTTGGCCCGTGCCGGAACGCGGGCTGCGGTTCCAAAATGCCAGTAGATAGCGCGCATGCTCCACCATGTAAGCGTTTCGCCTTTTATATGCGTCCGGTCCGTACTCCGAGCTGACGACAAGCGCATCCTGCGCGCAGAACAGCACCTCCTGGTAAGCCTCCGTCCAGCGCTTGCGCGACATACTGCGGATGTGGTCCGGATAGGGCTGCACCGCAATGAGAAAGACGCTTTGCGGAATGCGGTCCATGCGCTGCAGCCACAGCAGGCGCTGCGCAGCGAACAAAT
Source organism: Christensenella sp. UBA7102 (assembly GCA_002492415.1). Taxonomy (GTDB): domain Bacteria; phylum Bacillota; class Clostridia; order Christensenellales; family UBA1750; genus Spyradocola. Next base: position 9,537 of record DKYK01000083.1, read on the forward strand.
CAAAGCCATCCGCCATGCCGCACAGAAACATTTCCACGTGATGCTGCTCAACCAGGCGCTGCACCTCACGGTCGAATGCTTCGGTCAAGCGCTCACAGCGCGCATCCAGTGGTTGGAAGGCCATTACTTCCCGCGGACGATGCCCAGTAAAGCAGGCGGTATGTTCCATCACATCCACGGGCATCCTCTCCTTGCGTTTATTCTCACACAAGTATACCATACCGGCCCTGCAAAAGGAAGTACGACAGGCTGCCTCATTCTTAAAAAGCTCAGTCCGGTGCAAAGACCGAACCGAGCTTTTAATGTTATGCGCATCTCCTCCAGCACTTGGGCGTTGGCCTCACTTGCTGACGACGTGAACATCGAGCTGATTATACGGAATATGAATGTCGTTTGCGTCAAAGGCCGCGCGGACTTCCTTGAGGAACGCAAAATTGAGATCCCAGTAGTTTTCCGCCTTGCACCAAACGCGCACAGTGATCTTGACGGCGCTGTCCTGATAACCCGTGACCATCACGAATGGCGCGGCGGGCTCCTGCAACACCCGGTCGCCCTTAGCGGCAATGATGCCGTTGATGAGCTCAATGGCCCGGTCCGCATTGTCGTCATAGCTGATGGTGAAGTCCATATCCAGGCGGCGCGTCTTTTCACGGGAATAATTGACGACATTGGAAGTGGTGACCGTGTTGTTCGGGATGATGATATGGCGGTTATCAAAGGTCTTGAGCTTGGTGGTCATCAGCCCGATCTCCTGCACTACACCGCTCTGGCCGCCGATCTCCACAAAGTCCCCATCCTGGAAGGGGGCATTGAAGAGTATGATGACGCCGCTGGCGAAATTGGAAAGGCTATCCTTGAGCGCCAAGCCAATGGCCACACCCGCGGTGCCGATGGCCGTGATGAGCGAAGTGGTCGGAATCCCCAGCATCGTCAGCACGATGACGATGACAAACACATAGCAGACGATGCGGATGCTCGAGAGCAAAAAGCTGTGCAAGGTCGCATTGAGCTTACTCTTCTTGAGACATTTCCCGGTGAAGGCCACCAGCCAACGCGTGAGGAAGTAGCCGGCAGCCAGTACGAGCAAGCCCTTTACGACCATCCATAGAAAGGATCCTACGGCGGTCAGCATTCTGGCCCAAGAAGCGGAGTTGAACAACTCTAACATAGACAAATCTCTCCTTTTTTTCCTTCTGCCGACATCAAGCGCCGGGCAGCAGGTTTCTCACGGTGCTCATGGCGCTGCGCATGGCGTTCACATCCCCACTGGCGATCGCGGAGCGCAGCGTCTCGTAGGCTGCAGCGACATCCGGGTTCTCCAGGTCGCCATAATCGTTGACATAGGAGAGCAGTTCCTCAGCCTCGATCGCAGTATCCATGGCGCTGTCATCCCCTTCGCCCGTCTGGGTTTCGTCGCCCTCTGCCGGCAGGCCCTCGTCCGCCGCTACGCGCGCCTCAATGGCTTCAAGCGTAATGTCTTCATCAAAGGGGCCGGAGACGCCGAAGATCTCCTTGACCATCTTGTTCTTCTTGTCCTGGTTGATGATGTAATAGGACTTTGCGCCTACATATTGGCCGTTGCCCGGCACGGTGTGGCGCTCAATCTGATCCATGGATAGATCCTTGGCGAAGTAGGCGAGCGTCGCAATCTGCAGCACATCCAAGTTGGTATCAATGTTCTCCTGCACAGCGGTGTAGATGTCAGGGATGTTCTTGACCTGATTGGTCTTGAGCATGGTTTCAAAGATGGAGAACAGCATGCGCTGCTGGCGGTCAACGCGATCCACGTCTCCCCTACCGCCCTTGCGGAAGCGGCAGTAGTCCAGCACCTTCTGACCGTCCATGTGCTGCAGGCCTTTCTCCGTCTTGCGGCCGCACATGGTGAATGCAATGTCCACATCGTAATCCACGCCGCCCATCGCATCCACGACTTCCTTGACGACGTTCATACCAAAGCCGACGTAATAATCAATGCGCACGCCGAGCAGATCGGAGACGGTATTCATGGAATATGCATAGCCGTTTTTATCCGCTCCGCCGCCGAAGACAAACGCAGCATTGATCTTGTTAAACCGCGTCTCGGAACGGTTGATGCGCACATAGCTATCGCGCGGGATGGAGATCATGTCCACATCCTTGTTCTCAAAGTCGACAGTAACCAGGATCATGGTGTCGGTGCGGAAGTTCAGCCCCGCCTCCACCCGCTCAACGGAGCTATCCGCTCCCAGCAGTAGTATGTTGACGCGCTTTTTCTCAAATTCATAGTCCGGCGGCGTCATGGTGGGCTCCGGCGTGACGGTCGGTTCCGGCGTAGCGGCGCCGTCGCTTGGCTCGGGCGTCGCCGTCGCCGTTGGCGCGGGCGTGGGCGTCGCGGCCAGCTGCACAGCATCCTGCTCTTTAAGCTCTGAGAAAGCGTTCTGCGGGTTGGAAATGAAGCTGATCAGGCCCACGCCGCAGCCAATGGCAGCCACGAGCACCACTGCTATGACGATCAATGTGATGAGCAAAGGATTTTTTTTCTTACTCAAAGTTCACACCTCCATCTTTTAGACGAGTAATTACTAAATTCGTTTCCATTCTACAAAAACCTTTTTGTATTTTGCATACAAAGGTGTTATAATTGGATTAAAGATCAGAGAGGAGGCTTTGCGCATGAGCGACACCAAGACCGCCCCGGAAATTTTCAACACCTGCACCGCGCTCTGTCCGCTGTGCGGCAGTGATTTATACCACTTGGAAACAGGGTGTGTGTGCAAGAACCCCAAATGCGATTACTCCTGCGACAAGTGTATGAAGGACGATCAGCCGTAATGGCTGCAAAAAACAGAAAAGCGGCCGCATTCTCGTAGTGAGAACGCGGCCGCTCATATTGTTCACGGCAGTATGGAATGAGACTCTTTGAGCACCTGTAGAGCAGCGCGCAGCAGCGTGGTGCCAGTATTCATGGCGCGGGTCTGCAGCAGGCGATGCGCCTGGGCTTCGTCCGCGCAACCATTGCGGACGAGGACGCGCTTGGCGCGAGCCACGGTGGCCTCGCGCTGGTCTGTACGCCGCAGCACACACGCCGCCAGCTGAGACTTGGTGATGCCGCAGGGCAGCAGCTCGACGCCGGGCAGCGACATCTCCCCGGCCGCAATGAGGAGAATGGGAGTGGATGGCGGCAGCAGTTGGCGCAAGCGGCGGACAGTCATATCGGCGAGGTGGGGACCGCAGACGACGAGCGTCACAGAAGCGCTCTGGCGCAGCACCTGGGCTCCGCTGACGGTGGGCATGGCGCGCAGGCCATAGCGCCCCAGCGCCTGGGCAATCTTTTGCGCGTCGCCGATGTTTGCAAACGCAGCCGCCACAAGCATGCGACCGCCGTCCTTTCCCTGGGATGCCGTTTAGTACTTGCCCAAATACGCCTCCAACTCCCAGCGCGAGACGCGGGTGCAGTATTCATGCCATTCGGCGCGCTTTGCGGTCACGTATTTTTCATAGATGTGGCCGCCCAGCACCTCTGCGACCATGGGATCGGCCTCCATCAATTCCACGGCCTGGTTCAGATCCGTGGGAAGATCCTTTACGCCGCTGGCCTTGCGCTGCGAGCGGGTCATTTGATAGATGTTCTGATTGATGGGCGCGGGAGGCGTAAGCCCCTGCTCAATGCCCTGCAGGCCCGCCTCCAGCACCAGCGCGAACACCAGATAGGGATTGGCGGTAGGATCGGGATTGCGCAGCTCAATACGGGTAGCCTTGCCGCGCGCATCGGGGATGCGAATGAGCGGCGAGCGATTGCGCACCGACCAGGCGATATACATAGGCGCCTCAAAGCCCGGTACAAGGCGTTTGTAAGAATTGACCAAGGGGTTGGTGACAGCTGCGACGGACGCCGCATGCGCCATCACCCCCGCGATGAAGCGATAGGCTGTCTCGCTCAAACCGTACTCGTCTTTATCGTCGGCAAAGGCATTCTGACCGTCCTTGAACAGCGACATGTTGATGTGCATGCCGGAGCCGGCGATGCCATAGACAGGCTTGGGCATAAAGGTGGCGTGCAAGCCATGGCGCTGGGCCGTCGTCTTGACGACCTCCTTGAAGGTGATGACGTTGTCGGCAGTTTTGAGCGCCTCATCGTACTTAAAATCGATCTCGTGCTGGCCGGGGGCGCACTCGTGATGAGAAGCCTCGATTTCAAACCCCATGTCCTCGAGCAGTATGCACATCTCGCGGCGGGCGATCTCGCCCTGATCGACGGGGCTGAGATCGAAGTAGCTTCCCTCATCATAGGTATCCGTGGTAGCCTTGCCGCGATCGTCGGTATGGAAGAGAAAGAACTCCAGCTCCGGACCGACGAAGAAGCGATAACCCAACCGCTCGGCATGGCGCAGCACGCGCTCCAGTATGTTGCGGGGACTGCCCTCAAAGGGCTTGCCGTCGGTCGTGTACACATCGCAGATGAGCCGTGCGACATTGCCCTGCTCATCCCAGGGCAGGATGCAGAAGGTATCCGGGTCTGGGTGCAGGCACATATCGCTCTCTTCGATGCGGGTGAATCCCTCAATGGACGAGCCATCGAACTTGCACTCATTTGCAAGTGCGCGGTCCAACTGGCTGACAGTAATCATCACACTCTTCATCGCTCCGAAGATATCGGTGAACTGCAGGCGGATAAAGCGGACGTTATTCTCCTCCACCATGCGCCGGATATCCTGCGCTGTGTACTTTGCCATTGCGTTTTCCTCCTCATGCCCTCTAACCACACTTTTTTACCAGAACCATACATAAAGCAAAAGGGCCGGGAGGCGTCTTGCTGAGCTCCGTTGCCCTTTTCTACCATTTTAGCATCTCCTCTGCGGTTTCGTCAAGTAAAGCGCGGGTAAATGAACGTCTGCAGATCAAAGAGCGACTTTTATCTATTTCTTAACAAAAATTCCAGTTGACGCGGTGAGTAAAAAGTGGTAACATATTTTGCGTGCTCGGGGCTATAGTACAGTTGGCTAGTACGCTACACTGGCAGTGTAGAGGTCAGGGGTTCAAGTCCCCTTAGCTCCACCACTTGGACCGCTAGCTCAGTTGGTAGAGCACCT
>DKYK01000044.1 GCA_002492415.1 Christensenella sp. UBA7102
TGGCACCTACGATGGTCTGGGCCGTACCGGCAAAGCGCTGGAAGCTACCGAGAATCCCGGCATCTACGATGGTCTGGGCCGCACCGGCAAAGCGCTGGAAGCTACCGAGAATCCCGGCACCTATGATGGTCTGGGCCGTACCGGCGAAGCGCTGGAAGCTACCGAAAACCCCGGCACCTATGATGGTCTGGGCCGCAACGGCAAGGCGCTGGAAGCTACCGAGAATCCTGGTTCCTATAACGGCCTGGGTCGCGATGGTGACGCGCTGCCTGAGTCCGAGAAGATCGGCACCTGGGATGGTTTCCACGTCTTCACTCCTGCCGATTGCGATGACAAGCCTGCTGCCGACATCGACGGTCTTGCTTAATATCGATTCAGAGGTTTCTTCCCCTCGAGCCGTATAGGCGCGAGGGGATTTTGTTACCCTCGCCTCGTTTCCGACCCTTTTTCCGATTCAACTCATAGAAAAAGCGGGCCGTTCAGCGCGCTCCTGCGCCAAACAGCCCGTTTTTTCTATGAACTTGCTATGCCTTTCTTCTGCGCATCAGGCGATCAAATCCCCACGGGTATCCCGCCACAATGATCAGCACCGTGAGGAAATACCGCACCGACTGCATCATCAGCGAGGTACCCAACAGCGGCTTTAGCCCCTCCTTGAACACCAGCGCCACGGCAACGCCTGCCACAAGCTTGACTACCTGTACGCGCAGCGGCGCAGCGGTCTTAAACTTCACATAGCGGCGCTCCAGCCACACGCCCAGCAGCAGCCCTGCCGCGGCGCCGCCCGTCTCAAATACGTTCTTGGCCTGCGACTCGGGCACCACGCCCTGCGCCACCATGAATCCCGTGTAAATCACCATCGCCAGCGCCGACGCCATGCACAGCGCGAAATAGCCTCGTCCATGCCGGGGATGCTTTTCACAGTCGCGGAAAGCGGCATCCACCGCCACGGCCATCACAGCCGACATCGCCATGCCCACGCACACATCCGCCGGGGTATGCACACCCAGATACATCCGGCTAAAGCCCACCAGCGCAACGTATGCCGCCGCCAGCACCCACACCCACCACTTCTTGCGGAAGTTCAGCGCCAGCGCAGACGCAAGCGACGTGGCGGACGTGGTGTGCCCGCTCGGGAAGGAATACCCCGTCGCGGTGCCCAGCGCCTTCTCGTGCGGATGAATCGCCGCATTCCGCACAAAGGGCCGCTCCACACGAAAGATCACCTTGGAAAACTGATTGGCGATGCCCCCCGCAAAGTAGGTGAATCCGATGCGCAGCCCCAGGCTCTTGTCGATGCACCAATAGCACAGGATCATGGGAACCAGCGCCAACACCTCTTCACCCAACCTCGTGGCCATCAGCATCACGGCGTCCAGCGCCGGGTCGCGGAGCTCCTGCAGGAACAGCAGGAATTCCATGCGCTACACCTCCTCCGGAGGCAGCACGCCCTCAAGATCGAACTGCGGGATGTACTGCTCGTCCGCGGACTCCAATTCCTGCATGAATCCGTCCTCGATGGGACTGTTCATCAGGTACTGCGCAACTTCATCGTACTCTTCCTGCATCAGCCGCCGGTTGATTTCCGGGTAACGCACGGCCTCAGCACAAGGCGTGTACTGCGCCATCAAGCTAAAGAGCACCGTCCCTTTTTCAAAGTGCTCCGCCACGTAGTCAATCACGTCCTTGGCCGCGTCGGTCTGCCCGGGCAGAATCAGGTGCCGGATGATCACGCCCTTTTTCATCAGTCCGTTTTCGTCGTACTGCACCGGCCCTACCTGCCGCACCATCTCGTCGATGGCGGCCTTGGCCACAGTAAAGTAATCCGGCGCGGCGGAATACCGGCGTGCGGGCAGCGAGTAGGTGTATTTGAGGTCGGGCAGGTAGATGTCCACGATGCCGTCCATCATCTTGAGCGCCTCGACGCTGTCGTAGCCGTGGGTATTGTACACCACCGGGATGCGCTTTTGGTACCGCTTGAACGCCTTGGCGATAAAGGGCACAAAGTGTGTGGGATTGACCAGGTTGATGTTGTGCGCGCCCTTCTCAGTCAGCTCGTCAAATATGTCGCGCAGCCTGTCCACGTCCACGGGCAGCCCCTTGCGCATGTGGCTGATCTCCCAATTCTGGCAGAAAGCGCAGCGCAGCGAGCAGCCCGAGAAAAAGATGGCGCCCGAACCCTTTTCGCCGCTGATGCACGGCTCCTCCCACTTGTGCAGCATGACCTTGGCGATGCTGGCGCCCCACCCCATGCTGCAGAAGCCGCGCTCGTTCTCCTCGCGATCCACGCCGCAGCGGTGGCCGCATAATGTGCAATTCATGTTCAGCCCTCCATAAAAATCGACGATATACATCATTGTACCACACGCCGCGCACAGATACAAACAAAGCTTTGCAAAATCTGAGCACGTTGCGCGCTTTAATAGGGTATACACTGGTCATCAGAAAGGAGGGACCCGTCATGTCCGCAAAGAAGAAAAACCTGTTTTCCCGTGAGATCGCGCTGCTGCACCGCAGAGCGCGCGCCGCCTGCGACGCGCAGGACGACGAAGCCTTCATCAAACTGGTGGGCTGCCTGTGCAAGGTGGCGGAGACACAGATCAAAATGGGGTCCGCGCAGCCCGATGCGGTGGAGGTCGTGCTGCGGGGCGATCCGGCCGCGCAGGAGGACGCATGAAGGTGCTGCTGAACTACGCGCCGACGCCGCGCCAGCTTGCCTTTCACCGCAGCTGCGAGGATGAAGTGCTCTACGGCGGCGCGGCAGGCGGCGGCAAGTCCTGCGCCGTGGTGATGGACGCGCTGCTGCGCTGCCTGCGTCATCCGGGCACGGTAGCCTACCTGTTCCGCCGCACCTACCGCGAGTTGGAGGACACGCTCATCGCCGAGGCCATGCGGCGCATCCCGCGCCGGCTGTACCGCTATTCCGCCTCCGCGCATGAGATGCTGCTGCTCAACGGCTCGCGCCTGCGCTTCCGCCACTGCCAGCAGGACGCCGATCGCTTCCAGTACCAAGGCGCGGAGATTCACTGGCTCTACATCGACGAGCTGACGCACTTTTCGCAGACCGTATACGATTTTCTCAAATCGCGGCTGCGCGCGAGCACGTCCCTGGGCATTCGACCGCTGGTGCGCTGCACCTCCAACCCCGGCGGCGTGGGCCACGGCTGGGTCAAAGCGCGCTTTATCGACCCCGGACCTCCCGACACCGTGATGGTGGAGCGAATCCGTTCTGAAGACATCGAGGGGCGGCGCACGCTGCGCTATATCCCCGCCCGCGTGCAGGACAACCCCTATCTGAGCCAGGGCTACCGGCTGGAACTGGCCGCCAAGCCCCCAGCGCTCCGCGACGCGCTGCTCTATGGCCGCTGGGACGCGTTTGAGGGCCAGGTCTTTACCGAGTGGCGCGACGATCCCGACGGCTACGCGACGGGTCGGAATAGCCACGTCGTATCTCCGTTTGAGGTCCCTCGCTCGTGGCGGCGCTTTCGTTCCTTCGACTTTGGCTACGCACGGCCGTTTTCGGTGGGCTGGTGGGCGCTGTCCCCCGACGGCGTGCTCTACCGCTATCGGGAGTGGTACGGCTGCACGGGCACGCCCAATGTCGGGCTGCGCCTGACGCCCACCGCCATCGCGCAGGGCATCGCGCAGGCTGAGCGCGCGCACGAATCCGGACTGCACATCACGGGCTATGCCGACCCATCCATCTGGGACGGTTCGCGCGGGGAGAACATCGCCGAGCAAATGCAGCGCGAGGGCGTCTACTTTTTGCCCGCCGAAAATGCGCGCCTGCCCGGTCTGATGCAGGTGCACCGCCGGCTCGCCTTCGACCAAAACGGCTTTAGCTCCGTGCGGGTATTCTCCACCTGCCGCGACTCCATCCGCACGCTGCCCGCGCTGTGCTACGACCCCCGCCAGTGCGAGGACGTGGACACCGCCGCGGAGGACCACATCTACGACGAATGGCGCTATCTGATGATGGCGCATCCGCTGCCCGAGGCCGAAAAGCCGCGCCGTCCGCGCATCTATTCTCCGCTGGAGTGAAAATCCCCGACAAAAGCCCCTCGCAGCATCCCGTCCCGGTTGCTGCAAGGGGCCTTCTGTTGCGCTTTACGCGTGCTTATAGACGTGCTCCTTATTGTAGGCGATGTAGGCCCTGCCGTAGTTGCCCAGCTTGGCGTGCGCGCGGTCGCCGAATGGATCCTCCCAGCGGCCGAAGCGGTCGGGATCCTCCAGGATCTGGCCGCACAGCGCGATCATGTCGTCCAGCAGCTCTACGGGCTGGGGCGTCAGGTTGTGCGCCGGGTAGAGCACGTCGAACTCCCCCTTGCGCGCGGCCAGGCGCGCCAGGCTGTCGCGGAAACACTCGACATTGCCCTGCGGATGCTCGCCCATGAAGATGAGTGTGGGCGTGCGCACCAGGCTGTCGCCGGTGAACAGAATGCGGCGTTTCTTCTCCAGCAGCACGATGCAGCCGCCGCTGTGTCCGGGAGTGTGGATCACTTCCACCTCATGCCCGCCGCCCAGGTCGAACACATAGCCCTCGCGGATGGGCACCAGCTCATAGTCCTTGTAGGGCGCGCTGTCCGCAGCGGTATAGCCCGGGCCGCCGGAAGGGCCGTTCTCCTTGACGCGCCGGTTGACCTCCATCGTGGGTTCGTAGTCGTTTTCGTGGATGTACACGCGGTCAAACAGGAAATTGCCCAGCGTGTGGTCCCCGTGGAAGTGAGTATCCACCACGGTCAGCGGCTTGCCCGGCGCGAGGAACTCGCACAGGCCCTTCATATCGCCCACGCCAAAGCCCGTATCGATGAGCAGCGCCCTGTCCTGTCCTTCCACCAGGTAGCACAGCGTCGAGCAGTGCCCGGGAGACAGCAGCGACCAGACGCCCTTGTCCATCTCGATGACTTCCACAAACGGATTGATTTCGTATCTCATCTCAGATCAACTCCTCCAGATAGCGGATGGATTCCGCCATTTTCTCGAAATGGTCCTGCGTACCCTCGTGCGGGCCGTATTCCACGGTGACGTAGCCGTCAAAGCCGCGCGCCTTGAGCAAGGGGAGGATCTTGCCGAACTCCACCACGCCCTGCCCGTGCTGCGCGTTCCACATGCGCCGTCCATCGCAATCCACGTCGCCTGTCGTCGCGCCCTCAGGATACTCAATGTCCTTCAGATGCACGTGCGCCGCGTCGTCCGCCATCTTTTCGGCAAACTCCACCGGACTCTCCTTCTGCGCCAGCATGTTGCCGGTGTCCAGCACCAGCCGCAGCCCGGGCGCGCCGTCCAGCAGCATGCGCATGTCCGCGCTGGTGACCATGGGCAGCAGCGGCGAGGGGAAATCCTCCACCATCACCGTCACGCCGTAGTCCGCAGCGTATTCCACGATGCTGCGCAGCGCACGGGTCAGCTTCTCCGCCGCCTGTGCGCGCGACATGCGGGCCAAGTCCTCGGGCACCACATTCTCCACGATCATCAGCCTGTGGGCGCCGTGCGCCAGCGCCGTGTGCACCGCCTGCTTGCCGCTCTCGATGGCCGCCTGCACGCCCGCCTCGTCCGGATCCGTCATGTGCAGCCAATGGATGTAGTCGGCAATGCGCAGTCCGGCGCCGCGGCACAGCGCCAGCACCTCCTCGCGCGAGGCAAACTCCGCATCCATGTCCGAAGCGTCGTAGGCCACAAAGCCCGCCGCCCGCGCCCGCGGAAACATCTCGGCAAAGGTCATCTTTCCCTTCCGCACGTCGTCCAGTATCTGCAGCGACATGAACGTCCACTTCATCTTGGGTTCATTCTGCATGAGCACAACCTCCTTTACCTCAATATAACAATAAGTATACGCCTACTTTGTATGGTAAGTCAACCAATAATGAACAGGCGCGCGGGTGTGACGGTCCCGCGCGCCTGTCCGATGAGGAGGATTGTGTATTCCAACTGCCCGGATGCGATCGGGCGGGTTGGCCTGGGTTATTTGCATCCACCCTTGCAGGCGGCGCAGTCATGGGTGCAGGCCCACAGTTCGTCGGCCACGGGCGCCCAGCGCTGGGCGGTATTTACGCACTTGCCGCACAGCGCATCCGCGCTCTCGGGGTGCATCAGGTCGGTGGAATGCGCGCCCGATTTCTCGACCATCTCCGTCAGTCTGCCGGGGTTGTCCAGCACCGGACAGGGCCGCAGATGATTCTCATTGAAGGGTTGGTTGTCGTGATAGGCCATGAACAGCGGCGACTGGAAGGCTTCCAGCAACGTTTTTTCCCGGATATTGGAGTCCGCGTAATGGATGAACGCGCACGGCTCGATGTCGCCGTTTGCGTTGATGTGCAGGTAACGCCGTCCGCCCGCGATGCAGCCCTGAACGTACTCGCCGTCGTTCCAGAAGTCCATCGTAAACAGCGGCTTGGTGCTGCGGTAGGCGCGGACGCGCTCGTACATCTCCCGGCGCTGCTCAGCCGTTGCCATCAGCTCGGGCACCGCGTCCACGCCCACCGGCATGTAAGTGAAGAACCAGGCAAACTTCGCGCCCCACGCAACCATGCTGTCGAAGTATTCCTCCGACCCGATGACGTTTACGTTCTTGCTGGTGTAGCAGCAGGACACGCCAAAGGGCAGCTTTTTCTGCTTCAGCAGCTTCATCGCGTCCATTACGCGGCGATAGGTGCCCTTCCCGCGGCGGAAATCCGTCTCCTCTTCAAAGCCCTCCACAGAGATGGCGGGTACGAAGTTCTTCACGCGCAGCATCTCATCGGCGAACGCCTCGTCGATCAGCGTAGCGTTGGTGAAGGCGAGAAATACGCAGTCCGGGTGCATCTCGCACAGGCGGATGAGATCCTTTTTCCGCACCAACGGCTCGCCGCCGGAGTAGATGTACAGGTACGTTCCCAGCTTCTTGCCCTGGCGGATGATGGAATCCAATTCCTCCAGCGACATGTTGAGCTGGTTGCCGTACTCCGCCGCCCAGCAGCCTGTGCACTTGAGGTTGCAGGCAGAGGTGGGGTCCATCAGGATGGCCCAGGGGATGTTGCAGCCGTACTGCGCGCGGGCCTTCTCCTGCTGCTCCCAGCCAATGAAACTTACATTGAGTATAAAATTGTTGAACAGCGTCTTGAGCACCTCGCTGTCGATGTCCGTCCACAGCGAAGCGATCAGCTGATGCCAGTTGGAATCCGGGTCGTGGATGACCTTGCGGAACACGTCGCGCTGCGGCGCCATCATGTCACCCGCAAAGCGGTCCACCAGATCCATCAACTTGCCCATGTTGGTCTCAGGGTCCTTTTCCAGATATTTGTACGCCTGGTTGAGACCCACCGCCATGATGCGGTTCTTTACTCCCATAAATCCGTGCTCTCCTTTCGCGCTCCTCGGTTGATGGCATCAGTATACCCGCCCCGGCGCACGCCCGCCATGGTCAAAAAAGACGCGCCGTCCCAAATCCGAACAGCGCGCCATTTTTGTATAAAATTGGGACAAAACCGCGAAATTGTCAAAATGCCCGCCTCAGCGCCTGCGCCCAAAGCGCCGGAGCAGCCCCAGGATGTCCTCCTCCGTCAGCATGCACAGCCTGTCGCAGACCTGCTGCGCATCCCCGGCCATGCCCTCGTCCAGCCAATCCATCAGTATGCCGCCCACGCCGTGCTCCAGCAGCCGCAGCACAAACTTGGCGTCCTCCTCCGGCACGCCCTCGCGCTGGGCCGCCTCCCGGATCCGTCCCCACAGCGCGAACTCCACTACGCGCAGCAGGTATTTCTCCAGCTGCTCGCGCGAGACGGAGTGCACAGTATTGAGCATCAGCGCGCTCTCCTCCCGCGCGGTGCGCATCAGGCGCAGCAGCGCGCCGCGCCAGTCGCGGTCGCGGCGGCTCTCCTCGATGACGCGCTGCGTGCGCCGGTCGAACATCCATCCCACCAGCTCGTAGATGTCGTGAAAGTGGTAATAGAACGTCTGCCGCTTGACGCCGCCTGCCGTGCACAACTCCGTCACCGTGATGTCGTCCAGACGCTTCCTCTCCAGCAATTCTCTCAGCGCCTCCGCCAGCGCATACTTGGTCAGATCCGACATGGCCTCATTCCTTCCCCCCTCTCTTCTGTGCCCTGCAGACAGTTTCGCCCCGGCGCGCGGGTAAACTGGCGTTCCGGGGCGAAGAGTAATGCGTCAGGCAGCGGTGCGTTCTGCGTTTTTTGCCTTGCGGCACAGCGGGCTTCGCAGGTAGCAGATGGTCATCAGCAGGCTGCACATCACCCAGCCCATCGGATAGGCCAGCGACATGCCCACCAGCGAATTTCCCAGCAGGGAGTTGACCAGCAGGTACAGCTGGCGGAACGCCACAAAGGAGCCCAGCATGATGATCGTGGGAATATTCGCATTGCCAATGCCGCGCAACGCCCCTGCGTAGATCTGGTTAAAGCAGCACAGCAGATAGAACGGGGTGATGATGTAAACAAAGCGCACGCCGTATTCCAGCACCTCGGCATCCGAGGTGAACAGGCGCATCAGCGGCCGTGCGAATACAACGGCCACCACGCCCAGCACCGCCGAGACGATCAGCGACATGCCCAGCGCCTGCTTAACACCCTTGCGCGCCCGTTCCATCTGCTTCGCGCCGAAGTTCTGTCCCACGAACGTGGTGCTGGCCAGCGCGATGGCCTGCATGGGGATGAGCACAAAGGAATCCAGCTTATTGTAGCTTGACCAGCCCGCCATGCACGCGGAGCCAAAGTAGTTGATGTAGCTTTGCACAAACACATTGGAAAAGGAGGTGACGGCCTGCTGGATGGAGGTGGGCAGGCCAATGGACAGCACGCGGCGCAGCGAATCGCGTTCCACCTTCAGCTGCGACCAGTGGATGCCGTAGGGAGCGCCCGTGTGCGACAGCGAGTAGAGCACCAGCAGCGCGGATACGAACTGCGCAAGTATGGTGGCGCACGCGACGCCTGCCACGCCCATCTTAAATCCCAGCACAAAGAGCAGGTCGAAGAAGATGTTGAGCAGCGCCGAGGTGACCAGGAAGTAGAGCGGGCGCTTGCTGTCGCCCACCGCGCGCAGTATGCCGCTGCCCATGTTGTAAATGATCAGGCCGGTGATGCCCGCAAAATAGATGGTCAGGTACAGCTTTGCCGAGTCGAATACATCCTCGGGGGTGTCCATGAAGTGCAGCATGGGGGTGACGATGAGCACGCCCGCCGCCGTTGCCACCGCGCAGGATATCAGTGTGATGACCATCGTGGTGTGCACCGCGTCATGCAGCTTTTTGTAATCGTGCGCGCCGTAGGACTGCGAGATGACCACCGTTGCGCCCGTGGCCAGGCCGTTTGCCAGGCCCACCAGCATGTTGATGATGCTGCCCGTGGAGCCCACGGCGGCCAGCGCCTCCTTGCCCACGAACTGCCCCACCACGATGGTATCCACCGTATTGTACAGCTGCTGAAACAGCTGCCCCACCATCATTGGGATGGCGAACTGCATCAGCAGTTTCCAGATCGTTCCCTGCGTCATGTCCGCATCGCTGCGGCCGCGCAGCGCACGTCGCTGTTTCCAGTCCTTCAGCCCTTGCATCATGTTCCCAGTGCGCCCCCTTGCCCGTTGTCTTCATCTGGTGAAACGTTTACGCATCCCAGTGACCTGTTCTATTAGTATAACACCGATGCCGGAATAAAGCAAATCCATTGCAGCACATTCTTGCGCAGCCTGCCGCCTTACAGTATAATGGAACGGGTCCATCCGGTTGAACCATGCTTGGATGAGACGCCCAAATCAAATGGATCGAAGGGGAGAAACGGATGAAAAAACATGCGCTGTGCGCGCTGGGCGCGGCCTGTCTCTGGGGGCTGATCGGGCTGTTCACGCGCAGTCTTTCCGCGCTGGGCTTTGCCTCAGGCGATACGCTGATCGTGCGGTGCGCCGTGGCGGCAGCGCTGTTCGGGCTGCTGCTGCTCGTGCGCGAGCGGAAGGGCTTCCGCATTCGCCTGCGCCACCTGTGGTGCTTTCTAGGCTCGGGCATCTGCAGCCTGCTGTTCTTCACATTCTGTTATTTTCAGGCCATTGAGCGCATGGAGATGTCGGTGGCGGCGATCCTGCTGTACACCGCGCCCATCTTCGTGATGCTGATCAGCGCCGTCGTGTTTCACGAGCGCATCACGGCGCGCAAGGGCTTGGCGCTGGCGGTGGCGTTTGCAGGCTGCTGCCTGGTGTCGGGCGGCGGCGGGAAGCTCACCGCCGCGGGCCTGCTCTACGGCCTTGGCGCGGGCTTCGGTTATGCGCTGTACTCCATCTTTGCGCGCCTTGCATTGGATCGGGGCTATTCCAGCACCACAGTCAACTTCTACTCCTGCCTGTTTTCCTGCGTCGGAGCCTGCCTGATCTGGGGCCTTCACCCGTTTGCGCTGGCGGCGGCCTCCTGGCAGGCGGCAGGGCTATCGGTGGGCATCGGCGTGGTGTGCTGCTTCCTGCCCTATCTGCTCTACACCTACGCGCTGACGGGCTGCGAACCCAGCCGCGCCTCCATCATCTGCACGGCGGAACCCGTGGTGGCGGCGGCGATGGGCGTGCTGGCGTTTGGCGAACCTATGACGCCGGGCATCGCGGCGGGCATGGCGCTGACCATCGGCGCCATTGCGCTGCTCAACCTTCCCGCGCGCAGAAAGGAGGGCATCCATGGCTAAAAAGACGCGCAACACTCGCGGGCGCATCGTGTCCGTCGCGTGGAAGCTATTCTACGAGCAGGGCTATGAGGACACCACCGTGGAGGAAATCATCGCGCAGTCGCACACCTCCAAGGGCAGCTTCTACCACTACTTTGACGGCAAGGACGCGCTGCTGAGCACGCTGAGCCTGCTGTTTGACGAAAAATATGAGGAGCTGCGCGACACGCTCGACCCCGACGCCCCCGCGATGCAGCAGCTGCTGTATCTCAACGCCGAGCTGTTCGGCATGATTGAGAACAGCATCTCCATGGAGCTGCTGGCGCGCCTGCTGTCCACGCAGCTGACCACCAACGGCGAAAAACACCTGCTGGACCACAGCCGTGTCTACTATAAGCTGCTGCGCGCCATCATTTCCAAGGGGCAGGAAAAGGGCGAATTGACCAGCTGCATGAGCGTGAGCGAGATGGTCAAACTCTACGCGCTGTCCGAGCGCGCGCTGATGTACGACTGGTGCCTGTGCGGCGGCGAGTATTCGCTCAAGGCCTATGCTGCGCAGGTGCTGCCCGCTTTCCTCAGCGCGCTGAACGCATAAAAATACAAATTTTATTTTTCGTATCTTTTTTGATTCAATTTACGTCTAATATATTTTTACGATATATTAGACGTTTTTTCGTAAATTTTTATAAAATCGTACAGTATTCAGTCTATACTTCGTTCTGCATTGTGTTCTCTCTTTGTGCATGGTATAATAGACCCTGTTATTCATTGGAATGGAGGCGTTTACTCTATGAATCCCGGACAGATCGGCATGATCGTCACCATCGCCGTCTACCTGATCGGCATGGTTGCCGTCGGCGTGTATTTCTCCAAGCGTGGGAGCTCAAATTCCTCTTCGGACTTCTTCTTGGGCGGGCGCAAAGTCGGCCCGCTGGTCACGGCCATGAGCGCCGAGGCCTCCGACATGTCCAGCTGGCTGCTGATGGGCCTGCCGGGTGTTGCGTACCTGACGGGTATCGCCGATGCGGGCTGGACCGCCATCGGCCTTGCCGTGGGCACATACTTCAACTGGCTGCTGGTGGCCAAGCGCCTGCGCCGCTATACCATTGCGGCGGACAACGCCATCACCATCCCGGCGTTCTTCTCACGCCGCTACCGCGACAATAAGAACCTGCTCACCTGTATTGCGGCCATCGTGATCCTGGTGTTCTTCATCCCTTACACGGCCTCGGGTTTCAAGGCCATCGGCACGCTGTTCAACAGCCTGTTTGGCGTCAACTACCACCTGTCCATGATTCTGGGCGCGCTGGTGGTCATCGGCTACACGGTGCTGGGCGGTTTTCTCGCCGTGTCCACGACGGATCTGATGCAGTCCATCGTAATGTCCATCGCGCTGGTCGCCATCGTGTTCTTCGGCGTCTCCTGCGCCGGCGGCTGGAGCGCCGTGGCCCAGAATGCGCAGGACCTTGCGGGCTATCTGAGCCTGACGCAGCTGCATGACCTTGCCAGCGGCGCCGCAACGCCCTATGGGTTCTTGACCATTGTCTCGACGATGGCCTGGGGTCTGGGCTACTTCGGCATGCCGCACATCCTGCTGCGCTTTATGGCCATTCGCGATGAAAAGGAGCTGCCCACCTCCCGCCGCATCGGTACCATCTGGGTGGTCATTTCTATGTTCGTCGCCATTGTCATTGGCCTGATCGGAAACGCCGCGTCCAAGGCGGGCGCGCTGCCGCAGCTGACCACCAGCGCGGAGTCCGAAACTGTCGTCATCCAGTTCGCGTTTCTGCTGAGCCAGAACGGAATCCTCGCCGCGCTGCTGGGCGGCCTGGTCATCGCGGGCATCCTGGCCAGCACCATGTCCACTGCGGACTCACAGCTGCTCACCGCCGCTTCCGCCGTGTCTCAGAATCTGCTGCAGGACTGCTTCAAGATCAAGATGAGTACCAAGGTCTCCATGCTCACCGCACGTCTGACCGTAGTGATCATTTCCCTGATCGGCGTGATCCTGGCCTGGGATCCTAACAGCTCGGTATTTAAGATCGTATCCTTTGCCTGGGCGGGCTTCGGCGCGGCCTTCGGTCCGGTGGTGCTCTTTGCGCTGTTCTGGAAGCGCAGCAACAAGTGGGGCGCGCTGGCCGGCATGGTATCCGGCGGCGTGATGGTGTTCGTATGGAAGTTCCTCGTCCGCCCCATCGGCGGCGTGTGGGATCTCTACGAACTGCTTCCCGCCTTCCTCGTAGCCAGCATCGCCATCGTGGCGGTCTCGCTGCTCACCGCCGCACCATCCAAAGAGATCTGCGACGAATTTGACGCTGTCAAAACCATGCGTTGACAACGGTTAATAACCCAAACGATATGTTGGCCGCGAGGGGATGCGCTGCATTTTCCCCTCGCGGCCGATCGTCTATCAAGGAATTATTCTTTTCACCGAATCCCTCTGAATTTTAAAAGGAAGATCACAATGCGTCAATCTTTTCTCACGGCGACCCCTGAATCCCTTGGCATCTCCTCTCGCAGTATACTGGAGTTCATCCGCCGCGCACAGGACGGCTGCATCGAAATGCACAAGTTCGCCATACTGCGGCATGTGGAAAGCTAGCCGCAAAGGGCTGCTGGTCGCCCTATCAGGAGGACGTCCCTCATGCGATGTTTTCCTTTTCCAAGACGCTGACCGCCACCGCTATTGGTTTTGCCGAGCAGGAGGGCATCCTGTCACTGGACGAAAAGTTAGTGGACCTTTTTCCCGATGAATGCCCCGCGCAGATCAGCGAGAATCTGGCCAAGGCGGACATCCGCAGCCTGCTGACCATGAGCTGCGGACATGAAACGGAATCCCCTCTGCGCGAGAGCGCCGATTGGATCCGCGCCTTCCTCGCGCATGAGTTCGAGTACACCCCTGGCGCCATGTTCCAATACAACACGCTGGGCACCAACATGCTCGCCGCCATCCTCTATCGCAAGACGGGCTGCTCGTTGACACAGTACCTCAAACCCCGCCTGTTCGACCCATTGGGTATGACGGATGCCTTCTGCTCCGTGATGCCCGATGGCGTGATCCAGCGCGGCGGCTCCGGCTTTAGGCTGACGCTGGAGGACATGATGCGCTTCACCCAGTTCTTCCTGCAAAAGGGCAAGTGGGACGGCATACAGCTGCTGGGCGAGGAATGGATCGCCCGCGCCTCCGCCGCGCAGATCGGCACCGTCAATCCCGTGTTCACCAACCACGACTCCAACTGGCGTTTGGGCTACGGTTACCAGATGTGGCGCTGTATCCCAGACGGAGTCTACCGTGCGGATGGCGCCTACGGCCAATTCGGCATCGTGATTCCCGCCAAGGATGCGGTGATCGTAATCAACTCGGCCTCCACCTACCCCGATGATCTGCTCAACATTGCCTGGGACACGTTGCTCAAGGGCATGGCGGACGCTCCCCTTCCTGAGGATCCGCAGGCGCAGGCCGAGCTTGCCGAAACCCTCGCCTCGCTCTCCCTGCCCACGCTCTGGGGCGTGCGCAGCCGGGGGCAGGAGCAGCGCCTGAAAGGCGTTCGCTTTGTCTGCGCAGACATGCCCAATCTGCTGGACTTCATTGGCGGCGCAGGCAAACGTGTGGTCGCAGGCGATGAGGTCTCCACGTTGTCCTTCTCCTTTAACGCCGATGGCATGATCCTTACTGCGGGTAACGTTGCGCTGCGCGCTCCTTTCAACGGCAGCCACAGCATCCAATGCATCGACGGCATGCACTACGCCGCGTCCGCCGCGTGGATGGGCGAATACATGCTGTATATCGACGCGCGCAACACCGAGTCTGCCTCTGGCTCGCACCTCTGCTTCCGCTTCGACGACGCGGGCGCCACCGTCGAGCGCAGCTCCACCCTCCCCACCGCCGGCTGGGACGGTGAGGTGCAGAACACCTACCGCCTTACCCGCGCCTGACCCCCCCCCAAACGTCCAGCAGCCACAACCCAGGCCGGCTGTCGTACCAGTGACACCCTTGTAAAAGAAGAATCAGCTTTTTGTTAATGCAGAAAGCTGGTTCTTCTTTTATGCTCCCAAATAAACTCCTTTGACAAGCTGACCCCGCCGCTGGCTCGCTCTATCTTTTCAGAATGCCGCCGAACAGCTTCTCGTAGGCGGCACGATCCTCTCGCCTTATCTCATAGCGCGCATCCTCCAGCCCGATATAGCCGCTGGCGACTACGCCATGCAGTGTTTCACCGCTGGCCATCTCCCAGATCATTTCGCAATACACGCTCACCTTCTCCCCGCGCATCTCCACCTCGCTGCGCTCCATCAGCGCGAGCATACGGTCGACTTCCTGCTCTCCCAGCTGCATGCGCTCCCCAGTCGCATAATTGACCACCTCCGCGCGGACGATGTCCTCCGCACCGGGCAGTTCAGGCTGCCGTACCCGCCATTCCTCGTCAAGCAGCGCGTCCAGTCCTTCCCCTTCCACGGCAAAGTATCGCTGGTCGCCGCCCTGTGCGTTTCGCAGACTGCACACGATTGGTGCCAGCTCCCGCCCCGCATCGCGGCTCACTTCAAAGTCCCACACCTCGTCCTGCCGCGTGATGTACACCAGATGGACCGACGGCTCAAAAAATCCCATGATCTCGGCGTATTCCACCTCGCGAAATCTCGCCTGCGTCAGGCATTCAACCAGCGCCTGCTGCTGCCCGACATCCCAATCGAGCAGCACCGGGTAACAGAGCCGTCCCTCTCGCGCGATGGCGTAAAACGCGCCCGGCGGCAGCCGCATGCGCCCTTCCTCAAAGGTGACTTCCTCCGCACCCTCCTCTATGATTGCCTCCGGCGCCACGCTACAATTGCCGCCTCGGAAGAGCAATACACCCAGCACGCTCCCCCTGTTCTTCACCTGCGCGCGCACCGCCTCCGGGTCCACCGTCCAAACCTCCGCGCTCGGCTCCGGCGTGGGAGACTGCATGGGAGTAGGGCCGGGCGTCACCTCTGGCAGCGCCTGCGGTGCTGCAGAACAGCCCATCAAAAGCATCGTACATTGCATTATAGCTATGATTCTCCTTATCATTTTTCTTCTCCTTATTCTTTGTTGCAAAGGCTCCTGCTGCAAGATTGCTCTTGCAGCAGGAACCCGCTCCAAATTTATTTTGCTGTTAAATCTACATCAAGTTGTTTGCCATCCATCATGGTAAAGCTGCAAATCGGCTTATATACTCCTAAATTCCCCATTGGCACATAGTGAATGTAATAGCTTTCTACTGTTCTGCTTGCATTTCCCTCTGCCACATTCATTTGCATTTCTTCGCAAGTTGCCTGTTCTGAGAGTGCGTCAATTATTTCCGTCAAGGACATCACCTCGGTATCCATTTGAGCCGCTCCCATTTCAATCTGAACCGAATGCCATTTACCGCTGCTGAAGGGAATCCCCGTTTCATCTACCGCTATAGAGAATGCACTGCCGTCGATCGGTATGCCGTTGCAAGCATTCTGAATATTGACAATGTATGCAACTGTGCTCTCCACTTCTTGAGAAGCATCCCCATCCAAGTTCACTTCTGCCATCACAATAGGGGCTACAGTCATAGCGCTATTCTCAAACGCACCGTCTTGTAGTCCGATATACTCGTCTGCAATATAAGCAAGTGCCGTTTCAGCAGCTTCCTTTTCACTCATAGAAACGGGAGTATGTCCAATTTCAGAGTTTGAAATATTGATCACGCCATCATCATTGTCCACCAAATGATCTGAAGTGCGCACTTGCAGCGCCACCGTATTCAAACGAATAGTAGGTAATACATTTGACAAGTTATTGTTCAATTCAGTTATCTGCTCATCTGTAAGCGCATCGCCAATAACATAACCCGTTAGCTCCTGATCATTTCCACTTGGATATGCCCGTGAGAAGCGCACTATGGATGTTGACGTCGTTGGACGCGAATAAGTACTCCCCGGGAATCCAGGAAACCTGGAATACTGACTGTTATTATTATGTGTCAGAACGATATAGTTCTTGCAATAGCTTTTTGCCCCTGTACCATAATTATAAACATATTCATTTGCTTGCATCCATGAAGATTTGACAGATTCTCCAGACTCCGCATAATCCATAAACTTATCCACAACTTGTAAGTCCGCTGCAGAAGGTGCGTTTTCATGATAACCACATATTGCACGCATAGCACCCGGCCCTATCATCGCATTTGCCAATTCTTTTCACGGATTAGCCCCTGCTCCATTAACTAGGTTGCAAGCTGCGAGGAACAAAAACTCAAGACTGCTGGATGAATTACCACCCCATTTCTGCTTTAGATTCAAATCCATCAGGTTGAATGACACGTCAGCAGACGGATCATTACTCTATATTTCACCATATTCATTACCCTCGCTCGCCCAGTATTTTATATTGTGCGTATTAGCCGTAAAGCTGCTTTGAGTCACTGCTCCGCTCTCTCTCACGACCGAGTTAGAAGTCGTGTAACCGGAAGATTTTGCTCTAATTCGAGAAATGAACTCTTGGCTGTCTTCTGGTGCGAGATTTAAGCTGTATGCCCAGCAGCGTATGCATCTGCATAACCAAAGGTACAAACGACCAATGCCAGGGACAGGGTAATAGCCAACAACTTCGGAATCAAGTGTTTCATCGTTATCCTCCCATTCTTTTCCCTCTGGTTTCACATCACGTTTTGCTCTTCCACTTTATGTATCGTTCATTGGGTTCACTTCCCTTCGTATCAAACTCACTTCATGATGAAGTTGTCGTCTCTTTTCTTTACCATATATTAACACTCAAAACGTAAAATGTCAACGTTAAACTCTTTTATTTCGTTTTTTAATGAACTTATTTAATTCTGCTCTCACGCCCTCCGTTACAATAAAGCCGCCCGTCTCCAGCGTGTAGGCCGAAGACGGGCGGGCGTTTGATTCTAATGCTGCGTTAGGCGGCCGGGCGGATCAGGCGCGAAGCGTGATTTCCAGCACGGTGTCCACAGGGTCGGGCAGTATGGGGCTGTCCCCCAGCGAGACGAACACGGTGTCGGGGTAATTCGCGGACATCCAGCTGTCCGAGATCTTCACCTCCGCGCCGGTGGGCAGCAGGCGCACCTTCTCCACCTGCTCGCGGCGCAGGCCCTCCAGCGGAATGTCGCCGATGGCGGCCTCATAGATGTGGTAATACAGCTTGTTGCCTTTGCGGGTGAGGCGGCCGTTCTCAGGCTTTTCCATGCCCGCGTGACCGCAGCCGTAGATGGAGGCGCTGTTTTTTCCCATCCAGCGGGCGAGCTGGCTCAGGATCTCCACGGACTCGGGCGGTATGTTGCCGCGCGCGTCGGGGCCGACGTTGATGAGCAGATTGCCGCCCTTGCTGACGCACTCCACCAGCTTGTGAATGATAAGCGGCGCGGGCTTGAAGTTCTTGTCCGTGGCGCAGTAGCCCCAGTTGTTGTTCATGGTGATGCAGGCCTCCCACGTCACAGGGTTGCCCTGTTCGTCGAAGATGCCCTTGGGCGGTATGATCTGCTCAGGGGACACGAAATCGCCGCTGTACTCGGTGGGATGCGCGGTTGCGAGCGAACCAAAGCCCGAACCGCTGACTTCCAGCCGGTTGTCCAGAATCACGTCCGGCTGGTATTTGCGGATCATGCGCACCAGCTCCGTCGCCCTCCACTTCTCGCCCGTCATGTCGTCGTAGGAGAAGTCGAACCACATGATGTCCAGCTTGCCATAGTTGGTGCACAGCTCCTCCACCTGACCGTGCATGTACTTCAAGTAGTTGTCAAAGTCGTGCTGCACGCCCTTGAAGGCCTCGTTGTCGCGCTCGGGGTGCTGTCGGTCGCCGTAGTGCGGGAAGTCCGGATGATGCCAGTCGATGACGGAGTAGTACAGGCCCACTTTTAGCCCTTCGGCGCGGAAGGCGTCCAGGTACTCGCGCACCAGGTCCCTGTGGCAGGGTGTGTTGGTGGCCTTGTAATCCGTCAGTTTGCTGTCGAACAGGCAGAAGCCGTCGTGGTGCTTCGCGGTGAGCACAGCGTACTTCATACCCGCCGCCTTGGCCATGCGCGCCCATTCCCTTGGGTCGTAGTCGATGGGGTTGAATTCGTGCATCAGAGGCTCGTAGTCTTCCTTGTGGATGCGCTCGACGCTGCGCACCCATTCGCCGCGCGCCGGGATGGCGTACAGTCCCCAGTGGATGAACATGCCAAACCGATCGTGCTTGAACCATTCCACGCGCTTGTTGTAGGCTTCACGGTCAAATACGTATGCCATGATCAAACCTCGCTTTTCTATATAATGGGATTTTACCTTGCCTTGATGGAGCGTTCGATGTCGCGCTGCGCGTCCTTCTTTGCCATATCGTCGCGCTTATCAAACAGCTTTTTGCCGCGCGCCAGCGCGATCTCCGCCTTCACGCGCCCGTTTTTGAGGTAGATCTGCAGCGGCACGATGGAGTAGCCCTTCTGCATCACCTTGGCGTGGAACTTGCGGATCTCCGCCTTGTGCAGCAGCAGCTTCTTGGGCCGCAGCGGATCCTTGTTGAATATATTGCCGTGATCGTAGGGGCTGATGTGCATGCCTTGAATGAAGGCCTCGCCGTCCTTGATCTCCACATAGCTGTCCTTTAAGTTGCACTTGCCGCCCCGAATGGACTTGACCTCCGTGCCGAACAGCTCGACGCCCGCCTCCAGCTTATCCTCTATGAAGTAATCGTGCCACGCCTTGCGGTTCTGCGCGCACTGCTTGACGCCCTCCGCCATGGGGTTCTCCCTCCTCATCAAAAGCAGGATGGTGCGCGCAAGAAGTTTTCCCTTGCGCACACCATCAGTTTATCCCATTTGCACGCGCCCGTCAAGCGCCTGCCGAGCGGTAATGCCGCACGCCCAGCTGCCAGACCAGCGCGCCCAGAAGCAAAAACAGCCCGCCCGCCACTGGCGCCAGATACGCGGTAAACGCAGGATACGGCAAGTCTTTTCCAAACAGCACGGCCGCAGGCAGGTAGTTCAAGCACCCCAGCGGCACCACGTACAGAAAGAACCGCCGGAACCAGCTGCGGTAAACGCTCAGCGGATAACCGGCCATCGTCACGCCGCCGTAGGTCAGCACGTTGAATGCCTCCAGCGACTCCACCGTCCAGAAGCACAGCGCCGCCTGCATCATCAGCAGGCCCAGAAACAGCGCCACGCCGCCCAGTATGCACAGCAGGAGCAGCCCCAGCTGCCCCGCGCTCATTCCCTGCGGCTGCGCCGCGATGCCCAGTATCAGCACTCCCGCGCCCTGCGCAAACCGTCCCAGCCGCGTTAGTTCCAGCCGCGAGGACAGCACCTGAAACAGCGTGCCCCGCAGACGCAGCAGCACGCGGTCAAAGTCCCCCGACTTCACCATCCCGGCAAATAAGTCGAATCCTCGCCCCACCGCCTCGGCGATGGAGAAGGAGAGGTTGATCACGCCGTAAAGCACCGCGATTTGAGCAAGCGTCCAGCCGTCCAAAGCGCCGAAAGACGCAAACAGCGTCCAGATTCCCAGAAAATCAATGATCGTCGCGCAAAAGTTGCCCACCGCGCCCAGTACAAAGGACGCCTTGTGCTGCATTTGGCTGCGCAAGTCCGCCAACGCGAGTAAAAAATACGTTTTGATGCTCTCCATGCGCTCAGCCCCCCTGCACCATGCACTTTTTGACGCCCGCGCGCAGCACCACCCGGCCCAGCGCCGTCAGCGCCGCCAGCCAGAACAGCTGCAGCCCAATCACGCTCAGCGCCGTGCGCACGTCCACCGTCCCCACCAGGATGCGCAGCGGCGCGTCCAGCATTGAGGCAAAGGGCAGCATGCGCAGCGCGAACCGCACCCCCTCCGGGAAAAAGGCCAGCGGCAGTATATTGCCCGCGCAGAACGACCCGATCATGGGCAGAATGCGGTTGATGCCCTGCCCGGAGATGGTCCAGAAGTACGTGCCCGTAAGAATCGCCGTCATAGCCGCGGATACCAGCATGCCCAAGCCCAGCGACAGCGCGCCCAGCACCAGCCATGCGGGCTGCAGCGTCAGCCGCAGGCCCTCGGGCATCAGGCAGGCCGCCAGCAGCACAAGGGGCAGGTTGGTCAGCAGCGGCGCGGTGCGCATCGCCATGGACCTGGCAAACCACATGTTGTACAAATCCAGCGGCCGTGCCAGCTCAAACGCGATGCGCCCGTCGCGCATCATGGCCTCCACGTCCTTAATGCCCGACCACGGCATCATGCGGTAGGTTCCCTGCGACAGCCATACGTAGCTCACCGCCTGTCCAAGCGCCATGCCGCCCATCACGCTGTACCCATTGTCGTAGAACGCCGTGTACACCATGATGAGAATCAACCCAAAGACGAGCTGCGTGAACACGCCCGCCAGCATCGCCGAGCGATACTGCAGCTGCTGCCGCAGCGCGGTTTTCACCATTGAGAAAAAGGCTCTCATGCTCCCCCTCCTCTCACGCGCCCGCCGAGCGATAGCGCCGCACGCCCGCGCGCCACACCAGGAGGCCCAGTGCCAGATACGCCCCGCCCGCAACCGGCGCCAGATACGCGGTGAACAAAGGATAGGGCAGAGTCTTCCCGAACAGCACTGCGCACGGCAGGTAATTTAAGCACCCCAGCGGAATCACGTACAGGAACAGATCGCGCAGCCAGCCCTTGTACACCTCCAACGGGTAGCTGGCCATCGCCACGCCCCCGTAGGTGATGGCATTGAAGGCCTCCATGCCCTCGATGGTCCAGAAACACGCGCCGCCCTGGATCATCAGGATGCCCAGGAACAGCAGCACGCCTGAGAATACGCACAGCGCCGTCATCGCAGCCTGCGCCGCTCCAAACGGCGTGTCCAGACGCGCGATGCCCCACGCCAGCCCAACGACGCCCGTCGTCAGCCGCCCGAACCGCGTCAGGTCGAACTTCGCGCCCAGCACCTGCGTCAGCGTGCCGCAGGGACGCAGCAGCACCCGGTCAAAGTCGCCGCGGCGGATCACCCCGGAAAAACTGAACAGCCCCGCGCCCAGCGCGCTGGCCACCGCAAAGGAAATCGTGATGATGCCGTACAGCACCGCGATCTGTGCGCCCGTCCAGCGCCCCATCGCTCCGAAGGACACGCCCAGCAGCACCAGCCGCAGCGCATCCCCCACCGAGGAAATCAGATTGCGCGTCACGCTCATGGCAAAGGACCCGAGGTGCTGCATCTGTCCGCGCAGGTAAGCCAAAGACAGCTTGAAATACACGCTCATGTCCTCAGCCCCCCTGCACCATGCAGCGCCGCACGCCGCAGCCGGTCACCACGCGCCCCAACGCCAGCAGCGCCGCCAACCACACGCCCTGCATCGCCAGCGTCGCCGCCGCCTCGCGCGCCGTGCACGCTCCCACCAGGATGCGCATCGGCGCGTCCGCAATCGCGGCAAACGGCAGCGCACGCAGCACCGCACGCACGCCTGCCGGGTAGAACGCCAGAGGCAGCAGATTGCCCGAGCACACCTTGGCCACCATCGGCAGCAGCCGGTTGATGCCGTTGCTGTCAATCGTCCAGAAGCACGACGCCGTCATCAGCACCGTCACCGCGGCGCTCAGCAGCGTCGCCATTCCCAGCGACAGCAGCCCCGCGGGCAGAACCTCCAGCGCGAACGAAAGCCGCATCTCCCCCGGCATCAGCAGCCCGATTGCAATGGTCAGCGGCGCATGGAGCGCAAACGGCGCCAGCCGTACCGCCAGCGCCCGCGACAGCCACATGCCGTGCAGATCCGCCGGCCGCGCCAGTTCAAAGGCGATGCGCCCGTCGCGCATCATCTCCTGTATTTCGACCAGCCCTGACAGCGACATCATGCGTAGGCAGGCCTGATTGATCCAGGTATAGCTCACCGCCTGCGACAGCGTCATGCCCTGCGCCGCGCCAGGCGAGTAGGTATAGTAAGCCATGTAGACCATGATGTAAATGAACGCGAACACCAGCTGCGTCAGTATGCCCACCAGCATCGCCGAGCGATACTGCAGCTGCTGCCGCAGCGCGGTCTTGAGCAGCGCGCGAAAGGTGCTCATGCCTCCACCTCCGCCATGCGCCGGTACAGCGCCGCCACCGTCTCGTCCAGCGGCGCGGCCACCACCTGCATATCCGTCAGCCCTGCCGTACTTGCCAGGTGCAGCACCAGCTTATCCGCCGGCAGCGCCTCCGGGTCAAACGCCACCTCGATGCGCCGACCCTCGTGCGCCGTCAACACCGCGCCCGCAGGCAGCGTCACCTTGCCCTCGCCCACGGTGGCCTTGAGCACACGCTTGGTGCCCGCCATGCGCCGCAGGTCGTCCACCGTGCCGTCCATCAGCTTCTTTCCGTGTCCGATGAGCAGAAGTCTCCGGCACAGCGTCTCCACGTCGTCCATGTCGTGGGTGGTCAGCAGCACCGTGGTGCCTTCTTTCTCGTTCAGCTCCTTGACGAATCCGCGCATGTTCAGCTTACTCACCGCGTCCAAGCCGATCGTCGGCTCGTCCAGGAACAATATCTTCGGTCTGTGCAGCAGCGACGCCACCAGATCGCAGCGCATCCTCTGCCCCAGCGACAGCTGTCGCACCGGCGTGCGCAGCAGCTCGCCAATGTCGATGGCCTCCACCAGCCGGGCCTTGGTGCGCTCATATTCACCTCTGTCCAGTTTGTAGATGTCGCGCAGCAGCTCGAAACTGTCCTCCACCGGCAGGTCCCACCACAGCTGCGTGCGCTGCCCGAACACCACGCCGATGTCTGCCACATGCCGAACGCGCTCTTCCCACGGCACGCGCCCCAGCACCGCGATGTGCCCGCCCGTGGGCGTCAGAATACCCGACAGGCACTTGATGGTCGTGGATTTTCCCGCGCCGTTGGGTCCGATGTAGCCCACGAATTCGCCCGGCGCAATGTCGAAGCTCACGCCGTCCAGCGCGCGCACGACGGTCTTTTCTCGCGGAGAGAACATTGTCTTTCCCTTTTTGCGCACCGTAAAGTGCACACACAGGTCGCGTACAGAGATGATGTGTTCCATTTCTCCTTACTCCTTTCGACTCGAACACGTCCGATGGTTAGTAAATCTGCCCCCATTTAGACAGGAAGACTGATAGAATTCGACGCTCCCCTCCGTTTTCCTTCTCTTAACCAAAATATTTTTTTATTTTAACATTCCACATCCTTATTCCTTCAGTGTTTTCCCAAAAACAAAATAGGACGTACCCTCAGTACGTCCCATTTCATCCGCTTACAGCCCCAGCATCGCCTTTGCAAAACAAAAATACACCAGCAAACTCGCCGTATCCACCAGCGTAGTGATCAGCGGACTTGCCATCACCGCCGGATCCAGGCGGCACTGCTTGGCCAACAGCGGCAGCAGCGCGCCAGCGCACTTGGCGCAGATCACCGTCGCCAGCAACGACAGGCTCACCACCAGCGCCACCTGCGCGCCCACGCCCTCGAAGAGCAGGATGCGCGCGAAGTTGACCGCCGCCAGCGCCGCACCTACGATGAGGCTCACGCGCAGCTCTTTCCACAGCACGCGCAGCGCATCTTTGGGTAGGATCTCCCCCAGCGCCAGGCCGCGCGTCACCATCACCGACGCTTGCGAGCCGCAGTTGCCGCCCGTGTCCATCAGCATCGGGATGAACGCGGTCAGCATCACCGCCGACTGCAGCACCTGTTCAAACGCCGATATGATGCGTCCCGAAATCGTCGCCGAGATCATCAGCACCAGCAGCCAGATGATACGGCTCTTGGCCAGCTGCAGCGGCCCGATGCTCAGATAGGGCTTCTCCTGCGGCGTAATGGCCGCCATGATCTCCATGTCCTCGGTGTCCTCCCGCTCGATGACGTCCAGCACGTCGTCCACGGTGATCATGCCCACCAATCTCCCCTCGCTGTCCACCACGGGCATCTGCGCCACATCGTAGCGCCGGAACGCCGCCGCGACCTCTTCCTGATCCACCTGCGTGCCCACCGACACCACCCGCGCGTCGCGGACGTCTGACACGCGGTGGATCTGCTCGGCGCACACCAGGTCGATCAGCCGCACCGCGCCCGTCAGGTGCCGCGTGTTGTCGATGGTGTACAGCACGTCCGCGTTCTCCGCCCTCGGTCCGCGCTTTCTTACGCAATCCAACGCTTGCCCAACGGTCAGCCGGTCGTGCAGCTCCACAAAGTCCGCCGTCATCAGGCTGCCCGCGCTGTTCTCCGGATAGCGCAGCAGCGCGGCCAGCTGTGCGCGGCGCTCCCTGTCTGCGCCGTCCAACGCCTTTTTGACCACGCCTGCCGGCGCTTCCTCCAAAAAATCCGCCGCGTCGTCCGAAGCCAGATGCTCCATCACCTGCCTGACCTCGCCTGCGCGCATCGCGTCGATCAGCGCCTGCTGCCGTTCCGGCGGAAGATACGCAAAGGTCTCCGCCGCCCTCTCCTTGGGCAGCAGACGAAAGACCAGCAGCGCACGCTCACGCGTGCACGCTTCCATCAGTTCCGCGACATCGGGCGCATGAAGCGCCTCCAGCCGCATGCGCAGCATTCCCAGTTGATTTTTCTCGATCAACCCCTGCAAGCGCTCCTTCATCTCCATTGGGTTCACACTCCTTTCTGCTCCTTCGCGCGTCGATTTGCGGGCTTTCTCACACGCAAAAAACACGCGCCCCCGATGCACGCATTTCGCGGCATCGTTTGCCCGTGGAAGGATAAAAGGCAGTCCGGCAGAGTATCCCCCGCAGATGCGCCTGGCTATGTCCGATTCGTGACCCTGTGAACAGGCGCGGCGGGTTCTGTGCCGGAGCACCGTTTATCGTTCCCGTCCATTCAGGTCACCTCCGTCATAAAAAATGAGATGCGGGAAAATCTCCCTGCATCTCAGTGTACGCCCCCGCGTACAATTTGTCAATGAAAAAACTTTCCGTCATTCCTCTTCGCGCTCCCGGCGCATTTCGCGGATGCGGATGCTCGCGTTGACCACCGACCAGACGAAGGCCAGCCCCACGACCACCGCCAACGCGATGATGAGGTTCTTGCCCAGCGCCGTGCCGCCCACCTTAACGGCCGTCAAGAACATCAGCGCCGCGCCCGCCACAATGACGGCCAGGCAGATATTGCCCTGCTTTTTGAACCGGGCCTCTCGCTGCCGGATGAGCTCCCTGCGCTCCTCCTCGCGTTTCTTCTGCTTGTTTTCCTTTTTCACAGCGATCCTCCCTTTTAGTTCCACAATGCACGCTTGCGCTGCGCCATTTCATCCACGCGCGCGATATACTGCTCGATGTTTTTGACGTTGGGCGCCCGCTCGATGCGCCGCGCCGCCGGGTACAGCCACTTGGAGATGGCTCCCGCACCGAACGCCGCGATGGGCGCAATCTCCTCCATGATGTCCACATTGTAGATGGATGGCGCGCCGGGCCTGCAGTACCCTACGTTTTCCAGGTTGCCCGCCATGTACTTCTGCCGGTAGAGGTAATAGGGCGACAGCCCCATGCCTCGTGCCGCGCGCGCCGCCAGCGTCACCATCTCCTGCGCCGCGCTCTCGTCCGCGGTGTAGCCCTCCGTACGCAGCGCCGCTGCCCGCTTGATGGCCAGCGTGTGCACCGTCAGGTTGTCGGGCGCAAGGCGCGCCACGCGCTCCAGCGTGTACTTCACGTCGTCCAGCGTCTCGCCCGGCAGCGCCATGATCAGATCCATGTTGATGACCGCAAAGTCCATGTCGCGCATCATGGCGTAAACCCGCTCAATGTCCGCCGCCGTGTGCGCGCGCCCCACGCGTTGAAGCGTCTCGTCGCACATGGTCTGCGGATTGAGCGATACGCGTCCCACGCCGCGGCTTCGCAGCATGCGCAGCATGTCCTCATCGATGGTATCGGGCCGCCCCGCCTCCACCGTAAACTCCTTTGCGCCCGGGAAGCACTCCAGCGCACAGTCAATCACCCGCGCCAGCTGGTCCCGCGTCAGCGCCGTAGGGGTCCCGCCTCCGATGTACAGCCCACGAACCCTTTTGCGCCGCAGATCGCCCGCTACCAGCCGCATCTCGCGCGTCACCGCCTCCACATACGGCTGCGTCAGCTTTCCGCCGTGTTTTAGGTCCGTCGCGGCAAAGGAGCAGTACGAGCATCGCGTCCGGCAGAATGGAATGCCCACATATACGTCCAGATCGTCCTTGCCCGGCATCTCCATGCCGCTCTGGACGCGCGCCACATCGCGCAGCAGCTCCACCTTTTCCCTGTCCACGTCAAAGAGCGTCTCCAGATTGCGGCAGGCCGTCTCCTCGTCGTGCCCTGCGGCCAGCTGCTCGTAAAACAGCCGCGTAGGCCGGATGCCCGTCAGGCTGCCCCACGGCGGCTTGCGCCCCGTCGCCTGCTTCATCGCCTGATACACCGCGTTCTTGGCCGCGCGCTTGCGCAGGCGTTTGTTCTCCAGCTCGTCCGTGCCGACCGGCGTCAGCGCCGCCGTAGCGCGCGCATTGCCCACCGTCACCACGTGTTCCCGGCCCATCGTGTGCACCACCGTCAGTTCGCCGCCTGGCTCCTCCGTGATCTCGCATTCGCCAAGGAACAGGCGGATCACGTCGCACAGATCGTTGGTCAGCTCGGGCAGGTCTGTGCGCAGCGTCACCCTCTCCATCCCAAAGTCCTCCTCTCGGCCTCGATGGTGGTCTCCACGCCGTGGCCAGGGTGCACGCGGCTGTCGCCCGGCAGCCCCAGCAGCCGCATCAGCGATTCGCGCAGCGCCTGCACGTCCCCGCCCGGGAAGTCCGTGCGCCCGTAGCTGCCCTGGAACATCGTGTCCCCCGAAAACAGCTCTTTTTCCTTCCAGTCGTACAAGCACAGCCCGCCCGGCGTGTGTCCCGGCGTGTGCAGCGCCTCAAAGCCCATAAACTCCTGTCCATCCTCAAGGAACACCGGCTGCTTGTCCGCAACATACGGCTCACTCCATAGCCCCGACAGATTGCGCATC
This sequence comes from Christensenella sp. UBA7102, assembly GCA_002492415.1. Lineage (GTDB taxonomy): Bacteria > Bacillota > Clostridia > Christensenellales > UBA1750 > Spyradocola. Next base: position 27,535 of record DKYK01000044.1, read on the forward strand.
GGGTCGCGCAGCAGCGCCTCATCTCCCCGGTGCAGGTACACCTTCTCCACCGGCAAATCATTCAGTGCCAGCATATGGTCAAAATGCGCGTGCGTCAGCAGCACCGCGTCCAACGCCCATCCCCGCGCGTCCAGCGCGTCCAGGATCACTCCCGCGTCCGCCGCCGGGTCGATGGCCAGCGTGCCCTGTTCCCGGTGCACCAGGTAGCAGTTGGTGGAAAGCGCCCCCAGCTCCAGCCTTACGACCTGCATCAGAACAACCTCCCCGTGTCGTAGAGTATGGTCACCGGTCCGTCGTTGACCAACTCCACCTGCATGTCCGTGCGGAACACGCCCGTCTTGCACACAACGCCGCTCTCGCGCACGCGGGCCACACATCTTTCGTACAGCGGGTCGGCGTCCTCGGGCCGCGCCGCCGCGATGAAGCTGGGCCGCTTGCCATGCCGCGCGTCGCCCAACAGTGTAAACTGCGACACCGCCAAAATCTCCCCGCCCACATCCTGCACGCTGCGGTTGAGCTTGCCCGCTTCATCCTCAAAGATGCGCAGGCCCACCATCTTGTCCGCCGCGTTAACGGCATCCTGCTCGGTATCGCCCGCCTCCACGCCGATGAGTACCATCAATCCCCTGCCGATGCTCGAAACCATCTCCCCGCCAATGCTCACCGACGCGCGAGTCACCCGCTGCACAACGATTCTCATAGCACAAACTCCCTCTCTGAACCAACAGGGCGAGCCAGCGACCCAGCCCGCCCCGCGTCTTTCGCACAAACTTCCCCTAGAGGATCCCGGGGGTTCCTAAGGGGGCCGCACCCCCTTGGTTTCGTTTCGCAGGCGGGGGCGTGTACC
>DKYK01000055.1:0-17971 GCA_002492415.1 Christensenella sp. UBA7102
TCAAATACGCTAAGATTATTTCAAAGTCCATCACCATTACGTCCCGCATGTATTCGTTCCAGCGGTCCACCACAGGACTTTCGGCCTGCACTTTTGCGGCATAAGCGGCGCCCTTTTCGCACTCATAGTAGCCGAACAGCTCGTTGCCGCAGCGCCAGATGGTGTAGTTGACGATGCCTGCACGGGCCAGGGTTTCCCTCATTTCGGGCCAAATTTCGTCGTGACGGCGCACATACTCCGCCTGCATTCCGGGAAGCAGCGTCGCCTTCCAGGTACACTTTTCCATGCTTTACAACCTCCTGAAAATGGGGTATTCTTAATAGAAGGATAGCAGGAATTGCATCGTCTGACAAGAGGAGGGGAGCAAAATCGAACTGATTTGGGATTTTGACGGCACCCTGTTTGATACCTATCCGCTGATGGCGGATAGCCTGCGCCGCGCACTGCTGGAAAAGGGCCACGACGTCCCCCTGTCCGACATCCGCGCCCGTATGGCGGTGACGCTGGGCGATGCGGTGGCGCACTATAAGCGCACGCTGGGCATTGGGGAGGATACGATGGAGCGCTATCGGCAGATCATGTACAGCCAGGGCCTCCGGGCGGCGCAGCCCTTTGCAGGCGCGCGGGAAGTGTGCGCCCGCGTCTGCCGGGAAGGCGGGCACAACCATCTGTGCACCCACCGGGGCGCGTCAGCCCGCATGTACATGGAGGCATGGGAGATGGACCAATACTTCGAGGTATACGTTACCGATGAAGACGGATTGCCGAGAAAGCCTGCACCCGACATGGTGCGGCGCATACTGGACGTGACCGGGCGACCCGCGAAGAACTTTCTGATGATTGGCGACCGGGAACTGGATATACTGGCGGCGCAGGCTGCGGGCGTGCGCGGCTGTCTCTTTACGGAGAAAAGGAAAAATGCTGTGACCGCTGCGGAATACACCGTCGCGCGGTTGGAAGAGCTGTTGGACATTCTTTTTTGAGGAGGAAAAGGCGATGAAGGAGATTTTTGACCGTGTGAGCGTGAGAAAGTACCAGGACAGGCTGGTGGAGCCGGAGAAGATCGATAAGCTGCTGCGCGCGGCGATGGCGGCTCCCTCCGCGGGCAACCAGCAGCCGTGGGCGTTCTGCGTGGTGCGCGACCGCGCCGTGATGGACGCGCTGGCGGGCACCAGCCCCTATGCAAAGCCCGTACTCGGCGCGCCGCTGTGCATTGCGGTGCTATGCCGTCAGAGTGGACTGCGCTTCCCGGAATACTGGGAGCAGGATCTGGGCGCGTGCACGCAGAACCTGCTGCTGGAGGCCGAGCATCTGGGCCTGGGTGCGGTGTGGATGGGCATTGCGCCGCTGCCTGAGCGCATGGAGGGCGTGGGGCGCGTGCTGGAGCTGGGCGAGGAATATAAGGCGTTCGCGCTCGTCGCGGTGGGCTACCCTGCCGAGCGTCAGCCCAGACACGATCGCTATGATCCTGCGCGCGTGCAGTGGAGGTGAGTCATGCGCCAAGACATCATCGATGCGCTGCGAAAAGAGTTGGTTGACCGCTGCGGGCGGGAAAGCAACCAATTTGGTATGGGAATCTACTGGCACATTGAGGCAGTGGCTCGCAACGCAGCATATCTTGCCCGTGAGTATGGAGGGGATGAGGAGATCTCGACCATTGCGGGCTGGCTGCATGATCTTGCTGCGGTGACGGATTCGGCGCTCTATGAAGAGCATCATTTGCATGGTGCGAAGATGGCAGGGGCAATACTGGAATCATTTGGATATGAGCCGGATCGGATTGAACGGGTGCAGGAATGTATCCGTAGACACAGGGGAAGCGCGACCATGGAAAAGCGTACCATTGAGGAGCTGTGCGTGGCCGATGCTGACGCGGTGTCGCACTTTGACAGCGTGCCCAGCCTGCTGTACATGGTTTACGTCAAAAAGGGCATGGGCATTGAGGAAGGCGCGCAATGGGTCAAAAGCAAGATCGAGCGAAGCTATGCCAAGCTTTCGGCGCGCAGCAGGGAATTGTACCGGGAAAAATACGAGCGCGCAATGAGCGTGCTGGGATAGAAAAAAGAGGGCTGCGCACAGTCCTCTTTTTTCCTTTACATCCAATCAGTACATGTTATGCTGACTCATGTAGTCGTACAGTTTCTTGCCGTGCTCCTGCTCTTCCTTCTGAATGTGGTTCAGAACGTCGCGCATACCGGCGTCCTTGAACTCAAAGATCGCGGTATCGTAGACCGAGGAGACGTGCTTTTCGGTGGAGAGCAGGTCCTGGCACAGATACTCGTCCTGCTTGGAGGCCTTGGCGGAAGAAGGGGCGGACGGCTGCGCCTGCTGGGACTGCTGCTGACCGCTCTGCTGCTGGGCGCCCATCTGCGGCACCGTGCCCTTGGACATCTGCTCAAGGGTGTTGTAATGTTGCTGCTCGGTCTGTCCAAGGTTCTCACACAGGCTCTTGAGCGCCGGATCCTCGGCCTTTTGTGCGTACTGGCTGTACTTTTCGATGCACAGCTGCTCCTGCGTCATCATATCCTGCAGGAGCGCGGTTTCCTTCTGGGATAAAATCATATTCGATCACCTCGCAGCTAGTGTGCGCTGCAGAGGCTTTTTTATGCGCCGAAGAACAGCGCTTCGCCATCGTTCAAACGATGAAGCGTGACGCCGTGCTGCCGTTCGTACTCCCGCGCGCGCTCCTCAAAGCGATCAAAGCGCGTGAGAAATTTTGTATAATGCGGCAGGATCTCGCAATCGCACAGAGAAAGGCCGGTTTTATCGGTCAGTCCCACAAAATCGTTCATTTCCGGGGTGAAGGAGTCGATGACGGCGATGGAGGGCGTGAGCACGAGTGCTCCTGCGCTCACACCGATCAGTACGCCAGTATCGGCCATTTCGTGCAAAGGCTGTGCAAAACCGCGGTCGCGGATGGAGCGCAGCAAGTAGTAGGGATTGCCACCGATGAGCATGGCGGCGTCATAGGAGGAAAGGCCGCCAGGACATTGATCGTCAAAATCGAACAGATTGACAGTTGACGCGCTGCAGGCGAGCAGCTCTTGCGTGTGGCGAGGTATATGTTTATCATTGCGCTTAAAGCCAACCGAGGCGGTGATTACGAGGGCGCAGCGTTTGCCGGAAAGATAGGGGATCGCGCGATCAAGGAGCTGCTGTGAGGTCAGGCCATTTGAAGTGAGGATGAGCATGAGAACTCTCCTTTTTGCTGGAAATGCGCAGACATGCCGCGGCGGGCGGCGCATTTCCGCTGCGTTGTGCAAAAAAAGGGAACGGCGCGCGCTGTTCCCTCTGTGTGCGAAGTGCTTTAGTAGCGATTGTCATAGATGCGGGTGGACTTCTTCTCGGAGCGGGGAAGCTCGCCCATGGAGACCGCCTTGGGCACGATCTGAATGCCGATCTTAGTCTTGCAGTGCGCCTGCACCGCGCCCATCAGGTCCTTGCGTTGCTCCTGAGGCAGCTCGGTTTCAAAGAACACCGTCATGATATCCTTGCCGTTGAGGTGATCAATCATCACCTGATATTCGGAGGAGGTGCCCTTCACCTCGCGCAGCATCTCTTCGATTTGCGCCGGGAAGATGTTGACGCCCTTGACCTTGATCATGTCGTCGGTGCGGCCCAGGATGGAGTCGATGCGCGGATAGGGGCAGCCGCAGGGACAGGGCCCGGTGAGGATGCGCGTCAAATCGTGCGTGCGGTAGCGGATCAGCGGCGCGCCCTGCTTGCGCAGCGTGGTGATGACCAGCTCGCCCAGGGTGCCGTCCGGCACGTTCTTCCCCGTCTTGGGATCAATGACCTCAAAGTAGAGGTAGTCGTCCCAGTAGTGCATGCCATCCTCATAGTCACAGGAGATGGCGATGCCGGGACCGTAGATTTCCGTCAGGCCGTAGATGTCGTAAAGCTGTACGCCCAACTCGTTGGCAATGCGCTTGCGCATCTTCTCGCCCCAGCGCTCCGAGCCGATGACGCCCTTCTTGAGCTTGATCTTGTCCTTGATGCCGCGCTTGGTGATTTCCTCAGCCAGCAACAGCGCGTAAGAGGAGGTAGCGCACAGCACGGTAGAGCCCATGTCCTGCATCATGCGCAGCTGCTTGTCTGTGTTGCCGGGGCCCATGGGAATGACCATTGCGCCCAGACGTTCCGCGCCGTTCTGAAAGCCGATGCCCGCAGTCCACAGGCCATAGCCGGGAGTGATGTGCACGCGGTCGAGAGGAGTCAGGCCCGCCACGCGATAGCAGCGCTCAAACATGATGGCCCAGTCCGTCACATCCTGCGCGGTGTAGGGAATGATAACGGGAGTGCCCGTTGTGCCGGAAGAAGAGTGGATGCGCACCACCTGCTCTTCTGGGACGGCCATCAACCCCAGAGGATAAGCCTCGCGCAGATCGCCCTTGTCGGTAAAGGGCAGCTTGCGGAAATCTTCCTCCGTCTGGATGTCCTCAACATTGATGCCTGCAAAGCGCTTGGCGTAGAACGTGCCGTTTTCCATCGCATTGCGGATGTTTTTTTTAATGAGTGCCAGTGTCTGCTCATTCATGGGACACTACTCCTTTCTCGCCGCGTTCATGCCCGCGTGCAAGGCCTTGAGATTCATTTCTACGAACTGGGGGCGGACGCTTGCGCGTATGACGCTCTCCATCTGCGCAGCATCGATGCCCAGCGGATCGAGCGCCGCGCCCAGCAGCGCGATATTGAGCACCTTGGGCGAGCCAATGGCCTCGCAGATGGCTTCGCCGTCTACCAGGATCAGGCGCTCGACGTGCTGCTCAAGATACGCCAGCATGTCGCTGCCGTCATAGGAAGAGCCGGTCAGGGAGGCCGTCACAGGACGCACCGCCTTGCGCGCCACCACCGCGGTGCCGCCTTTTTTGAGATAAGGCAGGTTGCGCACTGCTTCGCCAGGCTCAAAGCCGATGATGATGTCCGCCTGTCCGATGGGCACCAGCGGGGAATGGACGCGCTTTCCCGTGCGCACGTGGCTGACCACGCAGCCGCCGCGCTGCGCCATACCGATGGTTTCGGCGGTGCGCACCATCTGTCCGCTGCTCAAGCCCGCCTGCGCGATGAGCTTGGAGGCGAGCACCGTTCCCTGTCCGCCAACGCCGGCCAGTATGCAATTCATAGTCATTCCTCCTTCTCTCACTCAGCCAATGGCTTTTTTGGGGCAGACCTGGCTGCACAGTGTGCAGCCCGTGCACAGTCCCGGTTCTACCTTGGCTTTTCCGCTTTCCATCACCAGCGCGGGGCAGCCCAGCTTGTTGATGCAGATCTTGCAGCCGACGCACTTTTCCGCGTCCACCGCAAGGGGCCTTGCGGGCTTGACCACTGCAATGCAGGGCGAACGGAAGATGATGGCGGAAACGCCCTTTTCCTGCGCGGCGCGGGTCACAGCGAGCTTTGCCGCGCCAAGATCCAGCGGGTTGACCACCTGCACGGATTTTACGCCCAGCGCTTCCAGTACGCGCTCGATGCTGATCTTTTCGCTGATTTCACCCATCATGGTCTTGCCGGTGCCGGGATGGGGCTGGTGGCCCGTCATGGCGGTGGTGGAATTGTCCAGCACCACAACCACAATGTCGTGCTCATTGTACACGGCGTTGATGACGCCCGGAATGCCCGTATGGAAGAAGGTCGAATCGCCGATGAATGCAAAGTTTACGGCGTCAGGCTCTATTTTGTGCAGACCCTGCGCCATCGTCACGCCCGCGCCCATGCACAGGCAGGTATCCGTCATGTCCAGCGGCATCGCGTTGCCCAGCGTGTAGCAGCCAATGTCGCCCGAGAACACCGCCTTGCGGCCTTTCATGGCCTCCTTAACCGCGAAGAAGGACGCGCGGTGCGGACAGCCCGCACACAGCACCGGTGGACGCACGGGCATCTGCGGCGGGGGAGGCAGATGCGCCGCAGCGGGCAGCGAAACGCCCAGATAATCTGCCAGCGCCTTTTCCACGGCTTCCACGGTATTCTCGCCCGCAGAGGCGATGTGGCCGGTCAGTTTGCCGTAAATCTTCGTGGGCAGATGATATTTACCACACAGGAAGATCAGTGCGCGCTCGATGACGGGATCCAGCTCCTCGACGCACAGCACCTCATCCACGGATTGGAGGAACTCCACGCCCATATCCTCTGGGAAGGGGAAGGGCGTGCCGATTTTGAGCAGCGGGGCCTCGGCGCTCAGCAATTCCAGCGCCTCGGTGGTATAGGCGTAGTTGATGCCATGGGTGGCGATGCCCTTGCGGCCCGTCCCCGCGTGCAGGGCGGCGTTGAAGGGCGAGGAACAGAATTCCTTGCCGATGACGGGATTGCGCGCCTCGATCTTCTGATGATTTTGGAAGGAGGTGCGCGGGAAGATCACCCAGCGCTGTGTGTCCTTGACAAAGCCCTCGGCCTTTTTGGGCTCATGGCGCTCCTGTACATTCACTGTGGCGCAGCCGTGGCACACGCGGGTGGTGGAGCGCAGGATCACGGGCGTGCCGTACTTTTCAGACAGTTCAAAGGCCTGAGATACCATCGCATAGGCCTCCTCGGGAGAGGAAGGGTCAAACACGGGCAGCTTGGAGAACATGGCAAAGGTGCGGGTATCCTGCTCGGTCTGCGAGGAGATGGGGCCGGGGTCGTCGGCGACCAGCACGACCAGGCCGCCTTTGACGCCCACGTAGGCCAGGCTCATCAGCGGGTCGCTGGCCACGTTCAGCCCCACCTGCTTCATGGTGACCATCGCGCGCGCGCCGGCGTAGGCCGCGCCTGCCGCCGCTTCCATCGCGGATTTTTCATTGACCGACCACTCGACGTATATGGAGCCGTCGTTGTGCTTGGCCACGGTTTCCAGCACCTCGGTCGACGGCGTGCCGGGATAGCCCGATACGAAGCCCACGCCCGCGTCCAGCGCGCCCAGCGCAATGGCTTCGTTTCCCATCAGAAATTTTTCCATATTCATTCTCCTTCCAAGCGTTCCGCAAGGGAAATAAAAAAGCCTGTCCATGGCAGGTCAAACCCGTGCCCAAGGACAGACTTCAAAAATCTGCGGTACCACCTTGATTGATTCCTTTTTGCAGTAAGGGAACCCCCTCTGGCATCCGTTAACGGGGATGAAACGTCGCCTGCTACTCAGACGCAACGTCCTTTCACCGCACCCTCGGAAGCCCATTTGTCTGCGCCGTATCCACGGGGCTCACACCCTCCCCCGTTCGCTTGGGACCATTTCTCGCAGTTTTACCTCTTCCTCAAAGGTTTAGAAGCATTATACACCTGCCTTTTCAGAATTGCAAGGCTTTTCTTTTCAATCCCCTCGGAGAAAAACACTCCAGACCATCAGAGCGTCAGGTTCTCCGGTCCCCTCATCCCGCCTCTTGGATTGCACCGTGAAGCCCTCCCGCCGGTAGAATTGGAGCGCGCGCGTGTTTTTTTGATATACGCACAGGGACAGGCTTTTCCGGGTACCCTTTGCATAGTCCAGCAGTTGCCTCCCAATTCCGTTTGACCGGGCTTGCGCCTTTACAAAGAGCCCTTCGATGTAATTCCCCGATGATCCGATAAAACCGTCTCCCTGATTTGTGGCAGGATTTACATATACATATACTTCCGCCTTCGGCAAAGCATTTTTAACCGCCTCATAGTGATTCAACCAATACGCCTTTGGAATAAAAGAATGCGCATCAAGGTTTGCGTCCAGCCAGATCTGCATGACGGAGGCACAATCTGCGCCTTCAAATGCCCGAATTCCCATGCTGTTTCTCCTGCCGTCGTTTATACTGCGAAGCGAGGAACCGTATAGCATGCTTTGAAGCCAAATGCAACTATTGACATATTGTGTATTGCACAGTATAATGGAATTACACAGCATGCGGAGGAAGGAGGCAGAATATGGGACAGGAGGAAATCGTCTCATCGATGCTGCAGGAACTGCGGCGCGGTACGCTGGTGCTGTGCGTGCTGCGGCAGCTGGAGACGCCAATGTACGGCTACAGCCTGATCGGCGTGATGGAGAAAAAAGGCGTCAGGCTGGAAGCCAATACGCTCTATCCCTTGATGCGAAGGCTGGAGGGACAGGGCCTGCTGGAGAGCCGATGGGAGACGGGCGGCGCCAAGCCGAGAAAATACTATCAGATCACGGACGAGGGACGACGAACGGCCCAGCGCATGGAAGAGGCCTGGCACGACACGGTGGCAAGCGTGAATCGGTTTTTGGAGGAGGAACGGAAATGAGTGACCTGAAGGAGAGATACATCTATGCGGTGGTCCGGAACCTGCCGCGCGCGAATCGTCAGGACATTGAGCGAGAGCTGGGAACGCTCATTGAGGACATGCTGGAGGCGCGCTGCGGAGGCGAAACGCCTACGGAAAAGGATCTGCGCGTGGTGCTGACGGAGCTGGGCACCCCGGCCGAACTTTTCCGCAAGTACAGCCCCGACGCGGGCAAGGCGCTGATTGGCGAGGGATATTATCCGCAGTACAAAGGCTTTCTGAAGCTGATCCTGCCGCTGATCGCGGGCGCGATGCTGATCGCACACCTCATGCTGCTGCTCATCGGCGAGATGGGCTGGGGAGAAGCGCTGCTCAACTACCTGGGCACCACGCTCTCCGCGCTGTTGACGGCCTTTGCGGGCATCACCATCGCCTTTGCGGTGATGGAGCGGCGCGGCGTTCGCGTGGGCGTGGCCAGCGATACCATTGAAAACCTGCCACCCGTGCCCAAGCGCAGCGAGATCATCCCGCGCTGGGATTCGGTGATCGGGCTGGCACTGTGCGTATTCTTCGGGCTGATGGCGCTCACCTTTCCGCAGCTGATGGGCATGCCCGTTGAGGTCAACGGCAGCATGCGGCAAATTCCCGTGTTTCAGACCGAGGTGCTGCGCGCGAGCTGGGTGTGGATCGTGATCTTTACGGCGCTGGGGCTGGTGCGCGGGGTATATCGGCTGATCAAGGGGCGAAGGAGCTGGAGCGTGCTGGCCGTGTCGCTCGCCTGTGACGCGCTCAGCATCCCTGTCGCCTGCCTGATCTTCTGCCGCGACGAACTGCTCAACCCCGCGTTTCGCCAGGCTATAGGTGGGCTGCTTGAGGGTGTGCCCCAGTTTGTGTTTTGGATGTTTGACCGCTTCAACCTGTTCTTCCTAGGCATCATCCTGTTTGCGCTGGTGATCGATATGATCGATGAGACCGTCCGCACGCTGCGCGCCCGCGCATAGCAGCGTTTCGGCCGGAAAATCGGAACCGTTGGAGGGCGACGGAATGAACAGAATCATACCCAGAATTGGCTCGGCGATCGTCACGCTGGCGGTGTTTCTATTTCTCATCTGCTTGATTATGGACTTTCCCTTTGGCTCATACTTCGTATGTATGGTCCTTTGCATTGCCTATCTCCTGATGGCGGCAGGGCTGCAGGCGGAAAGCGGTGAACCCCGGCGCGTGGCCGCCAATGCCGGAATGGCGTTTGCGATCGTGTACGCGGTACTGGTGCTGCTGGTATATTTCGCGCAGACGACGAGCGTCCGCCTTGACGGGCTGAGCGAGAAGGCGCAGGGCATTCTGGATTTCCAAAGAGGAGGACTGCTTTTCAACTATGACCTGTTGGGGTATGGAATGATGGCCCTTTCCACCTTCTTCCTGGGCCTGTCCATTCAAACGGACAGCCGGACGGACAAGTGGCTAAAGGCGCTGATGATGCTCCACGGCGGGTTCTTTTTCGGCTGCTTTATCATGCCCATGACGGGAATGTTCGTCAGCATGGCGGATGGAGGAACAAATATCGGCGGCACCGTCGCGCTCGCTATATGGTGCGTGTACTTTCTTCCCATCGGAGTCTTGGCATACAGGCATTTTGGGAAGGATAGAAACAAATAAACAAAGAAACAGGGCAGCACAGACCGCAGCGGTCTGTACTGCCCTTGCCTTTACAATGGAAATTTCGCTCTGATCTCGTTTTTTCGGGAAAAAAGAGGCTGCGCTCAGCGGATGCAGTCGAGCAGCTTGACCATGTTGGCCTGGATGCCGCCCTCGCGGAACACGGCGGAGGTGCCGGCCACAAATAGATCCGCACCCGCAGCGCGCATTTTGACGGCGTTTTCAAAGGAAACGTTGCCGTCCACTTCGATGCGCACGTGGGAATACCCCTTTTCATCGAGCATGCTGCGCAGGCGGGTGATTTTGGCCAGCGTCTGCGGCACCAGCTTCTGGCCCGCAAAGCCGGGATTCACGGTCATGACCAGCACCATGTCCAGGTCTGGCAGCACGTCCTCAATGGAGCCCAGCGGCGTGGCCGGGTTGAGCGCGACGGCGGCTTGCGCTCCCGCCTGGCGGATGGCGGCCAGCGTCCGCTGCAGGTGGACGGTGGACTCCTGATGCACGGACACTACGTCGCCCGGACGCAGATCGAACAGGTGCAGATGGCGCTCAGGGTTTTTGATCATCAGATGAATATCTGCGGGGACGGCGCTGACCTTGCGCACCGCCTTGATGACGTCCGGCCCGAGCATGAAATTGGGCACGAAATCGCCGTCCATCACGTCGTAGTGGAAGTATTGCGCGCCCGCCTTTTCAAGCGCGACGGCGTCCGCGCCCAGGTTCAGTGCGTCGGCGCACATCATCGAAGGGGATACGCCGGGAAGAATGTTGCTCATGTTCGTCTCCTTATTTTGCCGCGCGGGGCGGCGCGTTTCTGAAGATGAGTATACATGCTGCACGGGGGATTTGCAAGCGGTTTGCGTCCCAGCTCGCGTCGATAGAGCGCAAGCATCGCAAGGCAGGGCAGCGCCAGCAGGAGATTAAAGACGTCCGCCGCAGACCAGACGCCGTGCACCGGCAGCAGACAACCCGCAAAGGCCGTCAACAGGAACAACACCGTGTAGACGCGCTGCGCCCACGCGCGCCGGAACAGGAAACGCACGCACTGCAGTCCGTAGAACCACCACACCGGCAGCGTGGAGAGCGCAAAAAAGCACAGCATTGCGCACAGCAGCGCCGGGCCAGCGGTCCCCATTGCCGCGCTGAATACCGCTTGTGCCGTCCGTGCGGCATCGCCCGTCAGGGGAACGCCTGTGGCCAGCGCAACCAATGCCGTCAGCGTGCACAGCAGGGTGGAGAACAGTACCTCGCATACGCCCAGTGCGCCCTGCGCGCTGGGATGCGCTGTGGACTGGCTATGCGCGAATGCCGACGTGCCCAATCCCGCCTCGCTGATGAACAGTCCCCGCGCCACGCCCAGCGCAAACGTGCGGGCGTCGGGAGCAAAGCCGTGCAGTATGCCGGAGAAGACCGTCGGCAGCGCGGCCCGAAGGCGCCATAGCGCCCAAAGGCACAGTGCGACATATACGCCGCCGAATACGGGCAGCGCTACCTCCGATGCCCTTCCAATGCGCCGGAGCCCGCCCGCCGTCAGCGCCGCAAGCAGGATCAGCACGGGAAGCGCCGTCGCCCAGCGCGGCACGCCTGCGCAGACGTAGAGCGTCTGCGACAGCGCCTGGGCCTGCGCGAGATTCCCCATGCCCAACAGCGCCACCGGCAGGCAGAGCAGCGCGTAGAGTGCGCCCAACAGCGGCGACTTTTCCTGCAGCGCGACCATCGCGCCGGACAGCGCATCGCTCCTGTGCCGCATGGTGATGAGGATCTCGGCATACTTGAGCGAGCAGCCCGTCAAGCTCCCCAGCCACAGCGGAACCAGGGTCCCAGGCCCGCCCTGGGCCAGCGCGGGCAGCACCGCCAGCACGCTGCCCACGCCCAGCGTGCCGCACAGCGCGGAGCTGAGCGCCGCAAAGGGCGGCAGAGCGCCCCTGCCCGCATCCCTGCCGCCGCCCAGATGGCGCAGCGCGCGGAAGGGTTCGCCCCCAAGACGCAGCGTACAGAGGACCCCCGCAATAAAAATTGTCAATGCAAGCGCGAACTGCAATAAAAATCCCTCCTCCCGTGTATATATATGCCGGGGGGAGGGAAGAAAAGCGGCCTGCCGCAGCGAACGGTCCCTGCTTATTTAGTTAGAAAGAAAAGGTCTCCGGGTCGGTGCCCACGCGCGCGTTTTTGTTCAGCGCAAAGATGCTCTGCATGTCTTCATCAGACAGCGCAAAGTCAAATACCTGGGTGTTGGATTCAATGCGCTCCTTGTGGACGGACTTGGGAATGTTGATGAAGCCGCGCTGGATATCCCAACGCAGGATGACCTGCGCGGTGGTCTTGCCGTACTTTTCCGCGATGCGCGCAAGCACGGGGTCGGACAGCAGCTTGCCCGCGCCCAGCGGTGACCACGGCTCAAAGGCGATGCCGTGCGCGGCGCAAAAGTCCGCAAGCTCTACCTGCGTCAGCTCCGGATGACACTCCACCTGATCCACTGCGGGCACGACGTTGGCGATGCGCAGCAGAGACTCGAGGTGGTGCACATGATAGTTGCTCACGCCGATGGAGCGGGCGCGACCTTCTTTGTTAAACTGTTCCATCTTCTCCCAGACGCGCAGGTAGCCCTCCTCTTCGCGCACGGGCCAGTGGACGAGGTAGAGGTCTACATAGTCGGTGCCCAGCTTCTTCAGGCTTTCGGCAAAAGCAGCCTCTTCATTGTGGGCGCGGATCTCATTGTTCCACAGCTTGGTGGTGATCCACAGCTGGTCGCGGGGAATGCCGCTGTCATGGATGGCTCGGCCGACGGACGCTTCGTTGCCGTACACCGCTGCGGTATCGATGTGACGATAGCCGGCGTCCAGCGCCCAGCGCACCGCGTTGTACGTTTCCTCTCCATCCTTGGAGCGGAATACGCCCAGGCCGAAGATGGGCATGCGTGCGCCGCTGTTGAGCAGCTTGGTGGTGGTAAGGTTCATGGTCAGACCCCCTTGCTTGAGCTTTTGATGCTACATTAAGTTCGCCCGATCTCTTCCGTTTTCCTGCATGAATGGGATGAAAAAGAAGGCGAATTCATACAAAAAAGATTATGATCCAAGAATAAATCAAAAGTCGAAAAATGAGGAACTTTCGAATAAAACAAGAATGAATTATGAAGAAAAACACGAAATTTAGAATGCAGAAAATATAAAAGACTGTGTTGTTTTAGATAAAATTAGTACCGAAATCGCAACTATTTTGTGATAGGTTGCCAAATCCACGGTAAAAAAAGGTGGCAGAACAAATAAAAAAACTGACATTTTTTCTTAACAAAGGGATTGTAAATGTAAATAGAGGATGCTATAATAACAAAGACGGAAGCACAAGCCGCCCGTAAAGAGTAAACGCTAAACCTGTCGTACATGCGCGGCGTTTTGCGGAGCATTTATTTTTTACTTGCAGGCATGTGCGCGCGGATAGGAAAACGGACGCAATGCCCCCGCTGACAGGTCCGTTTGCTATACGGCACGGTCAACATCTAAGAACAGGAGGAGACACAATGGCTGCAAAAACCGCACTGTCGTCCGGCACGACAAAGGCACTGAAACATGATAAGTGGGGATCCGGTGAAGTAAAGCGTCATATCGCTTTTCTGACGATGCTTCTTCCCGGCTTGGCGTTCCTTCTCTGCTTCAGCTACCTGCCAATGCCCGCAATCATCCTTGCTTTCAAGCGTTACTCCCTGGCAAAACCCCCGAAGGATTTCTGGATCCAGAACAAGTTCATCTACAGCTTGTTTATCGACAACCCGTGGGTGGCCCTGAACAACTTCAAGTTCATCTTCCAGTCGCCTGACGCATGGACGGTTGTGCGCAACACGGTTGGTTACAACCTGGTGTTCATGTCGCTGGGTCTGGTGATGTCCGTGAGCCTGGCCATCATCATCAACGAGCTGAACAACCGCATTGCGGCCAAGGTGTACCACACCATCCTGTTCCTGCCCTACTTCATCTCCTGGATCGTCGTTGCGTACCTGGTCTACGCGTTCGTGTCCGCAAAGGGCGTTTTCAACCAGATCTTCACCTCTCTGGGCATGCCCACTGTCAACTTCTACTCCGAGCCCAAGTACTGGCCCTTCATCTTCGTGTTCTGCAACATGTGGAAGTATACGGGCAACAATTCCATCATCTATCTGGCTACGCTGTCCGGCTTCGATCAGGAACTGTATGAGGCGGCCGCCATCGACGGCGCGGGCAAGTGGCAGCAGATTCGCCACATCACCCTGCCGCAGCTGGTGCCCACCATCGTTCTGCTGCAGATCCTGGCAGTCGGCCGTATCTTCAACGGCGACTTCGATATGTTCTACTCGCTGCCCAACGGCTCCGGTCCTCTCAAGAACGTTTCCACTACTTTGGACGTTTACGTTTACAACACCATGAAGACGGGCGCGCAGCTCGGTCTGGCGTCGGCAGCCGCATTCTTCCAGTCCCTCGTCGGCTTTGTGCTGGTGCTGACTACCAACCTGATCGTGCGCAGGGTTTCGCCTGAAATGGCAATGTTCTAAGTGGAGACGAATAGAAAGGAGGATCCCATTCATGGCTGAAAATACCAAGAAAATCAAAGTCGTCAAGAAAGACAAGGATATGAACGCCCTGTCTCCGACTGCGAATGCGTTGCTCAATATTTTGCTGATCGTGGCAGTTGTCATTACCGTTATCCCGCTGTGGGTCATTATTGTCGCCTCCTTCACCAATGAACAGGCGCTGCAGACCTATGGCTACGGATTCTGGCCGCAGGAGTGGTCGATTCGCGCGTACACTTATCTGTTCAGCAGAGGCTCTGTTATTGGCACCGCCTACAAGAACACCATCATCGCGACCATCGTGGGAACCCTGCTGTGTCTGTGCTCGGTCGGCCTGTACGCCTACCCCATCTCCCGCAGGGACTTCCGCTGGAGGAACTTCTTCACCTTCCTGAGCTTCTTTACGATGCTGTTTAACGCCGGTACGGTTGCCTTCTACGTTGTCTGCCGTCAGATTTTGGGCATTGGCAACTCGCTGTGGGCATTGTTCCTGCCGCTGTCCTTCTCGGCCTACTGGGTCATCATCATGCGCACCTTCTACCAGTCGAACGTCCCCGAGGCGGTCATCGAGTCTGCCCGTATCGACGGCGCCGGCGAATGGAGAACGCTGCTGCAGATCGTGTTGCCTCTGGCCGTCCCCGGCTTGGCCACCGTTGCGCTGTTTGCGGCCATCGGCATTTGGAACAACTTCTTTAACTGCATGCTGCTGGTTGACGAAGCCAAGTACTACAATCTGCAGTACACCATCTATCAGACGCTGAACTCTATCCGCTTCCTGAAGGAAATGGCGGCGTCGGTTGGCTCTCTGGCAACCCAGATTGCAGACCTGCCCTCCGAAACCTTCCGTATGTCCATGGCGGTTGTCACCGTTGGTCCTATCTGCCTTGCGTACCCCTTCTTCCAGAAGTACTTCGTCAAGGGCCTGACCATTGGTGCGGTCAAGGGCTAATCTGCAAAATTTCATCGGCTGTCGTGCTTTTGCGCGGCAGCTTTTTTCGTTTTATTTGAAGTATATGAATCAAAAAATGATCGGTGAAATGATCATATGATATACACTATGTATATAACGGAATCCATGATGAAAATATAATAAAAATAAAGGAAAGAGAAGAATGGAAGATGTATCTAACAAATATTGCATAAGATAATCTAAACAGAATTCATATAAACAAACACTATGTCGGATTCCGAAAGAGGCGGCATAAACAGGATATGACGCGTTTCTTGGACGGAAGGCCTGTTGCGCTGAGATGAAGTTCAAGATGTAAACCAGAAAGCAAAGCGGCTTTATTGTGCTGGAATTTACATATATATGCTTATATGTATATAGCAAATGAAAAATCAATTAACAATGGTATAATAATGATTAGTAAGCGTAAATACCAAAATTATCGTGATAATCAGAGATGGCAACTCAAATCTGGAAAAAATATCTGAATTTTAGTTAACAAATATATTGAAAATGTAAAAAAGATGTGCTAAAATGAGTTTACACTGATTCATGGCACGGACGAGCTGTTCGGGACTGTGAGTCAAATATTAAGGAGGAACCGCTTATGACCAAGAAGATCGTAGCTTTGCTGCTGGCTCTGGTTCTCGTTTTCGCGATGACCGCCTGCGCAAAGACCGAGACTCCTGCGCCGTCTGCCGACGCGCCCGCAACGGATGCGCCCGCGACCGACGAGCCTGCGACTGACGACCCCGCTGCTCCCGCTGAGCCCGCTGAGGATCTGGGAGACATCGTCACCCTGAAGTACTACATGATCGGCAACCAGGACACTTCCGTCCGTCCCCAGGTTGAGGCTGCCATCAACAAGCACATCGAGCCGCTGATCGGTGCGAACGTCGAGTTCAACATCATCAGCTGGGGCGACTGGGACAACAAGGCGCTGACCGCCCTGCAGTCCGGCGAAGAGATCGACATCTTCTTCACGGCTGACTGGAAGTCCTACGTCCGCTCCGTCACCATGAACCTGTTCACTCCCTTGAACGACGATAACGGCGAGGATGGCAATCTGCTCGAGCTCTACGGCCAGGACATCCTGACCAGCCTGAACCCGGCGTTCATCACCGGTACTCAGTTCGAGGGCGTCAACTACGCCGTTCCCACCAACAAGGAACTGTGCGTTCCCATGGGCTTCATCTACAACGAAGCCACTGCGGCTGAGGTTGGCCTGGATCCCGCTTCCATCACCAAGCTCGAGGACTGGGAGCCCTACATGGCCAAGTTCAAGGAGCTGCATCCCGATTGGTACCCCTACCTCAACGGCGGCGCGTGGGGCGATGAGCCCTGGGTCGCCGGCTGGGTTTCCAACCTCAACGGCAACCTGATCGCTCAGAAGTACGATCCTATCGACGGCGTGTTCGACGAGACCATCTACTCCGTGTGGGAGACCGAAGAGAACAAGGCTCACGTTGAGCTGATGTACAAGTGGAACAACGCTGGTTACATGCATCCCGACTCTGCTCTGACCCAGTTCAACCCCGAGACCTGCCCCGAGTTCGCGGCTGGTCAGTGGCTGTTCCTGTCTGATCCCCTGAAGGGCGCCAACGCCAAGGGCAACGAGCTGGTCGTCGCTTCCGGTAACCTGGATCTGAAGGTCAACGAGATCTACGGCCAGGGCAAGGTCTGCATCACCACCCATGCGGGCGGCTCCATGCTGGCTATCCCTGTCTCCTCCGAGAATCCCGTCAAGGCTATGAAGTACATCAACCTGATGCACTCCGACACCGAGCTGCTCGACATGATGCTCTTCGGCGTGCCTGAGGAGATGTGGAAGTTCGCCGAGGACGGCCGCGTTGAGGTCATCGATCCTCAGTGGTACGGCGCTCACGGCGGTGCCTGGACTTTGGGCGACGTTTCCCTGCAGCATGCCTCCACCAACGAGGATCCTGACAAGAACCGCCTGCTCATCGAGTACTCTGCTGACGCTGTCATGCACCCCTCTCTGGGCTTCCGTTACATCGTTCCCGCCGAGCTCGAGTCTCAGTGGGCTGCCGTCAACAACGTGCAGGATGCCATGAACCGTGCGCTGCTGACCGGTTCTGTGGATCCCGCCACCGCGCTGCCCCAGTACATTACCGACCTGAAGAACGCTGGTCTGGACGACATCAAGGCTGATGTGCAGGCCCAGTACGACGCTTGGAAGGCTACGAAGGGCGAGTAAGTTTACAGACGAAACGGCTATCGTCAATAGCTAAAGGGAACCCGGATGAAAAAAATCGTTCATCCGGGTTCTTTTTTGCGTTCAGAATAACAATCACTTTTTTTCTGTTAATGAACGGATTCTTTATTGGCATAATATAAATATGATATTAACATAAGTAAACTCGATACCTATACGAGATGAAATGGGTATGTATACTCATTTTATATGTCGATATTTAGATATAGAGTGCAAATCGGATGGTCGAAATATAGATATACCGCACAAAAAATTGGGAGAGAAAAAATCCGCACAAGTATTGCATTGTGAAATTTTATGTGCTATATTATATCAGTCTAATGAACTGCCTGAGGTTCCATGCTGATGGAAGCCCGGGTAAAACTTAAAGGAGGAAAAGACAATGACCAAGAAGATCGTAGCTTTG
>DKYK01000055.1:18217-19681 GCA_002492415.1 Christensenella sp. UBA7102
ATGACCAAGAAGATCGTAGCTTTGCTGCTGGCTCTGGTTCTCGTTTTCGCGATGACCGCCTGCGCAAAGACCGAGACTCCCGCGCCGTCTGCCGACGCGCCCGCAACGGATGCGCCTGCGACCGACGAGCCTGCGACTGACGACCCCGCAGCTCCTGCTGATAACGGCGAGATCTACACGCTGACCTACTACATGATCGGCAACCAGGATACTTCCGTTCGTCCCCAGGTTGAGGCCGCTATCAATGCTTACATTGAGCCCCTGATCGGTGCGAACGTCGAGTTCAACATCATCAGCTGGGGCGACTGGGACAACAAGGCGCTGACCGCCCTGCAGTCCGGCGAGAAGATCGATATCATCTTTACCGCTGACTGGAAGTCCTACGTCCGCTCCGTCACCATGAACCTGTTCACTCCCCTGAACGACGACAACGGTGAGTACGGCAACCTGCTGGAGCTCTACGGCCAGGACATCCTGAGCAGCCTGAACCCCGCGTTTGTCACCGGTACTCAGTTTGAGGGCGTCAACTACGCCGTGCCCACCAACAAGGAACTGTGCGTTCCCATGGGTTACATCTACAACGCGGATGCCGCTGCTGAGGTTGGCATGGATCCTTCCACCATCACCCGCCTGGAGGACTTCGAGCCCTACTGCGCGAAGTTCAAGGAGCTGCATCCCGAGCAGTACCCTTACCTTAGCGATGGCGGCTGGGGCGATGAGCCCTGGGTCCCCAACCAGGTCAATGGTCTGAACGGCAACCTGATCGCTCAGAAGCAGGACCCCGATGAGAATGGCAACTTCGATGAGACCTTCTACTCTGTCTGGGAGACCGACATTGACAAGGCTCATGTTGAGACCATGTACAAGTGGATGCAGGCTGGCTACGTCCATCCCGACTCCCCCCTGTCTACCTTCGACGTTGCGACTTCTCCCGAGTGGGCGGCCGGCCAGTGGCTGTTCCAGTCCGCTCCTCTGAAGGGCACCAACATCAAGGCGCAGGAGCTGGTCATTGCTTCTGGTAACCTGGATCTGAACGTTGGCGAGATCTACTGCCAGGATAAAGTTTGCGTCACCACCCATGCGGGCGGCTCCATGCTGGGTATCCCGGTTTCTTCCGAGGATCCTGTCAAGGCCATGAAGTACATCAACCTGATGCACTCCGACTCCAACCTGCTCGACATGATGCTCTTCGGCGTGCCCGAGGAGATGTGGACGTTCGCCGAGGACGGCCGCGTTGAGGTCACCGATCCTCAGTGGTACGGCGCTCATGGTGCCGCGTGGACCATGGGCAACACCGCGCTTCAGCATGTGACCACGAAGGAAGATCCTGAGAAGAACCAGATCCTGCAGGATTACGCTGCTGATGCTAAGATGCATCCCTCTCTGGGCTTCCGTTACGTCGTTCCTGCTGAGCTCGAGTCTCAGTGGGCCGCCGTCAACAACGTGCAGGATGCCATGAACCGT
>DKYK01000074.1:0-24731 GCA_002492415.1 Christensenella sp. UBA7102
CACGCTTTGGACGGCGAAGCATTCGGCATACCGCCTGCGCAGCAGCAGCGCCGCCTGGGCCGCCTGTTCCTGCGAGCGGAACAGCCCGAACACCGCCGAGCCGCTGCCCGACATGCGCGCGTGCAGCGCGCCCAGCTGGTTCAGCTCGCCGATGGCCTGCGCGATTCGCGGACGCCGCGCCATCGCTGGGCCCTCCAGCACGTTGCCCATGCAGCGGATCAACGCGTCCACGTCGCCCGCCCGCGCCGCGGCCAGCGCGCCCGGCGTGTCGGGGTGCTGCGTGTAGCCGTCCAGCACCAGCGAGCCGAAGATTTCGCGCGTCAGCAGCCCCTCGCAGGGCTTGACGATCACCAGGTGCAGTTTAAGACGGCTGTCCGCCCGCTGCAGATCCGTGCCGATGCCCGTGGCCCGGCAGCACCCGCCCGCGATGCAGAAGGGCACGTCGGCCCCCAGCTGCGCGCCCAGTCGGAGCAGCTCCTGCTGCGGCTTTTCCAGCCCCCACAGGCGATTTAAGCCCATCAGCGCCGCCGCCGCGTCCGCGCTGCCGCCGCCAAGACCCGCCGCCACCGGGATGCGCTTGACCAGATGCAGCCGCGCGCGCGGCTCAATGCCCGCATCCTGTGCCAGCAGCCGCGCCGCTCGCAGCACCAGATTATCCTCCTGTACCGGCAGATTCCCCTCAATGGACAGCTCCAACGCGTCGCTCTGCCGCACCGTCAGCGTGTCGCACAGGCTCACGGACTGCATCAGCAGGTCCACCTCGTGATAGCCGTCCGGCCTTCTGCGCAGCACATCCATCGTCAGGTTCACCTTTGCCCGCGCCTGCAAACTGTATTCCAGCACAACCGCTCTCTCCCTCGTATGTCATCTCGTCAGGAAAGAGCATACCACAACTGCTAAAACTCGGTCAAGCGCCTGTAGACGAGCAGCGGCGCTTTTCCGTCGGGATTGCGCGCCCGCAGAGCCTCCTCGGAGATGCGGTAGCGCCGCGCCACGTCCCAGGCGGTCTGCCCGGGCTCGGGATAGTACAGCACCGCGCCCGCAGGTAGGGAAACCGGCTCGCCTTCGAAGGAGATGTCCTCCATCACCTGCCCGCTGCCGCTGCGCGCGTGCAGCGCCTCCAGGCGCAGCTCCGCCTGCACCTGCGCCTGCGTGGGCGACTGACGCTCGGCCTGTGCGCCCGTGATTTCCATGCGCCACGCCTGCGCGCCGGAGGGAATTTCGTCATATTCGGCGCTGAAGGGCACTTCCTGCACGTGGCAGGCCAGCCCCTCGCGGCCCGGCGCGCGGTAGAGCAGCGCCACGCGCAGCAGGCCCTCGGCCTGCACGCCGTCGTCGCCGGACGCAGCGTCCAGCGCCATCGGGGAGACAAAGGCGCCCACCAGCGTCTGCAGCACCGGCGCGTCCGCGGGCAGCTCCAGCTGCGCGGTCACCGGCCGCTGCTGTTGGGGCGTATCCATCGCGCGCAGGAACTCCACCTGCGCGGTCTTGACGGAAAAGGGTTCCGCGGACAGGGGATAGGCGTCGGCCAGCACCTGCACATCCGCGCCCGTCAGCCCGTCGGCCGCCACCTCCAGCACGTATTCGATGTGCAGATTGCCCTCCTGACCGTCGTCGGCGTTGAACACCACTTCGCTGACCAGGTCGCGCACCCGCGCCGTGGCCGTCACCTGCATTTCCGCGGTGAATCCGTCGTCTGTGACCTCCACCGAGAAGGGGAGCACCTCGCGCTGCCAGCCCACCGGGGCTGCGGCGTCCGCGCCCGCCAGCAGGCTGTCCACCGCCACCTCGCCCGTGATCTCCACCACGCCGTCGCCGGGCAGCACCTGCTGCACCTGGGGTCGGGCCTCGGCCAGCGCCACGCGCGTAAAGCTCTCGTCGTTTAGCGGAAAGTTTTCCGCCACCGCCAGGTTGGTCTGTCCGTGCACGGCGGGCCGCAGCAGCGGCAGCGACGCGGTGCGCACCGCCATCTCGCCGTCAGCCTGGATGTCCCGCGCCAGCGGGCGCTCGGCGCCCTGCGTCACCAGGCCCTCCAGCTGCAGCAGCGCGGACAGCTCCAGCCGGCCGCCCTGCTCGCTCGCCGTCTCCTCGACGACCGTCGTCAGCACGCGGGCGCGCATTTTCGGCCCCGCGCCGGGCACGGGCAGCACCGCGGTAAAGCCCGCCTGCGCGCCGCGCTGCCCAAGCTCGCCCTCCTGCGTCAGGTATAGCGCGGTAAAGTCCACCATGCCCTGCACGGCCACGCCGTCCGTCTGCACCTCGCAGGAGGACAGGGTGGGGCGGGCGCGCACGCACACCACCGTCACATCGCGGTCCCCGCCGGAGAGCATCGCCGCAGCTGCGGCCTGCGCCTGCGCGCTGCCCTGTCCCACCGCGCCCTCGATCCATCTGTTTTCCTTGAGCAATCTGCCTGCCATAAGCAAAGCCCTCCTTAACCATGAAGCAGCCTTTGGAATGCTTGGCACATGTATATGGCGCGGCGCGGGCGTTTATGCGCTCTGCTCAATGGCCAGCCGGTCGGCGATCATCGCGATGAACTCGCCGTTGGTGGGCTTGTCGTGCTTGACGTAGATCCGCGTGCCAAACAGCAGGTTGATGTTCTCCATCTGCCCGCGGTTCCAGGCCACGTCGATGGCGTGGCGGATGGCGCGCTCCACCTTGGAGGAGGTGGTGCCGAAGGTCAGCGCCACGGTGGGATAGAGGTCTTTGGTGATGGCGTTGATCATCTCCCGGTCGCTGACCACGAGCTTGATGGCCTCGCGCAGGTAGTGATAGCCCTTGATGTGCGCCGGTATGCCCATGGACAGGAAGATGTTTGCAATGCGCTCGTCCATGGAACAGGACGAGGCCTGCGGGGCGCGCACCGCCATGCACGCGGATGGATCGTCGGGGCGCACCAACTCCTGGATATGTGCGTATACGTTTTCCGGGTCAAAGGGCTTGAGCATGTAGTAATCAACGCCCAGCGCCACGGCGCGCTGTATGAAATCGTCCCGCACCAGCGCGGTGACAGCGATGATGCGCGGTTTGCGCACTCCCTCCAGGCGCCTCAGACCGCTCAGCACGCCGAAGCCGTCCAGCTTTGGCATCACCATGTCCAGCAGCATGACGTCCACATCGCCCGCGCGCAGTGCCTCCAGCGCTTCCAGTCCATTCTCCACGCTTCCCGCGATCTCGATATCCTCTTTTTCGCGCAGCGCAGCGCCCAGCAGTTCGCGCGCCGCTTCGCTGTCATCGACGATCAGTACACGAATCCTCTTATCCATCTGCGACTCCTCCTCAATGTTAAAAAGCTGATGAGCGTATAGAGAATTCTCAATGAGAAAGTGATACTTAGAGTAGTGTTTTAACCACGGAATTCTCTAGGCACTGTGCTTTGTTTAAGATTATTTTAGAACAATATTCGGACGCAGTCAATCTAAAATTTTCAAAATCATAGAAAAAATTACGCCATTTACAGGCATTTTTTCAGTTCTTGCGGCGGAAGACAGTTTCCAGGGAAATGCTTTGACGTGTTTTGACGATGATCCACGAAATTATACTTTAAGTATCAAAATGTGTAGAATAAAAGGGATCGAACCCGTATGAAAACAGAACCTGTCGAAGGGAGGAAAGAGAGGGCGGAGGATAATTTACGGCAGACCGTATAAACCGGGGGCGTGTGGTCCATGCTACAGGGCAGGAGAGGAGCTGAGGAAATGTGAAACGCTGGATCATCCTGCTGCTGTGCTTTGCCGTGTGCGCGTCCGCGCTCTATGCCATGGGCGCCGCCCATCCCACCGACCTGCAGCGCGCCGTGCGCAGCGGGCAGCTGCTGCGCATTCACATCCTGGCAAACGACGATACCGACGAGCAGCAGGCCGTAAAGCTCAAGGTGCGCGACGCCATATTGGAGACCTTCACCCCGGCGCTGTCGGGCGTTCCGTCGGCGCAGCAGGCCGTACAGCTGGTGCAGCGCAGCCTGCCCGTCGCCCAGCAGGTCGCCCGGCGCGTGGTGCGGCAGGCGGGCTATGACTATCCCGTGCGCGTGCGCTTTGGCGTGTTCGATTTCCCGGATCGGGTCTACGGCGGACAGTTGGTGCCCGCGGGCGCGTATACCGCGCTGCGCGTCGAGCTGGGCGAAGCCGCCGGGCACAACTGGTGGTGCGTGATGTACCCCCCGCTCTGCTTTTCCGGCCAGGACGTCGCTCCAAGCGGCGTCCGGTTCGAGTCCAGCTTCCTCAAATGGCTCAAGGCAATGAAGAAGGAGAGGGAAAATGCGAGCAAGCAAGCGTAGAATCGCACTGGCGCTGCTGCTGTGCCTGACGGCGCTGACCCTGCGCACCGCCTGGGCGCAGACCGCCGTCTACTGGGGCAGCCGCGGGCAGCTGGTGACGCAGGTGCAGCAGAAGCTGCAGAAATGGGGATATCTCAAGGCCGCGGCCGACGGCGTGTTCGGCAAGGATACCTACGACGCCGTGGTGCTCTTTCAGCGCAAGAACGGGCTGGAAGCCGACGGCGTGGCGGGCGAGGCGACGTTGGCGGCGCTGGGCATCAGCACTGCGGAGCAGGCCTCCGCCGTGCGCAACACCGATGTGGACCTGCTGGCCCGGCTGGTCTACGGCGAGGCGAGAGGGGAGCCGTACCTGGGGCAGGTCGCGGTGGCGGCCGTGGTGCTCAACCGCGTGGCGCACGCCTCCTTCCCCAACACCGTCTCGGGCGTCATCTACCAGTCCGGCGCCTTTGACGCGGTCTCGGACGGCCAGATCAACCTCGCGCCCGACGCCCAGGCCCTGCGCGCCGCGCAGGACGCGCTGAACGGCTGGGATCCCACGGGCGGCTGCATCTATTACTACAACCCCGGGCGCGCCACGTCCTCCTGGATCTACTCGCGCACGGTGATGACGGTCATCGGCAAGCACTATTTTGCCAAATAGGGAGGGAAAGCGTGTGGAAAAGCGCAATAAAAATCTCGTCATCGGTCTGCTGGCCGCGGTGCTGACGGCGGCGCTCGTCTGGGGCGTGGTGGCCAGCGTGCAGCGGCGCGCCTACCGCCTGCACCTGCGCAGCATGCTGGAGCGCTCCTTTTACGAGCTGGTGGGGGGCATGGGCGACATGGAGATCAAGCTGGACAAGCTGGCGGTTTCCGACGGCGCCCGGGAGGACGTGCTGCTGCTGAGCGAACTCTACCGCCAGGCGGACGGCGCGGCGCGGGATCTTGCGGCGCTGCCCGGCGGCCACGAGAGCATGGAGGAGGTGCTGGCCTTTGTCAACCGCCTGTCGGAGTACTCCGGCGCGTTGATGCGCCGGGTGGCGCAGGGCGGCGGCATCACCCCCGAGGAGGAGGCGCAGCTGGGCGTGCTGCTGGAGCGGTGCCGCTCGCTCAACCGCACCGTGCGCACGCTGGACGTAGGCGAGGTGGCCAATGTCTCGCTGCTCAGCGCGCAGTCGCCGCCCGACGATTCCCCCGACCCCTACGCCGCCTTTGCCAACCCCACCTCGCCCGTGCCGCAGCTCATCTATGACGGCGCGTTCTCCCAGGCCTCCAAGACCCCGCCGCGCGCGCTGGGCGTCGAGCGCATCGACGAGCAGGCGGCGCTTGCCATCGCGCGCAGCTACGTGGGAGACGGCCGCGTCACGAGCGTGGAGGCCGAGCAGAGCCTGGAGGGGGAGATCCCCTGCTGGGGTGTGCGCGTGGACACCGCCGATGCCGGCGTGCTGCATTTGCAGGTGACCAAGACCGGCGGCCACGTGCTGCTGATGATGCCCGAGTTCTCCCCCGGCGGCGCCAATCACACGCTGGAGGCCTGCCGCCAAAGCGCCGAGGACTTCCTGCGCACCCGCCAGTACGGCCCCGTCGAGCCCGCCTATTACCAGATCGGCTTTGGCATGGTCACCTTCAACTATGTGCCCGTGCAGGACGGCGTGCGACTCTATCCCGATCTGGTCAAGGTGCAGGTCTCGCTCGAGAGCGGTCTGGTCATCGGCACGGAGAGCAACAACTATCTGCGCAATCACGTGCCCCGCGCCTTTCCCGCCGACGCCATGACCGAGCAGCAGGCGCTGGCGCTCATCCACTCCCTGGACGTCAGCAGCGTGCGCCCCGTGCTCATTCCGCGCAACGGGCAGGAGATCTACTGCTACGAGGTGCGCGGCGAGCATGAGGGCCAGGGCTATCTGGTGTACCTGGACGCCGTCACGGGCCAGACGCAGGACATCCTGCAGATCGTGGCGGGGGAAGATGGAGAACAGGTTTTGTAGCGCCAAAGGTGAAGTCTCTTCTTTGGCGGGTTGCGGAAAGATTCGCACGCAGCTGCGGATTGAACAGGAAAGGGCGCGGCTCCTTCGAACCTTCTCCAGGATATCCTGACCGCTTTTGCGGGCCGGCAGGAGTGCATATCCCTAAAAACGTCCTCTGGCCCATGTAAAATCAGGAGGGCTGTGCAGCGCCGCACGACCCCCCTTCTTTTTTGAGCTCGCTCATTTTGTCATGCCCGCGGCGCCAGCTTTTTTTCCGCGATGCTCATGCCGCAGGCCACCAACGCCAGAGACGAGGCCAGCCCGGAGATGCTGTTCGCGATGCCCGTCAGCGCCTGCAGCGTGCTGTAGGCGGCCAGATAGGTCGCGCCGCGCGGCGCGGCGAACAGCCGGATCTCGGCCTGCACGCCCACGCGGTAGAACAGCGTGCACACCACCGCCAGCATCACGATGCCCACGATCTCCGCCCAGATGGAGCGCCCCTGCGCCAGGGTGGAGACGCCGATGGCCACAATGACCGCTGTCACCAGCAGCAGATATACCGTCTGCACGCCGGGAAAGATGAAGTACGACAGCATCTCCGGCGAATAGGACATCAGGGACATCAACTGCCGCTGCAACGCCACCGTGAGCAGAAAGACCAGCAGCGCCGCCCCCTGCAGCGCCATTGCGCCGATGGACAGCGCCCGAAGAACTTTTTTCATGAATGCTTCCTCCCAACTTCTGTTGCGTTCTTTGCCTTAAGTTTACCCCAATCTCCGCCCGCGCGCAAGGGGACAGGCAACATTTGTTTTGCATCGTGGAATTTTGTAAAGAGTTTGGGAAGTGTATTGCTATTTTTTCGGCGATGGTTTACCCTATATTTCGAGGTTTTCGGGCCTGAAACGCAGTGCAGTACGTCATAGGAGGACGCCATGGACGATCAGAGAATCCTATTGCAAATGACCTCCACGCAGGTGCAGGAGGACGGGCAGGAGGAGGTCGTGGAGCTGACCACGGAGGCCACGTTGCGCAAGACCGCCGACTCTGCCGTGCTGGAGTACGAGGAGTCGGGCAACCTGGGCCTGACCGGCTCGGCCAGCATCGAGATGAAGGGCGACACCGTGATGCTCTCGCGCGAAGGCGAATCCAATATGAAGCTCGTCCTCAAGCAGGGCTGCAAATACGTCAGCACCTACCATACCCCCTTTGGCCGGCTGGACATGGAGGCGCTGCCCACCCGGGTGGTGTACACCATGGGCGGCGGCAAGGGGCACATCGAGCTGGAGTATCACATGCACGTGCAGAATCAATACGTGGGTCTCAACCGCGTGACCGTCTCCTTCCGGCCTCGGGCATGAGCCCGGAACTATGCGCCTGGGCGGCGCAGCTTTCCCGTCTGCTGGACGGCGCGCGCCCCGTGCCGCTGCCCGCGCCCTATTCGGCGGGGCACTTTCGCGTCTATACGCAGGCTGCGCTGCCCGATCAGGCGCAGTTCACCGCCCGCCGCAGCGGAAGCACGCTCTTTGTCACCGTGCGCGACGCCGCGCTGCTGCAGGCGCTGCGGGCGGATATCCCGCCGCGGGCGCTGCCTGAACCGTCGGCCGACCCGCTGCATACGCTGCTCTATCAGATCCTCACCTACGGCTTTGTGCCCGATGAGATGGATTGCCCGCTGCTGGCCCGCCTCGCGCTGGACCTGGACGGCGATCCTGCCCGCTGCCGCCGTACCGCCCGGCAGCTGCAGCCCTTGCTGGCGCGGCAGTACGCCTGCGCGCTGCGCACCGGCCGGAGTCACTCGGCGCTCGCCCTCGTCGCAGGGCGTCTCCTCGCCCATGATCCCATCCTTTACCCCAGAAACGGAGGAATACACCCATGAAAATACAGTGGCTTGGACATTCCAGCTTCCGCATCGTCGGCAGCAAGACCGTTGTGACCGATCCCTTCGGCGGCATCGGCCTTGCCTTCCCCCCGGTGCGCGCGGACATCGTCACGGTGTCGCACGGCCATTTCGACCACAACGCGGCGGGGGCCGTCGGCGGCGAGCCCGCCGTGGTGGACGGCGTCGGCATGCACAGGGTGGCGGATGTCGCCGTCATGGGTTACAATACCTCCCATGACGACGCGCAGGGCGCCAAGCGCGGCGGCAATATCGTCTATCTGATCACCATGGACGGCATCACCATCGCCCACCTGGGCGACCTGGGCTGCATGCCGGATCACAGCGTGCTGGGCGCGCTGGAGGGCGCGGACGTGCTGCTCATCCCCGTGGGCGGCAACTACACCATCGACGGGAAGACCGCCGCGGCCATCGCCGCCCAGGTACGCCCCCGCACCGTCATCCCCATGCACTACAAGACCCCCGGCCTTACGGTGAACGTCGCCGACGCTTCCGACTTCCTCTCCCGCGTCGATGGCGTCGAATACATCCCCGGCTCCCAGATGGACATCACCCCGCGCATGCCCAAGGTCGCCGTCTTTGAAAAGCCCCTGGGCCAGAATTGAACCGCTCCATCGCAGTCTTGCAAAGAATGAACCCCCAAGCGCAGCGCCGTCCGGCCTGCGCTTTTCTGCTGCGTCCCGGGACTTGCATTTCCATGCCTTTTTGGTTAAACTGGTAGCGCAGGCCATTTGGCCGGCTCTGGAGGAATGAACAAGTGAATTACGAGCAATCCGTCGCATACATCCATGGAAAGTACGGCAAGGGCGTCAAGGTGGGTCTGGAGAACATGACCCGCCTGCTCGCCCGCCTGGGCGATCCGCACAAAGGACTGCGCTGCATCCACGTCGCGGGCACCAACGGCAAGGGATCCACCTGCGCCTTCATCGACAGCATGCTGCGCGCCGCCGGCGCCAGAGTGGGCCTGTATACCTCGCCCTTCCTGATGCGCTACAACGAGCGCATGCGTGTGGACGGCGCCGAGATTCCGGATGAAACCGTCGCCCGCCTGACCACCCGCATCGAAAAAGAGGTCCGCGCGATGGAGGAGAGCGGCGAGGGCTTCCCCACGGTCTTTGAGATCGGCACCGCGCTGATGTTCTGCTGGTTTGCCGAGGAGAAGGTGGATTGGGCCGTCGTCGAGGTGGGGCTGGGCGGCCGGCTGGATCCCACCAATGTGCTCGACCCCGCTGTGTGCGTCGTCACCCGCATCGGCCTGGACCACATGAAGGTGCTGGGCGATACCATCGAGAAAATCGCCGCCGAAAAAGGCGGCATCATCAAGAAAGGCGTGCCCGTCGTGCTGCAGCGGCAGGATCCCCGCGTGCGCGGCGTGATCGAGGGCATCTGCCGGGAGAAGCGCGCCCCGCTGTTCGACTGCGCTGAGGTTCCGCTTTCGGACGTGCGGCTGGACGAGCGCGGCGCGCGCTTTGCCGCCGCGTTTCCGCACATCCGCCGCCAGGAGTTCGCCATCTGCCTGTGCGGCCGCCATCAGGTGGACAACGCCGTGACCGCCCTGGCCGCCGTCAGCGCGCTGATGGACGGCCATTGCATCCCCGCCGCGGCCATATCGCAGGGCCTTGCGGCCGCCCGCTGGCCCGGCCGCCTGGAGTGGATGGACAACGTGCTGCTCGACGGCGCCCACAATCCCCAGGGCGCGGCCGCCCTGGCCGACTACGCGCGCGCCTGCCTGTCCGGTCGCCGCATCCTGCTGCTGACGGGCATGATGGCGGATAAGGACGTCGCCCATGCGGTGGACGCCTTTGCGCCGCTGGCCGCGTCCGTGCTGTGCGTGCGTCCCGAGCGCATGGCCCGCGCCATGCCCGCCCAGGATTTAGCCGCGCTCTACCGCGAGCGCACCGGCGCGCCCGTCCAGGCCCTGCCGGATACCCGGTCCGCGCTGTGCGCCGCAAAACAAAGTGCGGGTCCAGGCGACATCATCTTGGTCTGTGGCTCGTTATATTTGGTAGGCGAGGTTCGCAGGCTGCTGCTTTCGGGCAACGCCGTCGCCTGAAGCGGCCCAAGCAGGGTCAGAATAGGGAAAAAGGGGGAAAAAGCCTTGAACATACTGTTTCTATCCGTAACCGCAGGGCAGGGGCATAACCAGACGGCGCGCGGCATCATGCAGCGCATGGAGGAGCTGGGGCACAGCTGCAAGCTGCTGGATACCTTTGATTACATTGAACCGCTCTTTGGCGAGGTGGTGGATAAGGGCTACCGCCAGACCGTGGCGCACACGCCCAAGGTGTTTGGCGTGGCCTACAACACCATGCAGCGCGCCGAGCGGGATATGCCCAAGACCGTCGAGATCACCCGCAAGATGTCCGATACGCTGTGCAAGCGCCTCTTTGACGTCTACGAGAGCTTCCGGCCGGACGTCGTGGTCTCTTCGCACCCCTGCGCGGCGCAGATCTCCTCGTCGGTGCACAAGCTCGGCCGCTGCGGCGCGCCGCGCATCGGCATTGTTACGGACTATACGCTTCACCCCTACTGGAAGGGGGCCGAACTGGACGCGCTGGTCACCCCCTCGGAGCAGCTGACCTACGGCATCGTGCAGGCCGGCATGCCCGAGCGCATCATCCGACCCATCGGCATCCCCATCAGCCCTCGCTTTAACGCCGTGCTCGACCAGACGGCCGCCCGCGCGCAGGTGGGCGTTCCGGATCTGCCCACCGTGCTCATCATGGGCGGCTCCATGGGCCATGGAAACGTCGTGGACACCATCGAACGGCTGGACACCCTGCCGCTGGATTTCCAGATGATCGTGGTGTGCGGCTCCAACGAAAAGCTCAGGAACCGGCTGGATGCTCTGCTCACCGTCAAGCGGCTGACGGTCTTGGGCTATTCCGACATCGTGGACGTGCTGATGAGCGCCTCCGACCTGATCGTCACCAAGCCCGGCGGCCTGACCGTCTCCGAGACCATCGCCAAGCGCCTGCCCATGGTGCTCGTAAACCCCATCCCCGGCCAGGAGGATCGCAACATGGACTTTTTGACCAACCACGGCATGGCCATGCGCACGGGCAAGTACCTGCCGGTGGATCAGGTGGTGTGGCAGCTGCTGAGCAGCCCCCGCCGCCTGCAGCTGATGCGCAGCGCGCAGGAGGCCTTCGGCAAGCCCAACGCCACGGACGATCTGCAGAAGCTCATCGAGGAACTGGGCCCGAAGCCGGACGATTGAATGCTCCCAAAATCGCGCAATTGCGGCAAACGCAACCGCCGGGTGACACATTGAATGGCGCGGTTGCTGGCGCGCAACCGGCGGAATCGCTATACTCTTGGCAACGGTGGAAGCACCGGAATGCAAGATAAGAGGAGTTGAGACCATGATTTTAGCGGATAAGATCATCGCGCTGCGCAAGGCCAAGGGCTGGTCGCAGGAGGAGCTGGCGGAGCAGCTGGATGTGACGCGTCAGTCGGTGAGCAAGTGGGAGGGCGCGCAGTCCGCCCCGGACCTGGAGCGCATTGTGCGCATGAGCGAGCTGTTCGGCGTGTGCACCGATTACCTTTTAAGGGACGAGTTGGAACAGCCTCCGATGCAGGCCTCCGGGGAGACGGAGGAGCGTCGCGCCCGCCGCGTCACCCTGCAGGAGGCGGAGGGCTTTCTGGAAGCCAAGCGCGCCACCGCGCCGCGCGTGGCCGGCGGCGTGTTTGCCTGCATCGTCTCGGCCATCCCGCTGCTGCTGCTCGCCGCGGCCTCGGATGGAAAGCTGATCGCTCTATCGGAAAACGCCGCCGCCGGCGCCGGCCTGTGCGCGCTGCTCGTGATCGCGGCGCTGGCCGTCGCGGTGTTCATCACCTGCCGCGGCCGCGTGGAAAAGTATGAGTATCTGGAAACGGAAGACATCGCGCCCGACGACGAAGTCCTGCAAAAGGCGCGCAGCCTTCAGGAGGAAATGCGGCCCCGGCGCACGCGGGTCAACGCCGTCGCCACCTGCCTGTGCATATTGGCCGCCGTGCCGTTGTTTCTGGTGGCGATGCTGACGGAAAACGGCTTTGCGGTCATCTGCGCGGTGTGTCTGACGCTGCTCATGTGCGCCGTGGGCGTGTATCTCTTTGTCCGCGTGGGCATTCCGTGGGAGAGCCTGCAAAAGCTGCTGCAGCAGGGCGACTACACCCGCGCCGCCAAGCGGGGACGCAGCCGTATGGGCGCGCTGAGCTCCATCTATTGGCTCGTGGCGACGGCCGTGTTCCTGGCCTGGGGCTTTAGCGGCAACGCCTGGAGCAGGGCCTGGATCGCCTGGCCCATCGCCGGCGTGCTCTACGGCGCCTTGGCCGCTCTGCTGGGCGTGCTGGACTCAAACAAAAGAAAAGCCTGAGCCGCATAAACCGCAGCATAGACAAAGGCCTTGCCGCTCCAACGGGGCGGCAAGGCCTTTTGCATGCGCAATGGGATTAGTCTTCGAATTCGTGCGGCGCGGAGCCGACCAGTTCCTCTTCCGCCTCGCCGTCCCGGTTTTCCGCCCAGTCGATGGCGTAGAACGCCCAGTCGCCGGGCAGCGTCATCAGCTCGAACACCGTCTCGCTGCGCGTGGTGTACAGGGGCTGAACGCTCCAGCGCTCGTTGGACAGATTGCGCAGCGCCTTGGCGATGCCGCGCACGCGCACGCGGATGCGCTGGGCCGCGCAGCCGTCGCAGGCGTAAGGGTAGACGCAGAACACGTCGTTGTCGTAGGTGAAGAGCGAAATCTGCGCCGGCGCGTCCAGATAGACGTCGCCCTGCGTCAGTTCCGCGCGGATGCGGGTGAGCACGGTCTGCGGCAGCTTGCGGATGTCCGAAATGGCGTCGGGCACCGCCAGCGTGACGAGCTGGCCGCGGCCATAGGTGTCGCGCAGCAGGATGCCGTAGCTCTCGTCGCCGCCAAAGGCCTTGGCCAGCGCCCAGGTGGTGTTGTTGCGGTGCTCCAGCACGGGGAAGGCGATGGGCTCGGCGCTGCGGGACAGCTCGCTGCCCCAGCCCGTCAGCGGCTCGGACAGGAACTGCGTGGCCTGCATGCTGCGGCCGCGGTAGCGGATGGAGGTCATGCGCTCAATGCCCTTGCCCAGCGCCTCCCGCACAAAGCCGGAGGTCACAATGGCCTTGCCGCCCGCGGCAACATAGGCTTCGAGCTTGTCCAGTATGCGCTCGTCCTTGAGCGCCTGCACGGTCAGGAATACCGCCTTGGCCCGATCCGGAAATTCCGGCACGCCCTCAAACGGTATGCCCGCCATGCCCAGATAGTCCTCCACATGGTCCTCGCCCTGCGCGTTGACGGGCAGGTAGCAGGGCAGCCCCGCGCAGCCGCCCGCTTTGGACAGCATCTCGTCCAGCTGCTGCAGCTGGAAGCCCATCGGGGTGATCAGCTTGTTCTTATACAGGCTGCCCCAGCAGAACATCATCATCTCGCGCGGGCGGGACAGCGCCGTCAGGTAAGCTTGCTCCAGGTATGCGTCGATGGGATAACACTGATAGGGATCGAACCAACCGCCTCCGTTCCGGCCGGGGGCGAGGTTCTCCATGTAGCGCATCAGCGAATAGCTCAGGTACCGGGGCAGGTGCTGATCCGTGTGCAGCTGATGGCGCGTTTCCGTGCCCGTGTAGATGCGGTCGAACAAATCCTTTTGCTGGCCGGGGTTGTAGCCCGCCTCCTGATAGCTCTCCGCCCAGTTGGGGAACTTGATGGTGATCCTGATGTTGGGGTTGACGGCCCTGGCAGGCTTGATGATCAGGTTTTCCGAGACCTCGCGCATCAAATCCAAGCGGAACTCCTCCCAGGATCTCTCGCCCTTGGCCGCGCGACAGTCGTCGCAGGTGCAGTTGGTGAAGAAGAAATCGTCGATGATGAATTCGTCGTATTCCGACGCGATGAATTCCACCGTCTCCTTCAGATGGTTGCGCATACGTTCGTTGCAGTAGCAGTAGGTATTGAACAGGCGCTGGCGTCCAGCGTCCTGCTCGCCCTGCCCGGCGATGGTGGTGGTGATGCCGCCCGCGACCTCAATGCCGTTTTTGTGGAAGATCTCCTTGCAGCGGTGCAGCTGCTCACGGGGGATGAGGCAGTCGTCGCGGTAGGGTTCGAGGTAAACCTTGTCCACCCCCACGTACTTCTGGAAGAAATCGATCTGCCGCTGCAGGCTCTCGGGCGAAATGTTCACCATCGACTGCGACGTGCAGTAGATTACGGTCTTAAAATTCTGATAGTGGCTCATGCGTTTCGCTCCTTTCGCTTGCGTTGTCCGCGCTGCGCCCGCGCGCTCACTTCTGGCCCGCGAGGAATTCCCTGCGGAAGGCGCGGTAGTCGGCCAGCGAAGCCTTGAGCAGCGCGGGAGTGTCCAGCTGATACGGGCAGCGCTTGGCGCACGCGCGGCAGCCGATGCAGTTCTCGATCTTCTCCATCTCCGCGGCCATTTCCTCCGTCAGCCAGTTGGCGGACGGCGAACGGCGCAGCAGCTGGGGCATGCGCGCCGCGTTGTTGATGGGGATGCCGGCGGGGCAGGGCAGGCAGTAGCCGCAGCCGCGGCAGAAGTCGCCCGCAAGCTCGCGGCGGTCCTTCTCAATGCGCGCCAGCATCGCCTCGTCCAGCGCCGGGGGATTCTTCTCCAGCTCCAGCACCTCGTCCAGCTCGCTGTCCCGCTGGAAGCCCCAGATGGGCACCAGGTTGTCAAAGCGGCGCAGGTAAGCCATCGAGGGCGCGGCGCTGGTCAGCAGGCCGCCGGCCAGTCCCTTCATGCCGATGACGCCCATGTTCTTCTCCTTGCAAAGCCGCACCAGGTCCAGGTCCGCCTCGCTGGACAGCGCCGAGAGCGGGAACTGCAGCGTCTCAAACGCGCCGGACTCCACCTCCTGGCGCGCCACGTCCAGACGGTGCGCGGTCACGCCGATGTGGCGGATCATGCCCTGCGCCTTGGCCTTGATCATGCACGAGAGCATCTCGTCAGAGGGCATGGCCGAGGGGTTGTGGAACTGATAAATATCGATGTAATCGGTCTTCATGCGGGTCAGGGAAAGCTCCAGGTGCTTCCAGAACCCGTCGGGCGTGTTCGAGCCGGTCTTGGTGGCGATGAAGATCTCCCCGCGCACCTTATTCAGCCCCATGCCGATCTTTTCCTCCGAGTCGGAGTAGGCGTTAGCGGTATCGAAGAAGTTGATGCCGCCCTCATAGGCGCGGTAGAGCAGCGCCGCCGCGTCGGGCTTGCTCAAACGCTGAATGGGCAGCGCGCCAAAGCCGGAGCGCGTGGCCGCAATGCCGGTGGAACCCAGTATGATTTTTTCCATAGGTCATGCCTCCCCAGAAAATGTGTTTTTGCAAGGAGCATCCGTCTGCTGCGCAGTCCTCACCTCTCTATTGTAGCACGAAAAAAAGCCGGATAAAAGAGGATTTTCACCTGTGCGTGGGGATTTTCTCGGAATGTCATCATTTCACCCAAAAAAGTGTAGCCAACCGCAGAATTTTATGCTATGATTGTATTAACATATAGTTTACATGTCCTCGTGTGCGGGGGCAGGAGGTGCGTAATCGATGGATGAGATGCAAAGCTATCTGTTCCACCAGGGCAACTGCGCATACGCCTATCAGTTTATGGGCGCGCATCCGATTCGTGGCGGGTATTCTTTTGCGGTTTGGGCGCCCAACGCCCGTGCGGTGAGCGTGGTGGGCGATTTTAACGATTGGGATCACAACCGCAACCCCATGGTGAATCACGACGGCGTCTGGGAGACGCAGATTTCCGGCGTAAAGCAGTTTGCCTCCTATAAATACGCCATCTGCGGGCCGCAGGGCAACTGGTTCATGAAGGCCGATCCCTATGCCTTCCATGCCGAGACCCGGCCAAACACCGCCAGCAAGACCTATGACATCACCGCTTACCGCTGGAAGGACAAAAAGTGGATGGCCCAGCGCGCCCAGTTCGACCCTTACCACAACCCCGTTACCATCTACGAGGTGCACCTGGGTTCCTGGAAGCTGGACGAGCAGGGCCGCCTGTACACCTACGACCGCATGGCCGACGAGCTGGTGCCCTACGTCAAGCAGATGGGCTATACCCACGTCGAGCTGATGCCCGTGATGGAGCACCCGTTCGACGGCTCGTGGGGCTACCAGATCACGGGTTATTTTGCGGCCAACTCCCGCTTTGGCGACCCCGCCGGCCTCATGCGCCTCATCGACGCGTTTCACCGGGCGGGCATCGGCGTGATTCTGGACTGGGTTCCGGCGCACTACCCCAAGGACGCCCACGGCCTGTATCACTTTGACGGCGACCATCTCTACGAGAGCGGCGACTGGCGCCGCGCCGAGAACGAGTCCTGGGGCACCGCGATGTTCGACTTCGGCCGCAACGAGGTGCGCTCCTTCCTCAAGTCCTCCGCGGTGTTCTGGCTGGAGATGTTCCATGCCGACGGCCTGCGCGTGGACGCAGTTTCCTACATGCTCTACCACGACTATGGCAAGGAAGAGGGCAAGTGGGCGCCCAATCAGTTCGGCGGCAGGGAGAACCTGGAGGCCATTTCGCTGCTGCGCGAGGTCAATGAGATTGTCTATCGCGATTTCCCGGGAATCATGATCTGCGCCGAGGAAGCCACGGCCTTCCCCATGGTCACCGCGCCCACCTGCGACGGCGGCCTGGGCTTCGGCTTTAAGTGGAACATGGGCTGGATGCACGACGTGCTGGATTACATGGGGATGGACCCCATCTACCGCAAGTACCACCACAACAAGATGACCTTCTCCATGTTCTACGCCTTCTCGGAAAATTACATACTGCCCTTCTCGCACGACGAGGTGGTGCACGGCAAAAAATCCATGCTGGATAAGATGCCCGGCGATATTTGGAGAAAGTTCGCGTCGCTTCGCGCGCTGCTGGGCTATATGTACGCCCATCCCGGCAAAAAGCTGATGTTCATGGGCACGGAGTTTGGCCAGTTCATCGAGTGGAAGGAGCTGGAGCAGCTGGATTGGTTCCTGCTGGCCTACGATAAGCACCCGCAGATGAAGCAGTACACCGCGGACCTGAACAGGTTCTACGCCAGCCATCCGCCCATGTACCAGATCGATAACTCCTGGGACGGCTTCACCTGGTGCTATGCCGACGACGCGGAGAATTCCATCTTCTCCTTCATCCGCACCGACAAGGCGGGCAACCGCATCATGGCGGTGATCAATTTCACGCCCAATTATCACGAGCGCTACCGCGTGGGCATGCCCAAGGCGGGCGTGCTGCGCGAGGTGTTCAACTCGGACTCCTTCCAGTATGCGGGCTCGGGCAAGGGCAACGGCGACCGGGTCATCTCAACGCAGGACATCCCGCACCAGAACCAGCGCTACTCCGCGGAGCTGACGGTGCCGCCGCTGGCCTGCATCTATCTTACGCTTGACGCCTACAAGGGCGCGCATCCGCGCAAAAGGCGCCCGCGCCCCGCAAAGTAACTTTCGCTTGCTCTACCAATTATTATAGAAGAGGGTGTAATAATGGGAAAAAAATGTGTCGCCATGTTGTTGGCGGGCGGACAGGGCAGTCGCTTGGGCGTGCTGACCAAGAATATGGCAAAGCCGGCCGTACCCTTCGGCGGTAAATACCGCATCATCGACTTCCCGCTGTCCAACTGCTCCAATTCGGGCATCGACGTGGTGGGCGTGTTGACGCAGTATCAGCCGCTGGAGCTCAACTCCTACATCGGCAACGGCATGCCGTGGGACCTGGACCGTCTCACCGGCGGCGCGTACGTGCTGCCCCCCTACCAGAAGGGCAAGTCC
This sequence comes from Christensenella sp. UBA7102, assembly GCA_002492415.1. Classification (GTDB taxonomy): domain Bacteria; phylum Bacillota; class Clostridia; order Christensenellales; family UBA1750; genus Spyradocola. Next base: position 17,887 of record DKYK01000074.1, read on the forward strand.
GGCACCTGGTATAAGGGCACCGCAAACGCCATCTATCAGAACCTCGCCTTCATTGAGCAGTACGATCCGAAGTACGTGCTCGTGCTCTCCGGCGACCACATCTACAAGATGGATTATTCCGACATGATCGCCGTCCATGAGAAAAAGCAGGCCGACTGCACCATCGCGGTCTATTCCGTGCCGTGGAACGAGGCCTCCCGCTTTGGCATTATGAATACCGACGAGAACGGCAACATCGTCGAGTTCGAGGAAAAGCCCGCCGAGCCCAAGTCCAACAACGCCTCCATGGGCATCTATGTGTTCAACTGGAAGGACCTCAGGCAGTACCTCATCGAGGATGAGGCCAATCTCGAGTCCTCCAACGACTTTGGCAAGAACATCATTCCGCGCATGCTCTCGGAGGGCAAGCACATGGTGGCCTACAATTTCGAGGGCTACTGGAAGGACGTGGGCACCATCGAGTCGCTGTGGGAGGCCAATATGGACCTGCTGCAGACGCCCCCGGCCTTCAACCTCTACGATTCCTCCTGGCGCATCTACAGCCGCAACCCCGTGCTGCCCCCGCACTATATCGCAGGCGGCGCCGAGGTCTCCGGCTCCATGGTCACCGAGGGCTGCATGGTGGCCGGCAAGGTGGAGCACTCCATCCTCTTCTCGGGCGCGCAGGTCGAGGAGGGGGCCGTGGTGGAAAACTCCGTCGTCATGAACGGCGCGGTCATCTGCAAGGGCGCGCGCATCCGCCGCGCCATCGTGTCGGAAAACGCCGTCGTCGGCCCCGATTCCGTGGTGGGCGGCAACGGCCGCATCGCCGTGGTGGGTCCTGAGACCAAGCTGCCCGAGTATTCGGTGGTCAAGCCCGGCGAGCAGGTGGATACCGAGGTGCTCGCAAAGCGCCTGGCCAAGGCTGAGGAGGAAGCAAAATGAAAGACGTATTCGGTCTGATCTATACCAATGACGAGAGCGACGTTCGCCTGCGCGATCTGACCCGTTCCCGCTCCATCGCGGCCATGCCCATCGGCGGCCGCTATCGCGTCATCGACATGCTGCTGAGCAACATGGTGCATTCCGGCATCACCAACGTAGGCCTCATCACCCAGCGCAACTACCACGCGCTGATGGACCACCTGGAGTCCGGCAAGGCCTGGGACCTCAACCGCAAGCGCGACGGCCTGTTCATCCTGCCGCCCTACGTCACCCGCGGCAACACCGGCTCCTACACCGGCCTGCTGGACGCCATCCGCGCCAACCTGTCCTACGTGCGCCGCGCATCCCAGCGCTATGCGCTCATCACGGACTCTTCCACCGTCTTTAACATCACCTATGACGACATGCTGCGCCAGCACCTGGAGACCGGCGCGGACATCACCATACTCTACAACGTGCCCGCCGAGAGCGAACTTGCCGCCGACGCCGAGCGCACGCACCTGAAGCTCGACGAGGAAGGCCGCGTGGTGGATATCGAGGTGTCCCCGCACCTGAACACCTACCCCGCCGTCTCCATGGACGTCTACATCATGGACAAGGCGCTGCTGACCTACCTGGTCGAGGTCTCCGCCGCGCACTACCATTCCGACTTTGTGCGCGACGTGCTCATCCAGCAGATGAAGAACCTCAAAATCTACGGCTACCGGTACGACGGCTACGTCAAGCGCATCGAGTCCGTCGAGGCTTACCGCCAGCTGAATATGGACCTGCTGGACGAGAGCATCCGCACCCCCTTGCTTTACAAGCCCAATCCGGTGTATACTAAGGTCAAGGACGAAGTCCCGGCCCGCTACGAGGCGGGCGCCAAGGTGACCAATACCCTGGTTGCCGACGGCTGTATCATCGAAGGCACGGTGGAGAACTCCATCCTCTTCCGCGGCGTGCGCGTGGGCAAGGGCGCCGTGGTCAAGGACTGCATCCTGATGCAGGGCGTGGAGGTTCAGGACGGCGCGCAGCTCAGCTACGTCATCTCGGATAAGGATGCCTTCATCAAGCGGGATCGCCGCATCGTCGGGCAAGAGAGCTACCCGATCGTCATCGAGAAGAACGCGGTGATCTAAGACCTTATGGACTGGAAAGGCGGGAAATGCGTGAAGATACTGTTTGCAACCTCTGAATGTGTTCCGTTTGTCAAGACCGGCGGCCTGGCGGATGTGTGCGGCGCGCTGCCCAAGCAGCTCAAAAAGCAGGGCGCGGAGGTGCGCGTGGTGCTGCCCCTGTATCGCGATGTCCAGCCCAAGTGGCGCGAGCAGATGGAACATTTGACGTATTTCTACGTCAACCTGGGCTGGAGACGCCAGTACTGCGGCATTGAGATGCTCAAGCTGGACGGCGTCACCTTCTATTTCATCGATAACGAGTTCTACTACAACCGCCCTTCCGTCTACGGCTGGGGCGGCGACGAGGGCGAGCGCTTCGCCTTCTTCGATCGCGCGGTGCTGGAGATGCTGCCGCTGATCGACTACAAGCCCGACGTGCTGCACTGCCACGACTGGCAGACCGGCCTGATCCCCGTGCTGCTCAAGCGCCAGTACGCGGCCCTGCCCTTCTACAACGGCATCCATACGGTGTTCACCATCCACAACCTGCAGTACCAGGGCGTGTTCGGCATGGACTACATCGAGGATCTGATGGGCTTTGGCTGGGACGCCTACACCAGCGATAAGCTGGAGTTCTTCGGCGCGGCCTCCTTCATGAAGGGCGGTCTGGTCTATACCGACGAGATCACCACCGTCAGCCCCACCTACGCCAGTGAGATCCAGACCGCCTACTACGGCGAGCGGCTGGACGGCCTGCTCCGCGCCCGCCGCGAGAGCCTGACGGGCATCCTCAACGGCATCGATACCGACGAGTACAATCCCAGCAAGGATCCCCTGATCGAGGAGCGCTACAACGTGGTGACGCAGGGCAAGCGCAAGGCCGTCAACAAGGCGGCGCTGCAGCAGCAGCTGGGCCTGGAGGTGCGCCCCGACGTGCCTCTGATCGGCATCGTGTCCCGCCTGACCTCTCAAAAGGGCCTGGATCTGGTCGAGCGCGTGCTGCCCGAGATCATGAGCATGGACGTGCAGCTGGTCGTGCTGGGCATGGGCGAGGAAAAGTACGTCAACCTCTTCAACTGGGCGGCCCACCGCTACCAGGGCAAGGTGGCCTCCTGGAACCAGATGAACCACGAGCTGGCGCACCGCATCTACGCGGGCTGCGATATGTTCCTGATGCCCTCGGCCTTCGAGCCCTGCGGCCTGTCGCAGATCATCTCGCTGCGCTACGGCACCGTGCCCATCGTCCGCGAGACCGGCGGCCTCAAGGACACCGTGCCCGCCTTTAACCCCGTCACGGGCGAGGGCATGGGCTTTACCTTCTACTCCTACAACGCGCACGACATGCTCGACGCCATTCGCCGCGCCGTCACCACCTACCGCGAGGACAAGAAGTCCTGGCGCAAGCTGATCGGCAACGGCATGCGCGGCGACTACGGCTGGGCGGCCAGCGCTAAGAAGTACATGGAGCTCTATAACAAGCTCGTCCCCGAGCAGACCGTCGACCTCGGCGACGAGAAGCCCGCTAAGCCCGAAAAAGCTGAATAAGCGTCACAAATTGCGAAAACCGGCCGTGCACACCGCTGTACAGCCGGTTTTTTTCTCGATACTTTCCTCAAAAGGAGAAAACCATGGTCACTCTGACAGAAATCAACGAGCGGAACTGGCTGGAGGCCGCCCGCCTGCGCGTCGCACCCGAGCAGCAGCGCTTTGTCGCGCCCGCCGTGGGCATACTCGCCCGCGCTTACGCCCTGCGCGCCAGCAACGCCCGCGCCTTTGGCATCTGCGATGGCGGCGTCCTTTCCGGCCTCATCCTCGTGCGCGACTTGACCGAGCCGCCCGCCTGCTACGAGCTGCAGCAGCTGCTCGTGGACGCCTCCGTGCAGAACCGCGGCATCGCCCGGTCCGCTCTAACCCAGCTGCTTGAGCTCCTCGCCGCCGAGCGCCGCTTCGATACCGTCGAGCTGTGCGTCCACAAGGACGACGCGCCTGCGCTGCACCTCTACCGCAGGCTCGGCTTCGTAGATACCGGCTATACCGACCCCAACCTGCCCGACTGCCTCTGCCTCGTCCGACACCTGGACAAGCAGTCAGACCCATCGACAAGCGGCCTTCCAGACTGAAAAAGCGGGCGCAGCTTCTGTGAGCTGCGCCCGCTTTTTTGCAAATTTACGGTCACTTATTGGCAAAGTATTCGTTCAGCGCCTTGACCAGCGCGTCCACGTCCACGCCGTGCACGCCGCCGGCCTCGGCCAGCGACTCCATCTGCGCATGCGGGCAGCCGATGCATCCCATGCCGAACTGCATCAGGATCGCGGCGGCCTTGCGGTCCTCGCGGATCACCTCGCCGATGGTCATATCCTTGTTGACGACAAACATGTTCTGTACCTCCTTGCGGTCTTTCTTAGAGTATACCCCTATCATAGCGCATTCAAACGCAATGTGCAAGCGCTACGCCCGAAAAGTGCGGGGCGTCAGCGGCGGCAGCACCATTTCGGCGATGCTGCGGGCAAAGGGCGCCAGCCTCGGGTCCGTCAGATCCGGCAGCAGGCGGATGGTTTCCTGTCTGCGGTTGATGGCGAACAGCACGCGGCCGCCCTGCGCCTTGCGCCCCAGCGCGTCGCGGCCGTTCTCCACGGCGCGCACCACCAGCAGCACGTCGGGATGCGGCGCCAGTATGTCCAGCGTGCCCCTGCGCCACAGCGGCTCGCTCCTGCGCCGCGCGATGAGCTGTTCGTAGGTGTGGATCAGTTCCTGATCCTCGCGGCCCCAGGGGTATGTGCCGCGGTTGTAGGGATCGCCCGCGCCCTGCGCGCCCGCCTCGTCGCCGTAGTAGATGGCGGGCATGCCCGGCAGCGCGCAGATCAGCGCGAACGCCGCCGTCAGCTTCTTTTTTGCCATTTCATAGTGCGGCCCATCCACCTTGATCTCGCGCCACTGCTCCTTGGGCAGATCTTCGCCCGACAGCCCCGCCAGCACGTTGATGGCGCGCGCCCGGTCGTGGCTGCCGATCAGGTTCATCAGCGCGTAGAACAGGGGAGGCGGGTAGTTCTCGTGCAGCGAGAGCACCGTGCGCGCAAAGGCTGTGGCATCCCGCCTGCCCGTGAAGAAGTCCAGCAGCGCCGCGCGCAGCGGATAGTTCATCACGCTGTCCAGCGATCTGCCCAGCGCATAGCTGCGAATCTTCCCGTAGGCCTCCTTGTGCGAGGCGTCTTCCCACACCTCGCCCAGCACCGCCGCGTCGGGGTTTTCCCGCTTGACGCGCGCGCGCAGCTCGCAGATGAAGTCGTCGGGCAGCTCGTCGGCCACGTCCAGCCGCCAGCCCGACGCGCCCCGGCGGATCCACTGCGCCGCCACGCTGTTTTCCCCACGGATGATGAACTCGCGGTAGGCGGGGTTGTTCTCATCCACCTCCGGCAGGCTCTGAAAGCCCCACCAGCAGCCGTATTCGTCCGGGAACCGGTCAAAATGGTACCACGGCGCATAGGGCGAATCCTTGGATTGATAGGCGCCCACCGAGTCGTACAGGCCGTAGCGGTTGAAATAGACGCTGTTGTCCCCCGTGTGGGAGAACACGCCGTCCAGCATCACGCGCATGCCCAGCTTTTTTGCCTCGCGGCACAGCAGCGCAAAGTCCTCGTTGGTGCCAAAGGTGGGGTCTACCCTTTCATAATCGCCCGTGTCGTACTTGTGGTTGGACTGCGCCTCAAAAATGGGATTGAGGTAGAGCACCGTCACGCCCAATTTCCGCAGATAGGGCAGCTTCTGGATCACGCCGCGCAGGTTGCCGCCAAAGAAGTCGTGCTTTAAGTCGCTGCCGTAGGGCAGCTCGCAGTAGGGGTTGGGCAGCTCATCCCAGCTGTCGTGCGTGGTCAGGCGCGGTTTGCGGTCCAGCAGCGGCTGACCGCCGTCGCAGAAGCGGTCCACAAAGATCTGGTACAGCACCCCGTCGTGCATCCACTCGGGCGTCTGATAGTCGCGGTCGTATACCGTGAGCTGGAAGGAGGGCGGCTGGTGGGAGTAGCGCTGGCCCTCGCCGCCCAGCTGTTCGTCGTTGTTGCCGTACCAGACGGTTTCCTCGCCCATCTGGATGATGAAATAATACCACAGCAGCTGCGGCTTTTCGGGCAGCGGCAGCGTGGCCTCGTACAGCGCGCTGCCGCTCATGTAGCCGCGCAGCGCCATGGGCAGCTTGCTCTCGCCCTTGTCCGACCACACGCGCAGCGTGCATACGCAGCCCTCCGGCGCGGACAGGCGCAGCCGCACGCTGCCGCCGCAGGGACGCGCGCCCAGCGGCCAGCGATAGCATTGCAGCTGAGAATTGTGCTTGATGGTGGACATGCGGATCACTTTCCTCCGTGCAGCGGCTCGACGCGCCAGATTCGATCCACGTATTCCTGGATGGTGCGGTCGGAGGAGAAGTAGCCGGACTGCGCCACGTTGATGACGGCGCTGCGCCACCAGTCGCGGGTGTCGTAGAGGCGGTTGACGATCTCCTGTGTGCGCGCATAGTCCGCAAAGTCCTTGAGAACCAGGTAGGGGTCGGCCATGCCGCCGTTATCGCCGAAGAGCAGCGCGTGGTACAGGTCGGAGAAGGTGCGGCTGCCGCCGAAGGTGCCGTCCACCAGCTCATCCATGATGCGGCGGATGGCGGCGCTCTGCTCGTACACCTCGCCCGCGCGGTAGCTCTGCGACGCGTAGAGCGAATCCACCTCGTCGCTGCGCAGGCCGAAGATGAAGATGTTGTTTTTGCCCACGCGGTCGTACATCTCAATGTTGGCGCCGTCCATGGTGCCAATCGTCAGCGCGCCGTTCATCATGAAC
>DKYK01000074.1:25021-25228 GCA_002492415.1 Christensenella sp. UBA7102
CTTCATGTTGCCGGTGCCGCTGGCTTCCTTGCCCGCGGTGGACAGCTGCTCGGAGAGGTTGGCGGCGGGCATCAGGTGCTCGGCGCAGGTCACGCCGTAGTTCTCCAGGAAGATGATCTTGATCATCTGGCGGGCGCGGGGGTGCGCGGCGACCTTGGCCGCCACGGCGTTGATCAGCTTGATGATGAGCTTTGCGCGCATGTACCC
>DKYK01000052.1:0-12207 GCA_002492415.1 Christensenella sp. UBA7102
CCCCACCCCCGCTGCAGAGGGGTCTTCGCAGCGGGGGTGGGGTTTTTGTATCATTCCTCGGCAAGGTATTGGCTCAGCTCGCGGTCGGCGACGCGGGCGGCGCACAGCACGTAGACCGCCGAAACGCCGCAGCCGTGCAGCGCCCGCGCGCACTCCTGCGCCGTGGCGCCGGTGGTAAAAATATCATCCACAAGCAGCACACGCTTGCCGCGAAGCCTGTCGGCATTGCGTCCGGGAAGGATGCAGCCCTTGAGGTTGGTCAGGCGCTGCTGCGCGTTCAGTCCCACCTGCGAGCGGGTACCCCGCCGCTTGCGCAGCCCATGGCGCAGAAACGGAAGGCCCAGCCGCTTGGCGGTGCGCCGGGCGAGCAGCTCGGACTGGTTATAGCCGCGCCTGCGCAGCGTTTGGGGCGTGGAGGGCACGCCGAGCACGATGTCCGCCGACCAATCCAGCGAAAGCGCCAGCTGCGCAAGCTCCCGGGAGAGCAGGCGCGCGGGCAGATCGAACTCGCCCTGGAACTTCATGTGGTGGACGAGCTCGCGCACAGGGCCATGGTAGAGAAACACGGCGCGAACCGCGGCGTAGTCGGGCGGGGACTGACGGCAGGGCAGGCACAGATTGCGCCCTGCAGTGGGGCGGCCGCACACCGCGCACACGTCCCGCTGCGGCCAACGCTCCATTTTGTCCCGGCAGGCGGCGCAGACGCCCTCCCGCACGCCTTCGGCGCTGCCGCAGCAGATGCAGCGCGTGCGAGGAAAGAGCGCGTCGAGCAGCTTTTCGGCAAAGGAGGTCATGTGGGGTCACGCTCCTGCGTCATGCCGTCCAGCGCCGCGAGGCGATCGCCCAGCGCGGTGTAGCGATGCGCGGTCTTGTCATTCTCCACCATGCGGGCCAGCACGCTTTCGCTGCCCACCATCACCACGCGCTCCTTTGCGCGGGTGACGGCGGTATAGAGCAGGTTGCGCACCATCATCTGCGGCGGGCCGGGCAGCAGCGCCAGCACCACGGTGGAAAACTCGCTGCCCTGGCTCTTGTGTATGGTCATGGCGTAGGCCAACTCCAGATCCTGCAGCATGGTTTCGTCGTAGATCACGCAGCGCTCGTCGTCAAAATAGACGGTCACGCCGCCGTCGTCGATGCTCTCGATGATGCCGATGTCGCCATTGAATACGCCCAGACCCTCCTCCTCGCGCTCAGCGCCGCGCGTCCACTCGGCTTGATAGTTGTTGCGCACCTGCATCACCTTGTCGCCCTCGCGGAAACGGTTATCGCCCATGAGACGCTCCTTTTTATGGCGCGCGGGCGGGTTGAGACGCTCCTGCAGCATGCGGTTGAGCGCCCAGACGCCGGCGTCTCCCTTCTTCATGGGCGCCAGCACCTGGATGTCGCGAACGGGGTCAATGTGATAGAATCCCGGCAGGCGCGAGGTGACCAGCGCGCAGACGCTGTCGGCGATGGCGTAGAGGTTGTCGCGCTTTTCAAAGAAAAAGTCCGTGTCGCGGTTGCGGATGATGGGCATCTGGCCGGAATTGATGCGGTGGGCGTTGACCACGATGTGGCTGCGCGCCGCCTGGCGGAAGACCTCGGTCAGCCGGGCGACGGGGATGACACGGCTGTCGATGATGTCGCGCAGCACGTTGCCTGCGCCCACAGAGGGCAGCTGGTCGGCGTCGCCTACCATCACCAGGCGGGTGCCGGCGCGCAGCGCTTTGAGCAGCGAGCGCATCAGCTGCAGGTCCACCATGGACATCTCGTCCACAATGACCACATCGGCCTTGAGCGGGTCCTCCTCGGTCTTGCCGAACAGCGGCATGCCCTCGTCCTCGCCGGCGGCGTATTCCAGCAGGCGATGGATGGTCTTGGCCTCCTGGCCGGTGGCCTCCGTCATGCGCTTGGCGGCGCGGCCGGTGGGGGCGGCGAGCGACACGGTGAGTCCGGCGCGCTGCATCAGACGGATCACGCAGTTGATGACGGTGGTCTTGCCCGTGCCCGGGCCGCCGGTGATGACCACCACCGGCGACTGCGCCGCCATGGCGATGGCCCGGCGCTGGCCCTGCTCAAAGGCGATGCACTGCTCCTGTTCAAAGGCGTCCAGCGCGGCGTCGGAGACGTCGACGGTCTTCTTCTGCTGCGCGCGCTGCAGAAGGATGAGCTGGAGCGCGACCTCCTTTTCGGCGGAGAGCATCGCGTGGTGATAGACGGCGGTGCAGTCCATGCGCTCCTCGACGCGCACCTCGCCCGAGAGCGCCAGCGCCGCCAACTCGTTGACGACCTCCTCCTCGGGCGCTTGCAGAATGCCGCACGCGGCCTCGATCAGCTTCTCCTTGGGCAGATAGACGTGGCCTGCGGCGCCCGCTGCGTCCCACAGCGTATAGGTCAGCCCCGCGCGCAGGCGGTTGGGATCGTCGGGCGCCACGCCCATGGACAGCGCAATGCGGTCGGCGGTGCGGAAGCCCACGCCAGGCACGTCGCGCACCAGCTGATAGGGATTTGCGCGCAGCACGGTGATGGCGCTGCCGCCGTAGGTCTTGATGATGCGCATGGCGAGCGCCGGGGCGACCTGATAGCGCTGCAGGAAGATCATGACCTCGCGCGTCTCCTGCTGCTGGGCATAGTTTTCCGCGATGACGGCGGCGCGCTTGGGGCCGATGCCCTCCACCTCGCGCAGGCGGCCGGGGTCGTTGGCCAGCACATTGAGCGTATCGTCGCCGAAGCACTCCACGATGGCCTTTGCGGTCATCTCGCCGATGCCCTTGATGAGGCCGGAAGCGAGATAGCGCTCGATCTCGTCGGACTTGGTGGGCACGATGGTCTCGTAGGAAGAGGCCTTGAGCTGCCGGCCAAAGGTGGCGTGGGTGGTCCAGGAGCCCAAAACGTGCACACGCTCCCCCTGCTTGATGAAGGGAAGCGTGCCCACCACGGTCTGCGGCGTGCCCGCGCAGCGCACGGACACCACCGCATAGCCGTTATCGTCGTTCCGGTAAATGATTTCCTCTACGATGCCTTCGATCTCATCCATGCTCTACCTCAACACTTTCGTAACTTTTCAATGAAACCGAAGGCCCCGCGGGTCAGCGGTTCGCAGCGGCTTTGAGCGCCTCGGCGCGGTCGGTGCGCTCCCAGGGCAGATCGACATCGGTGCGGCCGAAGTGGCCGTAGGCGGCGGTGCGCTCATAGATGGGGCGGCGCAGGTTCAGCGCATCGATGATGGCGGCAGGACGCAGGTCGAACTGGCTGCGCAGCAGCTTCTCCAGCTCGGCGTCAGGCAGCACGCCGGTGCCAAAGGTATCCACCAGCACGGACACGGGCTGCGCCACGCCGATGGCGTAGGCCACCTCGATCTCACAGCGGGAGGCAAGGCCCGCGGCGACGATATTCTTGGCCATGTAGCGCGCCATGTAGCAGGCGGAGCGGTCCACCTTGGTAGGATCCTTGCCCGAGAAGGCTCCGCCGCCGTGCGGGGCGTAGCCGCCGTAGGTATCCACGATGATCTTGCGGCCGGTCAGGCCGGAATCGCCCTCCGGGCCGCCGATGACGAAACGGCCGGTGGGGTTGATGAAGTACTTGGTGTTCTCGTCCAGCAGCTCCGCCGGAATGATGGCCTTGACGACGTGCTGCAGCATATCGCGGCGAATGGTTTCCTGGGAGACGTCGGCGCTGTGCTGCGTAGAGAGCACCACGGCGTCCACGCGCACGGGCTTGCCGTCCCGGTACTCCACAGTGACCTGGCTCTTGCCGTCGGGGCGCAGGTAGGGCAGCGTGCCGTCCTTGCGCACGGCGGCCAGGCGCCGGGCCAGGCGGTGGGCCAGCGCGATGGGCATGGGCATCAGCTCGGCGGTCTCGTCACAGGCGTAGCCGAACATCATGCCCTGGTCGCCCGCGCCAATGTCGCGCACGCCCGCGCCGCGCTCCTCCAGCGCGTCGTCTACACCCATAGCGATGTCGGCGCTCTGCTGGTCCAGCGCGATCTGCACGGCGCAGGTGCGGGCGTCAAAGCCGCAGGCGCCGCCGGTATAGCCGATGCGCGCGAGGGTGTCGCGCACGACGGCGTTATAATCCACATGAGCCTTGGATGTGATCTCGCCCATCACCAGCACCATGCCGGTGGTGGCGATGGTTTCGCAGGCGACGCGCGCCATGGGATCCTGCGCAAGATGCGCGTCGAGGATGGCGTCGGAGATCTGGTCGCAGACCTTGTCGGGGTGTCCCTCTGTGACGGATTCGGAGGTAAAGAATCGGGTTCCCTGCTGCAGCATGTTCTTCTCTGTCCTTTCTTTCGTTGCAAATGGGGGGTTGATAAGAACGCCGGCACGGGAAATTCGCATCGCAATCAAAAAGCCTTCCGCCGGGGATTCAGTCGGGCAGAAGGCTTTGCTTTTTTCACACTTCCACCTCATATTCCAGCGACTTTGCGCCGCTGCGGGAATTGGCACCACTGCCCGCGCACGCGGACCGGTTGCCGGGTTTCATCGGGCCCGTCCCTCAACCACTCTGTATAAGGCGTTCTTATTCACTTGTCACTGGTTTAAGCATAGCACACGCGCGCGTTCCCGTCAACAAGCTTCGACAAGGTTAATCAATCTCTAACAAATCCGTCACAGAATCACGATCTGCCCGAAAGCGAGCATCAGCAGCGCGGCCACGGCGTTGCCCGCGACGATGATGGGCAGTGCGTGGCGGATGCGCAGATCCAACATCGCGGCGATTCCGCTGCCCGTCCACACGCCCGTGGTGGGCAGCGGAATGGCCACAAACAAAAACAGCCCCAGCAACGAATACCTGCGCACGCCGCTGGATTTTTTCCGAAAACGCCCTTCCAGCTTCTCGGCCAGCCGGTGAAAAAAGGGACGGCCCTTGCACCAATGGAAAAAGGGGCGCAGCAGCAGCAAAATGAAGGGCACGGGGATGCAGGAGCCCAGCAGGGCGATGAAAAACGTCTCCCACAGCGGCAGCCCCATCGCAAGGCCCATGGGGATGGCGGCCTTGACCTCGAGCACGGGCAGCATGGACATGCCCAGCACGGTGCCCGCAGCCCGCAGCCAATCAATCGACAACATGTTCGTCTATAACCTCTCTCTCCGGAAAATTTCCACTTGTTGATAAAGACGATTTCTGATAAATTAAAGTTGCGCCGGCGCGCAGATTCAGTATAATTTTTGCAGGGCGTTTTGGCAAGCCCCCGCATGGATCTTGGGAGGAATGGATTATGAAAAAAATACTGGGCTGCATTCGCAGAGCCTGTGAGGATTTTGATTTGATTCAGGACGGCGATCGCATCGGGGTGGGCGTTTCGGGCGGCAAGGACAGCATGATGCTGCTCTACGCGCTGAGCCTGTACCGGCGCTTTGCCAAGCAGCGCTTTGAAGTGACGGCGCTGACGCTGAGCATGGGGTTGGAGCCCTTTGACGTCGCCCCCATCCAGGCGCTGTGCGATCAGCTGGGCATAGAGTACATCGTGCGCAAGACTGAGATCGGGCGCATCATCTTTGAGGAGCGCAAGGAGAGCAATCCCTGCTCGCTGTGCGCCAAAATGCGGCGCGGCGCGCTCAACGAGCTGGCCAAGGAGGTGGGCTGCAACAAGGTGGCGCTGGGTCATCATCGCGACGACGCGCTGGAGACGCTGCTGCTGTGCCTGCTGCACGAGGGGCGCATCCACACCTTCCACCCGCGCTCCTACCTCTCCCGCATGGACTTGACCGTGATCCGCCCCATGGCCTATGTGCCAGAGAAGCACATTGTCCACGTGGCCAGGCAGCTGGAGCTGCCCGTAGTCAAGTCTCCCTGCCCCGCAAACGGCAACACACAGCGCGAGGAGATGAAGCTCCTGCTCGACGCGCTGTGCAAGCGCTATCCCAACGCGCGCGAGCTGATGCTCTCCGCGCTGCGCAACGAAGCGCAATACGGGCTGTGGGAGCGACCGGGCGGCGAAAAGAAGGCGTAAAAATGCGCCCCGTTTTTCCGAATTTTGATGGAAGTGCGGGGCGCTGCTTTTTACTGTGCGCCGTTCAGATAGAAATGCGCGGTGACCCATTCAAGTATGGCTTCGGGATCGGCGATCCAGTAGCTCTCGCTCTGGCGTTCATCCTGCTGACGGCCCGCCAGAATGGTGGACTCCGCAAGGCGGACCTGTCCCCCGCCCAGCCACAGGCGAACCTCCTGTGCGGCGAGATTGGTGCGCAGGTTGCTCAGAATGTCCTGGGAAAACGCGTCGCGCTCTCCTTCTTCCAGCCTCTCCATCCGGTCGGCAAGAGCGTTCATCACGGCGCTGATCAGCTGCTGATGGCGCTGCAGCTTATAGGGATCCGTGCCGGGATAGTCCACGCCGCCGATGTCGTTGAGGTAGGAATAGGCGGCATAATTTTCGATGTTGGGCACGATATTCTGGTATCCTGCGGGAATGTCGTACTCCATGATGGCGTCCTCCACCGAGAGATAGACGCCGTCGGTCAGCGCGGCCAGATCGTGCAGCTGTACGACGTTGAGAAAGGCGTAGCGGTCAATGCGCACGCCGCCCAGCAGCGCGGAAACAGCCTCCACCGTCTTGCTCTCGGCAAGTCCAGCGCTCTCGGCCCCATAGTAGACGTCGCCAATGGGGCCGTACTTGCAGAAGCTGTACTCGCCTTGCGCGTTGTATCGCTCCACCCACACGCGCGTGTCCTTCGGGATGGTCAGCAGCACACTGTCGCCGGAAGACTCTCGCACCAGCAGGCTGAGCGAGGTCAGCTTGGAATGACCCGCGTCGTCATAGGCCACCGCGCAGATGAGCAGCGTGTTCACGTCCTCGCGACGCACCAGCGTGCTGTCGGAGAACTCCATGCCCTGCTCAGGCTCAGGGGTGACCTGCGTGGGCTGCTCCGGCCCGGAGCAGCCGCACAGCATCGTCAGCAGCGCGACGAGGATGCACAGCAGTTTCTTCATTCGTCCCTCCTCATCGCCTGAAGTCGTAGCGGACGGGCTTGTGATAGTCGTAGACCAAGTCCCCGTAGAGCTCCATGTTCTCCAGCGCCATACCGGTGCCGCGCACCACGCAGTCGCCGGGGTTGTCCGCGAGCAGGCAGGGCAGGCGCAGCGCGGTCTGCACGCGGCGGCACAGGCCGCCCAGCAGCGCGCCGTTGCCCGTGAGCGTGATGCCGTTCTGATAGATATCGGAGGCCAATTCGGGCGGCGTGCGCTCCAATACGGAATGGATGGCCTCGATGATGCCCACCGCCACCTCCTCCACCGCCTCGGAAATCTCCGCAGCATCGATGTGCTCGGTGCGCGGCAGGCCCGAGATGATGGAGCGGCCCGTCACCTCCATCGCCCCCATGGGCGGCTCGGGCGACACGACGGCCAGCTGCATCTTGATGCGCTCGGCGGTGCGCTCGCCGATGTGCAGGTTGTGCCGCCTGCGCAGGTACTTGATGATGGCCTCGTCCACCTTGTCGCCCGCGATGGGCACGCTCTCCTTGACCACCGCGCTGCTCATGGAGATGACGGCAATATCCGTCGTGCCGCCGCCGATATCCACCACCATGCAGCCGCCCGCCTTGGTCACGGGCAGATCCGCGCCGATGGCCGCGGCAACAGGCTCCTCGATGAGCTTGGTATCCATTGCGCCGGCGTCCGCGCAGGCCTCTACAACGCTCCTGCGCTCCACCTCCGTCACGCCCGAGGGCACGCACACCACCACACGCGGCCTGGACAGGCTGAACCGCCCCAGCACCTGGCGCAGATAGTAGTGGATCATGCGCTCGGTCAGCTCATAATCCGATATGACGCCGTTTTTCAGCGGCCGGATGGCCTGGATGCCGCGCGGCGTGCGCCCCAACATCTGCAGCGCCTTATCGCCCACGGCGATGATGGTGTGGCTGTACTCATCCACCGCCACGACGGACGGCTCCCGCAGCACGATGCCCTTCCCCTTTATGTAAACCAGCACGGAAGCCGTGCCCAGATCCATTGCAATATCCCGCGTAAAAACGCCCAAAAATGATCGCTCCCTTTTATCGCAGCGCAGAAAAAAGCGCCGCCATCTATATAAAGCCGCTTGGAGCGGCAGGTAAAATCAAAGGACGAGCTCCGTCCCGCATATAAGGAGTTATATTCTCGGAAAAGCGCCTTTTCTCCTGCTTTCCACATGGTGAACTGGCAATTTATTTTGTGGAAATTTTTACCATTGTGCGATATTTGCGCATGGTTGCGATGCCGCCGCGCAGGTGACGTTCGGCTTTGTTCACATCCAATACACGTCGGATGCAGCGATAGAGCGCGGGATCGACGCGGGGCAGGCGCTCGGTCAGGTCCTTGTGCACGGTGGACTTGGACACCCCGAAGTGCTGCGCCGTCTCGCGCACGGTCGTGCCGCTGTGTGCGATGTAGTCCGCCTCGCGCCTGACGCGCGCCTCGATATGATCCAGCATAAAAAGCTCCCCCTTCTCTGGCTTTTTACAGCTTATGAGTCGGGGGAGCGCGAAAGAACCGGGGGTTATTGGAACTCAAAGGTCAGCGCGGCGCGCGCGCCGTGGGCGTCCGATCCCTGCAGGTAGAGCTTGCGCATGTCAGGCGAAAAATACATAACGCCGACGCTGATGCCCAGATCCTTGTAAACCAGCTTGTCGTTGATGATGCGGCTGCCGCCCCAATAGCCCACGCGGATGTCCACCGTGCCGTCCTCGTTGCGGTGGGCATAGGCGATGTGCATGCCGTCGGAGGCGATGTCAAAGGCCGTGATGCCGCTGCCCACGGCCTGTGCGCCCGAAGAATCGATCCGGTAAAGTGTACGGCCGTACACAACCAGAGCCTCGCCGGTGTTCAGTACGCAGCTGGAGCCCAGCGATCCGTCCGTGAGCACGTCCTCACAGAGGGTATCGTCCGCAAGGTAGCTCAGCTGCTCCTTGCCCCCGGATTGGGTGTAGAGCAGCACCGCCTTGTCGCTTGCGGCCGCCGCGCGATAGGACGCGCCGCCCAGCACTCCTTCGGTGTCGCCGCTGTCCACATCCAGCTTTTCCAGCACCTTTTTGTCGCCCGCAGCGGTAAAATAGAGGTCGTGTCCATCCTGGGCGAAGGTGGCGCGCGAGGCCAGCACCTGGCGGGTACAGCTGCGCTGCAGCTGGCCGCTTGCAAAGCTGTAGACGTCCAGCGTGTTGCCCGCGACCAGCGCCACGAACTGGCCATCCGAGGAGACGTCAAAGCACTCGGCGGACACCTCGGACAGCGTCAGAATGGGATCGGAGAAGCCATATTGGTAGTTGATGCGCATGAACTGAGTCACAACGCGCTCGCCGGGCGGATCCGCGTCCTCCTGCGTCTCGGATTGGACGGGCACGGCCTGTACCGACATGGCCGCAAGATTGTCCTCATCCATCCAGCCGATCACGGCCTCGTCCAGGTCGGGATGAATGCCGTTGGGGTCAAGCTTGTCCAGCGACAGGCGCACGATTTTTTTGACCTCGAATCCTTGCGAGGAGCCTTCCTCCCCGCTGTCGGGCTGGAGGGCGCTCTCCGAGAGGATGAGCGTCTTCTCCCTGGGCGCGATGGAGCCGCAGCCTGCCAGCAGCGCCAATGCGAGCAGCAGCGCCAGCAGACGGAAGTTGCGTTGTTTCATATCTGGCCCTCCCTTGCACGCGCGGTGGGCAGCTGCACAGTGACCACAGTCAGGCCCTTGGGCTGCGAAGTGATGCCGATACGGCCGCCGTGCTGCTCCACCAGCTGCTTGACAATGCCCAGCCCCAGGCCCGAGGAGCCCTGCTCGCGCTGGCCGTCCTTGTCCTTTCTCCGGTAAAAGGGAATGAACAGGCGGGGGATCTCCTTTTCGTCAATGCCGTCGCCGGAATTGGCCACCTGGACGGTGACGCTCTCGCGGTTGGCGTTGACGAGCACCTGGATGGCGGAATTCTGATAGCCGTACTTGATGGCGTTGTCGATGATATTGATGAACACTTCCTTGAGCTGCGTATCACTGCCCATGACCACGGCGCGCTGACGGACGTTGAGCTCGATGACGTCGCCGTACTTCTCCGCCTTAAACTGCATGCCCTCGCACACCTGCTGGAGCAGCTCGTTTAAGTTCACGCGCTCCTTGGGCACGTTGACGGCGTCGCTCATGCGGGATAGCTCCAGGAGCGTAACCACCATGTTATACATCCGGTCGCTCTCGGAGCGGATGTGCGCGATGCCCTTGTCGAAGAACTCCTTGTCGGTAAAGCCGTTCTCCTCCAGCACCTCGGCGTAGCCCTTGATGGAGGTAAGGGGCGTTTTGAGCTCATGGGTGACGTTGTCGTAGAACACCTTTTTGTACTCGGACAGACGCTTGAGCTCGTAGCGGTCGGAATCAATGGTCTTCATCTGCTGATCGATGCGGTAGATCATCTCGGCGAAGTTGCGCTCCAGGGTGCCGATCTCATCCTTGCGCTTGGAGCGCGACAGGCGCACCACTTTGCCGATGTCGATCTTGTTCTGCTCGACGTCCTTTTGCAGCGCAGAGCTGATGTTTGCCAGCTTCCCGACGGGGCCGGCGATGGAATTGGCCAGAGCCAGCGCCACCACCAGCGCCACCAGGAACACCACCACGGTGATCAGCGACACCGAGCGAATGGTGTTGTTGCCCTGGGTGTAGAGCACGGAGTAATCCGCGACGGTGCGCACAACGCCGATACTCTTGCCCTCAATGAGCACGGGATAGGAAAAATACGCCAGGGTCTGCTGCTGCTCGGTATTGAGCGTAAAGGCGGCAAGACCGCCGCGCGCCAGCCCTTCGTCGCCGTAGCTGTGCTCGATGAACACCTGCGCGTTGGTGGAGGCCACCATGCGGCCGTCCAGCGTCAGCGCGGCGGTGGGATTGCCCGTGGCGCCCGCCAGCTCCTCCACCAGCTCCTGCGCGATGGCGGAAAACCCCTGCTCATCGTTGTTGTGATCGCCCAGAACCAGCAGCTGGCGCGCGTAGATCAGGCCGTTGTTCTTCATGACGACCAGATCGTCGTTGATATAATCCTCATTGCCCTGAGAGACGATGCGCGCGATGAACAGATTGGTCACCATGAGCATCACGAAAAAGATGGCCGTCATGTACAGCACCATCTTCGCTCGAATGGACAGGCGTACCTGTGGCGTTTCCGACCGCTTGAGGCGGCGGAGCAGGCTTCTCAGGTCAATTTTTTTCTTCATTTTCACGCTTCCGCTACGTCGAATATGTAGCCGATCTTAAAGATGGTGCGGATCTCCTTGTCCAGCCCCAGCTTTTTGCGCAGGCGCAGCACATGGATATCCACGGTGCGCGTATTGCCAAAGTAATCGTAGCCCCAAACGGCGCCCAGTATCTTTTCGCGGGACAGGGCGACGTTGCGATTCTCGTAAAAATACATCAGCAGCTGATACTCCAGCGGCGTCAGGTCCACAGGGCGGCCGTGCTTTTCCACCGTCATGGTCGAGGGCGTGACGGTCAGGCCGTTGAAGCGCAGCTGCAGCTCATTGCGCACAGGCGGCGCCTCTCCGGTCTTCTCCAGCCGGCGGAAGGTAGCCTTGATGCGCGCGACCACCTCGCGCACGTCAAAGGGCTTGGTGATGTAATCGTCCGCGCCCGCCTCCAGCCCCAGCACCTTATCCTCCACCATGTTGCGCGCAGTGACCATGATGATGGGCACCTGCAGACGGTCATTGAGCTGCCGGCACACCTCCAGGCCGGATATGTCGGGCAGCTGCCAGTCCAGCAGCACCAGATCGGGGTGGGCGCTCATGGCCATCTGCACGGCCTTGGCGCCCGTGCCCGCGATGCCCACGTCGTAGCCCTCCTTCTTCAGGCGATAGGCCAACAGCTCCGCGATGGGCGTATCGTCCTCTACGACCAGTATTTTGTAATTGCTCATGCTCCTTCATCTCCGTACGTTTCTCAAATACAGTATACCATATACCTTTAGACGATTCAAATCCCGGTTTGGATGCAGAAGCCATAAAAAAACAGTTTTCTGTGTGTAAAAAAGGCCGCTGACGCATCGCCAGCGGCCTGCAAAAGGAAAGGGAGCGCTCATTCGCCCAGCTTGAAGGCGAGATACTCATCATACGTGGTGCGCTTATCCACGACGGGCTGGCCGCAGCTCAGATCAAGGATGCGGTTGGCGACGGTGGAGACCAGCTGATGGTCCTTGGAACAGAAGAGCATAGTGCCCTTAAAGGCCGTCATGCCGTTGTTGAGCGAGGTGATGGACTCCAGGTCCAGGTGGTTGGTGGGCT
>DKYK01000052.1:12494-13359 GCA_002492415.1 Christensenella sp. UBA7102
TGGTTGGTGGGCTCGTCCAGGATCAGGAAATTCGCGCCCGAGAGCATCATGCGCGAGAGCATGCAGCGCACGCGCTCGCCGCCCGACAGCACGCAGGCCTTCTTCTTGGCCTCCTCGCCCGCAAACAGCATGCGGCCGAGGAACCCGCGCAGGAAAGTCTCGTCCTGCTCCTTGGAGTACTGCCGCAGCCAGTCCACAAGGGTCAGATCCACGCCGTCAAAGTAGGGGCCGTTGTCCTTGGGGAAGTAGGCGCTGGTGATGGTCACGCCCCACTTGTAGCTGCCCGCGTCCGGCTCCAGCTCACCCATCAGGATGCGGAAGAGCGTGGTCTTGGTCAGATCATCGTCGCCCACCAGCGCGATCTTGTCGCCCTTTTCCACGCGCAGAGAGAAGCTGTCCAGCACCTTGACGCCGTCGATGGTCTTGGTGAGGCCCTCGACGGCCAGTATATCGTTGCCCGCCTCGCGGTCGGGCTTGAACTCGATGTAGGGATATTTGCGCGTGGAGGGCTGGATGTCGGTCAGCTCAATTTTTTCCAGCAGCTTTTTGCGGCTGGTAGCCTGCTTGGACTTGGAGGCGTTGGCGGAAAAGCGCGCAATGAAGTCCTTGAGCTCCTTGATCTTGGCCTCGCTGCGCTTATTGGCCTCGCGCGCCTGGCGCAGCGCCAGCTGGCTGGACTCATACCAGAAGTCGTAGTTTCCGGCGTAGAGCTGGATCTTGCGGTAGTCGATGTCCGCGATGTAGGTGCACACCTCGTTGAGGAAGTGGCGGTCGTGCGACACGACGATGACGGTGTTCTCAAAGTCGCCCAAAAAGCGCTCCAGCCAGCTGATGGCGCGCACGTCCAGGTGGTTGGTGGGCTCGT
>DKYK01000052.1:13644-16055 GCA_002492415.1 Christensenella sp. UBA7102
GGCTCGTCCAGCAGCAGGATGTCGGGGTTGCCGAACAGCGCCTGCGCCAGCAGTACCTTGACCTTGTCGTTGCCGTCCAGTTCGGCCATCTTTTTGCCGTGCAGCTCCTCGGTAACGCCCAGCTGGTTGAGCATGGACTGGGCGCTGCTCTCGGCGTCCCAGCCGTCCATCTCGGCAAACTCGCCCTCCAACTCCGCCGCGCGGATGCCGTCCTCGTCGGAAAAGTCCGGCTTGCTGTAGAGCGCTTCCTTCTCCTGCATCACCTCGTAGAGGCGCTTGTTGCCCATGATGACGGTGCTGAGCACGTCAAACTCGTCATAAAGAAAATGGTCCTGCTTGAGCACGGAGATGCGCTCGCCGGGGGTGACGATTACCTCGCCGCTGTTGGGCTGCAGCTCGCCCGAGAGGATTTTCAGAAACTGGCTCTTGCCCGCGCCGTTGGCGCCGATGATGCCATAGCAGTTGCCCTTGTCAAACTGGATATTTACGTTTTCATACAGAATGCGCTTGCCGAATTGCAGCGTCACATTGCTTGCCTGAATCATGTTTTTTCAATTCCCGCCTTCTTTTCTTGATACAGCCGAGGCACAGTATACCATAGACTGTGCAAAAACGCATCCATTATAACCAATACTTAATAAATAAGCGCCCGTCCCCCTGCGGAACGAGCGCAATTTTTCATAAAAAATCAGAAGCGCAGCGACAGGCAGGACAGGCCGCCGTCGATCTTGCGATACTCGGAGGTATCCACAATCACAACCTCATAGCCCAGGCCGCGCACGGCCGCCTCCATCCTGGGGAAACCTGCGGGCACGAGCACCTTGCCGTTGATGTACAGGCAGTTGGCGGCATAAGCCTCCTGCGCGGGAACGGCCACGCGGTCAAACGCGCCAAACACGGGCCGGTCGATGAATTCCTGTGCCGCGAGCATATGGTTGCCGGACAGGTGCACCACGCCGGTCTTTAAGTGCAGCACGGTGTGCAGTTCCACCTGTGTGGCGGTCATCTCATACTTTGCCAGCAGGCGTGCAAAGTTTTGAAAGCCCGCGTCGTTGGTGCGGCCCGACTTGCCCACATAGAAGTGCGTGCCCACCATCATCACGTCGCCGCCCTCGATGGTGCCCTCGGTGATATACTCGATGTTTTCCTCGGGATAGAACTTCTTCAACGTCTCGACCACGAAAGCCTTCTCTCCATTGCGCGAGGCGGCGCCGGGATTGGTGATAATGGCACAGCGGGGCGTGACCACCGCCACATCCTCCATAAAGCAGGAGTCGGGGTACTCCTCCATCGCAGGCAGCACCGTGACCTTGCAGCCGCAGTACTCCAGCGCGCGGATGTAATCGTCGTGCTGACGCAGCGCCAGCTCATAGTCCGGCGTGCCCAATTCCGGTGTGGAGGTGATCCCGTTGATCATCGAACGCGACGGTCGGCGGACAATACAATTTTTGAACATATTTTGCATCTCCTTTAGGCTGAATTCCAGCATCGGATGCTATTATACAACATCCGTCGGCATGTTGTCACGCCCCGCGCGCGCGGCGCACGGAAAAAAGTCTAAAAAAGTTCTTGCAATTTCTCCCGCGCTGTAGTATAATCAATAACTGTCAGCGGGACGACGACCTACTGACCGTTGTCATGGAGAGTTGGCTGAGTGGTCTAAGGCGCACGACTGGAAATCGTGTGTGCGTTAATAGCGCACCTAGGGTTCAAATCCCTAACTCTCCGCCACGGCGGCAGAAGCCCCAGAATCGAAAGATTCTGGGGCTTCTTTGTGTTCAAAAGCACCCTCCGCCAAGAAGCGGGGGGTGCAAAAATGTCTGCGGAGGCCTGTGTTTTCTCTGCTATTCCTTTTCGCTCTCGAACACGAGCTTGTTTTCCGCCACGCTCATGCGGACGCTGTCGCCGAGACTGACGCGGCCCGAGAGGATCTCCTCGGAGAGACTGTCCTCCACCATGCGCTGGATGGCGCGGCGCAGCGGGCGTGCGCCGTAGACGGGGTCAAAGCCTTCCTGGGTGAGGTAGCTGAGGGTCTCGTCGTCCCAATGCAGACGAACGCCGCGCTCGGCCAGGCGCTGGGCGACGGAGTCCATCATCAGGCCCGCGATCTTGTACAGATCGTTCTCATCCAGCTGGTGGAACACGATCAGCTCGTCCACGCGGTTGAGGAACTCCGGCCGAAAGGAACGCTTGAGTTCCTCGAGCATGGACTGCTTCATGCGCTCGTAGGACTGCGTTGAAACGCTGCCGCGCTCGCTGGAAAAGCCCAGTCCGCGCGCGTTTCGGTCCACGTCCGCGGCGCCGACGTTGCTGGTCATCACGCAGACGGTGTTGCGGAAATCCACCGTGCGGCCCGTGGAGTCGGTGAGCCGACCGTCCTCGAGCACCTGCAGCAGGATGTTGAACACATC
>DKYK01000052.1:16358-26658 GCA_002492415.1 Christensenella sp. UBA7102
CAGCAGGATGTTGAACACATCGGGGTGCGCCTTCTCGATCTCGTCAAACAGCACCACCGAATAGGGCATGCGGCGCACCGCCTCGGTCAGCTGGCCGCCTTCGTCGTGCCCGACATAGCCGGGCGGCGAACCGATCATGCGCGATACGGAATACTTTTCCATGTATTCCGACATGTCGATGCGCACCATCGCGCTTTCGTCCCCGAACATGGCCTCGGCCAGCGCCTTGCACAGCTCGGTCTTGCCCACGCCGGTAGGACCGAGGAAGAGAAAGGAACCGATGGGACGGTTCGCGTCCTTGAGCCCCGCGCGCGCCCTGCGGATGGCACGGGCGACGGCGCTGACCGCCTCCTGCTGCCCGACAACGCGCTGATGCAGCGTATCCTCCAGGCGCAGCAGGCGCGCGGACTCATCCTGCGTGAGCTTGGTAACGGGAATGTGCGTCCAGGCGGCGACGATCTGCGCGACCTCCTCGGCGCCCACCTCCTTTTGCACGGTGGAACGCCGCGTCTCCCAGGCCTTGCGCTGCGCGGCCATGTCGGCCTGCTGCGCGCGCTCCTCGTCGCGCAGACGCGCCGCGCGTTCAAAGTCCTGGTGCGCGACGGCCTCTTCCTTTTCCTTTTTGAGCGCCGCACACCGCTCCTCCGCCTGCTTCATGTCCGGCGGGGTGATGTAGGACCGGATGCGCACGCGCGAGGCCGCCTCGTCGATCAGGTCGATGGCCTTGTCCGGCAGGTAGCGATCGGTGATGTAGCGGTCGGACAGCTGCACCGCCGCCTCGACGGCCTCGTCGGTGATGCGCACCTTGTGGTGCGCCTCGTACCGGTCGCGCAGCCCCTTGAGGATCTCCACGGTCTCCTCGCGGCTGGGCTCGCCCACGGTGACGGGCTGGAACCTGCGTTCCAGCGCCGCATCCTTCTCGATGTGCTTGCGGTACTCGTCCAGCGTCGTCGCGCCGATGCACTGGATCTCTCCGCGCGCCAGGGCGGGCTTTAATATATTCGCCGCGTCAATGGCGCCCTCCGCCGCGCCCGCGCCGATCAGCGTGTGCAGCTCGTCGATGAACAGGATGATGCTGCGGTCGTTCTTCAGCTCCTGCATCACGTTCTTCATGCGCTCCTCGAACTCGCCGCGGTACTTTGCGCCCGCGAGCATGCCCGCAAGGTCGAGCGACACGATGCGCTTGCCCGCCAGCAGCTCGGGCACGGCGCCCTCCACGATCTTCTGCGCCAGCCCCTCCGCCACCGCGGACTTGCCCACGCCGGGCTCGCCGATGAGCACGGGGTTGTTCTTGGTGCGGCGCGAAAGAATCTGTATGATGCGCTCCGTCTCCTCGCCCCGGCCGATCACCGGGTCCAGCTCGCCGTTTTGAGCGGCCTCGGTCAGATCCCGGCCGTACTGCATCAGCGTGGGCGTGCGCGCGCTGCCCTCGCTCCGCTTGCGCTCGGCCGCGCCGACCTTGCTTGCGGGCTTCTGTGCGGCGCCCCGATCCAGCCGGCCCAGCTCGCGCTGCGTGGCCTCGATCATTTTGCGGTAGAGCTCCTCCGTATCCACGCCGACGGAGCGCAGAATGCGGTTGCCCACGCACTCATGCTCCCGCAGCAGGCCGAAGAGTATGTGCTCGACGCCCACATAGTTCTGCCCCAGCGCGTTGGCCTCCTCGCGGCTGACCACCAGCACGTGCTTGGTGCGCGGCGTGTAGCCGAAGGCGTCGGAGAAATTGTAATCTCCCTTGCCCACCAGCTGCTCAAGCTCGCTGCACGCGCGCGCATAGGTCACGCCCAGCTGTGCCAGCAGCGCCGTGACCGACGTCTTTTCCCGGATGCAGCCCAGCAGCAGATGCTCGGTGCCCACATAGTTGTGGCCCAGGCGCTGCGCCTCCTCCTGTGCGATTTCCAGCACGCGTTTGGCGCCCTTGGTAAAGCTGTCAAAAAAATTCATATCCGTTTGATTCCTCCCTTTCCGAAGGGACACAAGGGGTCCGGTCCGCTCAGGCCAGCGCCCGTTGGACGATCTGCGCACGCATCACGTCGCCGTCGCGCTGCTCGAGCCTGTGCCCGGCGATGCGCTCCAGGGTTGCGGGCTGCCCGTCGATCATCAGGCTGGAAAGCTGCGCCTGCGTCACGTCGATCAGGCCCAGATCCGCCGCCAGCCGCGCGCTGGACAGCCGGTCCATGAGCTCATTGAGGGAAAGCAGGCGCGCATGGAGCAGGATGCCGTAGGAGCGCATCAGCTTATCCTCCAGCTTCAGGCGGTCGTTTTCCAGCAGCGCCTGCCGCGCCGCGCGCTCGTGCTTCATCACTTCGTCCGCGGCCTGGCCAACCATTTCGAGGATCTCCTCCTCCGTGCGGCCCAGCGTCACCCGGTTGCTCAGCTGGTAGATCTGACCGCAGGCGTCGTTGCCCGCCCCGTACACCCCGCGCACCTCAAAATCCTTCTTCGGCAGCGCGCGGATGACCCTGTCCACCCGGCCCAGCATGTAGAGCGCGGCCAGATGCAGCGTCACCGAGGCGTGCAGGCCCGTGCCCGCGTCGTCGGGGCGCACCGTCAGATACCCCCAGCGGCGGTCGAAGGCAAAGCCCCGCTCCCGCTCGATGGTGTGCTCCACCCGCTCGGCCAGCTGCATGGCGGCGCCCAGCTGCAGGCCGGGCAGCACCGCCTGCACGCGCAGATGGTCCTCCTCGCCCAGCATCACCGCCACGGTCTTGTCCTCGTTGAGCAGCAGCGCGCCCTCGTCGGTCTGCGCAAGCTCGGGCCGAATCAGCTGCGCCTCCATCATGCACTCGCGGGCGCTCCACCGCAGCTGCGCCATGCGCTTGAGGGTATAGTGTTCCCCGCAGAGCGCGGCTTCCGTCCGCTCGATGACGCGCTCATAATCGGCCGGCTGCATGCGCGGCGAAAAGGGGATGTCCGCGAAGTTTCGCGCCAGGCGCACCTGGCTGGACAGTGCAATACTATTCATGGGATCGACCCTCTCATTCATCGCCTTGTTCCCCCTTCATCTCGTTTGCGATGTCCGCAAGCTCCATCGCCTTGATTTCGTCGCGCAGCGCGGCGGCGCGCTCAAAGTCTTCCATTTTGATGGCCGCCACCATCTGCCTGCGCAGCGTATCCACCCGGCGCTGGGCGTCCATCTCCTCGGCCGGCTGCTCCGGCGCCCTGCCCATGTGCAGCGCGCCGCCCTGCGCGGCGTGCGGCTGGTCCTCCAGCAGCTTTTCAAATGCGATGTAGCAATCCGCGCAGCCCAGCATGCCCGTGCGGCGGAACTCGGAGTAGCTCGTGCCGCACTTGGGGCAGACCGGGCCGCTCTCCTCTTCCTCTTCCTCTTCTTCCTCCCAATCGCGCTCCCACTCGGGCTCGTCCTCGACTTCCTCCATCTCGACCGACAGCTCCGGCTCGTCCATCTCCACCTCTATCCCCAGCAGCTTTGCGAGCATCTCGCCCGGCGAAAGCTGGCCGAGCACCTGCAGATTGCGCCGCCTCCAGCATTCCGAGCAGAGCTTTTCCTCCACCTTGGCGCCGTCGGTGACGGTGATGATCCGAACCGTCGCCGGATTTTTTCCGCATTCATCGCACATCATGTTGTTCTTCCTCCTTGGCCGCACACATCAGCATGCGGGATAATATATCAGCGCGCATGCGCTGCGCGTACTCGCTCTCCTCCCGGTCGGGCCCGCCGACCGCGGCCAGCATCAGCCGCGCCTGCGCGGAGCTAAGCGCCCCGTCCTTGCGCAGCGCCTCCACCACGGCCTCGGCCTGGCTGGCCGCCAGCCGGATGGGCAGCTGCGCGCAGACGCGCTGCACATAGTCCACCCGGCTGCGGTCGATGCGGAACACCCGCACAAACCCGCCGCCGCCGCGCCGCGTCTCCACGCGAAACCCCTGCGCGGGCGTAAAGCGCGTGGAGAGCACGTAATTGATCTGCGAGGGCGCGCAGCTGAACTGCGCCGCCAATATGTTGCGCTGCAGCTCCACCCAGCCGCTCTGCCGCAGCGCCTGCAATATGAATTGCTCGATGTCGTCACACAGTCGCGCCATACCCTCGCCCCCTTTGACCTTCTTTGACCTTTTTCGTTTTGATTATAACACATGCCGCAGATTTTTCAATAGACAAAACCTCCCAGCCGACGTGCAGAACGTCGGGGGAGGTCCGATTTGCTAATTTTTAACACATTCGTCGAGCGTTATGCCGGTGCACAGCACGCGCGGGGGATATTCACTCCGGGCGCAGAAGGCGCGAACGTGTCGCAGCAGCTTGTAGGAATTTCCCATGCGGTGGTACACGCCCGCGATGATGTACTCCACGTTCTTCACCATGTGCCGATTGGCCTGGACGATGGCAAACCGGGGAGGCACCTCCTCCGTGCCCCCGGCGAAGGCCCAGCCGTTCACGCCGGGCGGCAGCGGGTTATCGCAGGCATTGGGCGAATAGTAGGGCGTGAGGATCTCCAGACGCACATGCGGGTGCAGCCGCTTGGCCTGGATCACCGCGCGGAGGGCCATGCTATCAAAATTTCCATACCGCCCCACAACGAAGTCGTTTACGCCTTCCGCGATGCATGTCTCCACCGCATCGTAGATCTTCTGGTATTCCTTCTCCTGCGCATTTCGAGTGCCGAACATAAAACATATGCGGGGAATCATTCACTCACCGCCTCATGAATATTCGTCCTAATTATACTATCTTTCGTACTAATTTGCAATGAATTTTCGTAGTATAATGACGCAAAATAGACTGGATAGAAAGGTGGTGAGGGCATGATCGACGTATTAGCCAGAATCAAACAGTTGCGCGATGAACGCGGATGGTCGGATTACCAGCTGGCAGAGCGCTCGTCTCTACCCAAATCCACCATTTCTTCTTGGTATCAGAAGAATCTGGTGCCCTCCCCGATTTCTCTGGAAAAGGTCTGTGAAGCCTTTGGAATTACGCTCTCTCAGTTTTTCGCCGAAAGCAATGAACCGGTGGAGTTAACCGATTCCCAGCGCGAAATGCTCGAACGCTGGTCGCGCCTGACTCCGGCGCAGCAGGAGGCCTTCCTGCATCTGCTGGACGTTCTCTAATCTTCCCCCTAGGGCAAAAAAACACCGACTGCGCGCGCAGCCGGCGTTTTTTTGCCATATATTTTTATTTCTTGGCGTGCGGGGGCAGCTTGCTCAGGTCGTAGGGCGTCTCCTGGTAGACGTAGTAGTTCAGCCAGTTGGCGTAGAGCAGGTTGGCGTGGGCGCGCCAGGTGACCATGGGCTCGCGGCTGGGGTTGTCGTTGGGGAAATAATGGCGCGGCACCGGCATGTCCATGCCCTTGGCGCGGTCGCGCTCGTACTCGTTTTTGAGGGTGTCGGCGTCGTACTCGGCATGGCCGGTGACAAAGACATGGCGGCCATCCCTGGAGGCGGCCAGGTACAGCCCCGCCTCGGGCGACACCGCCAGGACATCCAGATCGCGCACCGCCGCCACGTCGTCGGCGCGCACCTCGGTGTGGCGGGAGTGGGGCGCGTTGAACCAATCGTCAAAGCCGCGCACCAGCGGCGCCGTGCGCTTGACCACGCGGTGGGAGAACACGCCGTGCATCTTCTGCTCCAGCGGGTATTTCTTAACGCCGTAGCGGTAGAACAGGCCCGCCTGCGCCGCCCAGCAGATGTACATGGTGGAAAACACGTGGTCCTCCGCCCAGTCCATGATGGCGGTCAGCTCCTCCCAGTAGCGCACCTCCTCAAAGTCCATCTGCTCCACGGGCGCGCCGGTGATGATCAGGCCGTCAAAATTGACATCCTGCACCTCCTCGAGCGTCTTGTAGAAGGTCTCCAGGTGCTCCAGGGGCGTGTTTCTCGAGATGTGGGAGGCCGTGCGCAGGAAGGTCACTTCCACCTGCAGCGGCGTGTTGCCGATCAGGCGCAGCAGCTGCGTCTCGGTGACGATCTTGGTGGGCATGAGGTTGAGAATCGCGATGTGCAGCGGTCGGATATCCTGCGTGCCCGCGCGCGACGCAGGCATGACGAATATATTTTCCTCGCGCAGGATCGATATGGCGGGCAGTTGATCTTGTATTTTTACGGGCACTTGCATTCGCTCCTTTTGACGCAGCATACTCCGTCTATTGTACACTTTTCCTCTCCGGCCCGTCAAGCTGCCGGAATGCAAATTTTTCTTTATCTTTCGGAACTTTTCGCCCGCGGCAATCGTCTTTCCTATGGTTTTGCGGGATGAAGTTGCGCGGCGGCCGTTTCGTGTGCTACAATGTAGACGCGCGGCCGCACCGCGCCCTAAAATAACAGATGAACAAAGGCGGTCGAGGGTATGAAGATCAAGCTCAAGCTCCTCTCTTCTCTTGCCAAGGTGTTTCTGGACTCCGAGCCCGCGCAGTCTCCCGGCGACGAGAGGCTCTCCGGCTTTCGCAACGAAACCATCTCTTTTCAGGCCGCATGGGCCAGCGAGGGGGGCGAGGCGCGCTCCATGGCGACGCTGACGATTTCCTCCCCCATCGCGTCCATCGTGCGCGTGCGCCAGGTGCGCCACGTGCCGGTGCGCTTCCCCACCTTCCCCGACGCGGACGACAACTATCTGCGCAAGGAGCCGGGGCTGTTCCCCGACCTGCTCTCAGAGCCCAAAGAGGCGCTGCGCATCTGGTCGGACAAGTGGGAGAGCGCGTGGATCGACGTCACGCCCGATGAGAGCACCGCGCCCGGCGTCTATCCCATTGAATTGACGCTCACCGAGAGCGAAACCGGCGCCAGCGCCACCCGCGTCATGCAGGTGGAGATCCTGCCGGCCCTGCTGCCCGCGCAGACGCTCATTCACACCAAGTGGTTCCACTGCGACTGCATCTGCCAGTACTACGGCGTGGAGATGTTCTCCGACGAATTTTTCCGCATTGCGGAGAACTTCATTTCCCTCGCCGTCAAGCGCGGCATCAATATGATCCTCACCCCCATCCATACCCCCATGCTGGATACCGCGGTGGGCCGCGAGCGGCTGACCTGCCAGCTGGTGGATGTGGCGGTGGAGGGCGGCAAGTATCGCTTCTCCTTTGACAAGCTGCGCCGCTGGGTGGACATGTGCAAGCGCTGCGGCGTGCAGTATTACGAGATTGCGCACTTCTTCTCGCAGTGGGGCGCGAAATACGCGCCCAAGATCATGGCCACGGTGGACGGGCAGGCGCGCCGCATCTTCGGCTGGGACACGCCCGGCACCGGCGCGGAATACGCGGCCTTCCTGCGGGAATACATCCCCGCGCTGCTTTCCGAGCTGCGCAAGCTTGGCATTGATAGGCAGTGCTGGTTCCACATCTCCGACGAGCCGACGCTGGATCAGCTTGCGGACTACAAGGCGGCCAAGGCCATGGTGGCGGATCTGCTGAGCGGCTATCCCATCATGGACGCGCTGAGCGACTACGAATTCTACGCTTCCGGCGCGGTGGCCAAGCCCATTCCCGCCAACAACCACATCGCGCCCTTCATCGAGCACGGCGTTAAGGGGCTGTGGACCTACTACTGCGTGGGGCAGTACATCGACGTGAGCAACATGTTCATGGCCATGCCCTCGGCGCGCAACCGCATACTGGGCGTGCAGCTGTATAAGTTCAACATCGAGGGCTTCCTGCAATGGGGCTACAACTTCTACAACTGCCAGTACTCGCTCTATCCCGTCGATCCCTACCTCGTCACCGACGCCGACGGCTTTGTGCCCGCGGGGGACGCCTATCAGGTCTACCCCGGCCCGGGCGGCGTGCCCGAGGAGTCCATCCGCATGATGGTGACGGACGAGGCGATGAACGATCTGCGCGCCTTCCAGCTGCTGGAGCGCCTGCGCGGCCGGGACTTTGTGATGGGGCTGATTGAGGACGGGCTTGCGCAGCCCATCACCTTTGACCGCTATCCCACGGAGGACGGCTATCTGCTGCGCCTGCGCGAAAAGGTCAACCGCGAAATCGTCAAGGCGCTCGCGCAGCGATAATTCTCGGTTGCGCGGCGGCGCACGGTCATGTATAATAATGAGGTATGAAAACCACCCGCCCAGGCGCGGGCTGAGGCTTGATAGAGTAACAGGAGGATTCCGAAAAAATGAAAAAACAACTTGCACTGGTCCTGGTCGCACTGATGGTCTGCGCGCTGCTTGTCGGCTGCAGCGGCCCCGATTCCGGCGATGCGCCGATCCTGGAAAGCACCGCTACCCCAACTGCCACCCCCACCGCCACGCCTACGACAACGCCCACCGCGGCGCCCAGCATCTCCCCCACGCCCACCGTCGCCGCCCCCACGCCCAATGTCTCCGAGGAGATGGACGCCGAGGTCGTGGATGCCGGCTTTGACGAGCTGTATAAGAAGAGCGACTACGTGCTCATCGGCACGCTGACCAAATCGCTGGGCGAGATGAACCAGTGCCGCGATAAGAACGGCAACCCCCACACCTCCATCTTCATGATGGAAAAGCAGTACACGCTGGTGGTCAGCGAGGTGCTCAAGACCTCCTCCAAGAACAAGGTCAAGGAAAACGACAGCGTCACGCTCTCCCTGCCCTATCGCGATAAGTTCGAGGGCGACAAGGACTACACCATGCGCTCCTTCCAGGAGCCCCCGCTCAACCAGGAGATGCTGTTCTTCCTCAACCGCGACGAGATCACCAAGGACATCATCGTGTTCTACCCCGAAAACGAGCCGCACTCCTTCCTGATCAAGGACGGCAAGCTCTACACCTACGGCAACAGCGCCGATCTGGCAAAGTCCTTTGCCAAGGGCGAGGGCGCTGCCGATAAGGGCTTCTCCCTGACCGGCGCCAAGAAGGAAATGGGCGTCAAGTAAACCGCACCGCAAAAAAGGCTCGTGCACGAATCATCGTGCACGAGCCTTTTTTGTCCGCTCATAGAGCGCGCTGCGGGATCTTCCCGTCTAGAGCAGCCTGCGCAGATTCTCCAGGGAGATGGCCAGCGCCTGCTCGCAGGGTTCCAGGCCCTCGAACTCCACGGCCACAGTGTCATCGTAGCCCGCGCGCCCGAGGATGCGCAGCGCGGCCTCCACGGGCACCACGCCATGGCCGATGATGGTGCCGCGCAGGTACGCGCCGCCGCGCGTGCCGAACCAGCCCGTGCCGGGATCGGCAGCCGTGCAGGGCTTGTAGAGGAAATCTTTGGCGTGCGCATGGAAGGCGTATGGGGCCAGCACGCCCACTGCCTTTTCAGGCGCTTCATCCGCGCACAGGAAATTGCCCATATCCACCAGCGCGCCGAAATTCTCATGGTCCACCGCGTCGATGAGCGCCAGCACGCGCGCGCTGTCCTGCACGAACTGGCCGTGGTTCTCCACCATGGTCTTGATGCCGCGCTGCGCCGCGTACTCCGTCACCCTGCGGCAGCCCTCGGCCAGGCGGGGCAGCACGCTTTCAAAGGTGAAGGCCGCGCCCTGCTTGGGCTGCGTCCAGGTCACGTCGTGGCGGAAGGTCTGTGCGCCCAGCGCCGCCGCATTGTCCACCTCGCGGCAGGTCTTTTCCACCTCCGCATCCAGATCATTTGCGAGAAAATCCGCCGAGACGGCGTAGTTCTTCACGGGCAGGCCCGCGTCCTTCGCCTGGCGGCCCAGCTTTGCGCACATCTCCGGGATGGGGTCGTCGCCCAGCAGCACCGCGAAGTCCAGCGCCTCAAAGCCCAGCTTTGCCGCAGCGTCCACGATGTCGTAGGTACTCATGCGCCCCGCCGACACCGCCTGATGAAAACTGTAGCTGCTCACACCGATTCTCATTGTCCTAACCTCCTAGTTTTTCAATGGGATCCTTTCCATAATTTCCGAACGCCCATCCCGCCCGATGCGCTCCAGCACAACCTGCCGCACCATGCAGGCAAAGCGCCTGCCCAAACTCTCCCGCGCAAACGCAAAATTCCCACGCCCCAGCGTCACGTGCGGCTCGTAGGGGAACTCTGGTGCGTACCACGGCGCAAAGGCGTCCGCGTACAGCGCATCATGCAGCGCGCGCACGACCTCCCCGCCGCGCTCGGGCAGCAGCATCAGGTACTCGCCGCGCCACGCCACCTGCCGCAGCTCCAGCTCAAAGCAGGAAAACTGTAAAATCACACCGCGCGCCTTGTCCATTGCCGCACGCACCACGCCCTCCTCTGCCTCAAAGGGAAACACCAGCGTCACATGCGGCGGGATCAGCCCAAACAAAGGATCAAGCTCCGCCCGCACCGCCTCGATCACATCCAACCCTTCAAACTCCGGAAACACATGTATCGCCCACAGCATCCCGATCCTCAGCCTCTCTCACCACCAGAATGCAAACCTCTGAGGTGTGATCTTTCCATTTTGAGCC
>DKYK01000052.1:26906-39769 GCA_002492415.1 Christensenella sp. UBA7102
GGCTCAAAATGGAAAGATCACACCGGCCCATCCCGGCCTTTCTTTTGCGCAGCTTTTCTTTCCTCAGGAAAGAAAAGCGCGTACCCCCTACCCGTACCGCTCCGCCAGCTGCTCGGCGAGGATGCGGATGTGCTCGCGCGCCTCCTGCTGCATGAGGAGGGTTTGGCTCTCCTCCATCACCGTATCGCCCATCAGCTGGACGAACTGGCTGACCTTGAGGCCGAGGGCCTCCTGCATCTGCGCGTCAGAGCCTGCGGGGCTGACCAGGTAGTAGCACAGCACGCTGTCCTTCTGGCCCATGCGGTGGGCGCGGTCCTCGGCCTGCGTATGCACCGCCGGCGACCAGTCCAATTCGCCGAACACCACGCAGGTGGCGCGCTGCAGATTCAAGCCCGCCGCCGCGCGCATGGAGATGCAGCACAGGTCGGTTTTGCCCGCCATGAAGGCGTCCACCGCCTTATCCTTCATCGCGGTGGTCTCCCGTCCCGTGATGAACACCGGGCGCGCCGCCTTGAGCGCCGTTTTGTAGGCGTCCATCACCTGATGATGGTGCGCAAACAGCAGCACCTTCTCGCCGCCCTCCAGCAGCGCGCGCACGAACGCCGCCACATAGGGCGCCTTGGCCACGCCCGTCGCCTGCCGCATTCTCTGGCAGATCTCGTCCTCAATGCGCGTGCGGTCAAAGGCGGCCTGTGCATGCTTCAGGCGGTAAATCGCCTCGCGCACGGGCTCCATCAGGCTGCGGTAGATCTCGTCGTCCGCGTCGATCTCCTGCACCAAGCGGCGCTTGGGCGGCAGCTGGTCCAGCACCTGTTCCTTGGTGCGGCGCAGCATGTAGCCCTCCTCGCGCAGCGTCTCGCCCAGCAGGTCGGGCTTGGCCACGATGTTGTTGCCATAGCCATAGCACCACTCGCGCGTAAAGCTCTCCCAATCGCCCAGCGCGTGAAAGTCCAGTATGTTGATCACATTCCAGATTTCTCCGCCGCGGTTATAGATCGGCGTGCCCGAAAGACCCATCACCCGCGGGCATTTTTCCGCCAGCAGCGACGCGGCGCTGTACTTTTCCGTGCCGCTGTGGCGCAGCTCCTGGATTTCGTCAAAGACCACGCAGGCAAAATCATACTTTGGCAGCGCATTTTTCCAGCCCCGCAGCAGCAGATAGTGCACGATGTAGATCTGCGCCTCGGGCAGCTCGTAGGGCGTCAGGCCGCGCAGCACGTGCACCGTAGGCGCGCTGCCGTCTTCGTTGGTCAGGAAGTGCTCGATCTCGCG
This sequence comes from Christensenella sp. UBA7102, assembly GCA_002492415.1. GTDB lineage: Bacteria > Bacillota > Clostridia > Christensenellales > UBA1750 > Spyradocola. The sequence goes on from DKYK01000052.1 coordinate 28,179, forward strand.
CTGCCAGTTGGTCATCAGGTGCGAGGGCACCACCAGCAGCAGCGGATAGGCGCGCAGCTCCGCCACCGCGGCCAGCGCCTGCACCGTCTTGCCCAGGCCCATCTCGTCGGCCAGCAGCGCGCGCGGCGTATTGACCAGATAGGCCGCCCCCTCGCGCTGAAACTCCATCAGTTCGCCCTTGAAGCGCGCCTTGGGCGGATCCAGCGCCTGCGGAGAGGTGCGCGCGCGCTCCTTGGCCACGGCCCACTGCCGCGCCTCCTCCAGCGCTTGTTCCCACCGCGCCTGATCGGAGGCCCGCACGGTCAGCGGATAGCGCAGCATCAGCCAGTTCAGGTCGCCCGCATTTTTGCGGTTGGCGGTAAAGCGCGCCACACCCCGGCCCTTGCCGTCGCAACCGGGGAAGAGGCGCTTGGCCATCTGGCAGACCACGGGCTCGCCGCGGATCACCCAGCTGCGGCTGCGCTTGTTGTAGGTTAGCTCGCCATAGGTGCGCCCCGCGCTGCCCGCGTCCTTGAGGTAGGGCGGCAGCAGCAGTTCCTCGGGCAGCTCGGGCAGCTCGTCGTAGGGATCGTACTCCATCATCCCACCGCCACCCCCCACAGCCGATTGAGCGCCACCACGCGGCAGGGCTTGCCGCAGACGGCGCGCGGCAGCTCCGCCGTGCGCTCCACCACCAGGATCACGCCGGAGACATCCTCCAGCTGCGCATAGCGGCGGATCTGCTCCAGCAGCCGGCCGCGCTGCGGACGACCGCGCTTGACCTCCACCGCGATGCCGCCTTCGCACAGAAAGTCCACCCGGCAGCGGGGCGCCAGACGCGCCTCCTTCTCAAACCGCACGCCGCCCCGGGCCAGCGCGCCGGCCACCAGCGCCTGCAATTGATATTCGTCCATCACCAGCGGAATGCGCAGGCTGTGCAGCGCGGACAGTATGCTCTCCATGGCGCGCTCCTCCCCTCGGCTTTTATTTCTCACCCATTCTACCACAATCGGCGCTGCGGGAGAAGTGCGTTTTGCCTTTTCCCGCACGTTTTACACCACGCGCTCATAAACTGAAACCAGAATCAAGCAGAGAGGAGTTGTCATCCCAAGTGAACAAGGCGCAACCTACATATTCTCTCTTCACCCGGCAGGACATGGACGCGCTCTACGGCACGCGGCCGGCCACCAGCGCCATGCAGACCGTGCAGTGCCCCGAGGGCTACGTTTCCTACACCATCCAGGCGGGCGACACGCTGCGCTCCATCGCGCAGACATACGGCATCACGGTCACGGAACTGCTGTTTTACAATCCCGAACTCAACCCCTACGGCTACCGTGCCGGGGATCTGCTGTGCGTGCCCGGAGCGACGAGCACATCCGACCAGCCTGAGGAAAGCGAGCCCGCTCAGCCCGATGAAGGGCCCAACGGCACGCCCACGCCCTCGCTGCCCGGTGAAAACCAGCCCGCTCAGCCCGACGAGGGGCCCAACGGCACGCCCACGCCTTCGCTGCCCGGCGAAAACCAGCCCGCCCAGCCCGACGAAGGCCCCGAGGGATTGCCTACGCCTTCGCTGCCCGGCGAAAACCAGCCCGCCCAGCCCGGCGAAGGCCCCGAGGGGCTGCCTACGCCTTCTCTGCCGCCCATCGGCACGCCCACGCCCTCGCTGCCCATCGTGCCCGATTGCCCCAACGGCATGCTCTACACCGTGCGCGCGGGTGATACGCTCCGCTCCATTGCGCAGCGCTTTGACATCACGCTCGACTCGCTGATGAACGCCAACCCTGGCCAGACCAACAACCGTCTCATCATTGGCCAGCAGCTGTGCATCCCGCGGGCCCTCTGCCCCGCCTGCTGCGCCGCGGGCGACACCGTGGTGCGCATCCGCTCGACAAACTTTGTGGACTACCTGGTCACCTACAACGTCAGCTATGCCGCGCTGGCCGCCGCAAACCCCAACGTCAACCTGGACGCCCTCACCCCCGGGCGGCAGCTTTGCATTCCCCCCATCGGCTCGCGAGGCAGCTGCGCGGAGGGAATGGGCACGCTGGAGCTGGCCGGCGATTTCTCGGCGCAGGCGCTGGCGGAGCGGCTGAACACCACGGTATCCGAACTGATGCGTCACAACCCCAACTACACTCCCCGGGACTTCACCCGCGGCCGCATCGTCTGCGTGCCCCCAACCCTGAGCTGACAAACGCTCCCCGCGACAGAACGCAGGCGTTTTGTCGGAATTTGAACAGATGCCCATATGCAATGGGGCGCGGATATGATATAATCAAGCCACTGACCACGATCAGGAGGCTTGATTTTTTATGGCACGACCTCTTCCCGCGCAGGCGCGTCTTCATCCTCCGCAGCTGGACGCAGACGCGCTGCGCCCCGGTCCGGATCTGTACAATCTGTTCGGCGCAGAGGAACGCTTCGACCTGGATGAACCCGCTGCGCAGGACGCCGTGTTCGAAGGCGGAGACGCGTCCTACACCGCGGGGCGCGGCGCGGAGTTCCGTCGCTGCGTGCTGCGACGGTGCAACTTTCGCGGCGCGCAATGGAAAAATGCCGCCTTTGTGGATGTGGTGTTTGAGCAGTGCGATTTTTCCAACGCACGGCTGCCTGAGAGCTTCTTTCAACGCGTGCGGTTCAAGGGCTGCAAGCTGGTGGGGGCGGATCTTGTGGGCGCGAGCCTGCGCAGCGTGAGCCTGCAGGATTGTCAGATGCGCATGATCAACTTGAACACCGCAAAGCTCAACGCGGTGTCCCTGACCGGCTGCGACGCGCGCGAGGCGGCGATGCAGAGCATTTCCGAGTTCAAATCCGTCGCCCTTGCGCACTGTGACCTGACGGCCGCGGAGCTGCTGGGCACTCGGCTGGCGGGCGTGGACCTGACCGATTGCCGCATCGACGGCATACTGCTGTCCGGGCAGGCTGAACTGCGCGGCGCCATCGTAACTCCCCTGCAGGCCCTGGCGCTGAGCCGACTGCTGGGCATCGTCATCAAGGAATAACGGAGAGTAGGAAGAAATGGATCAGGCACACTTTCACGATACGCTCGACTTTACGCTGGTCACTGCGGCATTCTGGATCGCGCTGCTGGGCGGCATCGCGCTGGGCTCGCGCCTGCTGCCTGCGTGCTGGTACAATCATAAAAACGCTTTTTTCCGCACGCGCGCCTGGGAGCTGAAGCTTTACAACGCGCTGCGCATCCGCGCTTGGAAGGATTATCTGCCCGAACTGGGCGGCATTGTGGGCTTTGCCAAGGACCGCCTTCCCGACAGCGTAAATGAAGACTATCTCGACCGTTTTTTGTGGGAAACCTGCTACACCGAGGCGGCGCACTGGATCTGCATGTTCGCAGGGTTCTCCTATCTGGGGCTGCTGCCGCTGGTGGAGACGCCCCGCCGCTACCTGGGGCTGTTCCTCGGCATCTGCTGCTTCAATTTTTTTGCGCATCTGCCCTTCATCTTCATCCAGCGCTACAACCGTCCCCGGTTGGAGATGCTGCGCGACCGCCTTTCCCACGCTGCGTGAGCGCGCAAAAGGCCCCGCTTTGCAGGCTGCGATCCTGGCAAAGCGGGGCCTTTCTTCAGGGCAGTTTTTTAGGATTTATGGGGCAGACCTGCATGCAGCGCAGGCACAGGCGGCAGGCCTCGACGTCTACGATGTCCTCACGCCGCTTGCCCTGCGCCCACGTCTGGCCCGACAGCGCGCCCACGGGGCAGGCGCGCACGCACACCATGCAGCTGCCGCAGCGGTTGGGACTCTCCCGCGCGTGATCCGCGGGCAGGGGCGCGTTGGTCAGCACGGTGCTCAGCGTCAGCCGGCAGCCCAGGCTCTCGGTCACCAGCAGGTTGTTGCGGCCAATCCAGCCCAGGCCCGCCAGCACCGCCAGCGTCTTGTGCGGCAGCAGAGAGGAGCGCGTTTCGGCGTCAAACATCGCGTGCTGCGCCATGCTGCGCTCGGACTGCGACAGTGCGTCGTAGTGCTGCGCGCGCAGCCACACCTCAATCGCATCCGCGGCGCGGTCGGCGCGCAGTTCGCCCTCGGCAAAATCCTGGGCGTCCCCCAGCGCAAAGCCCAGCACCACGCCCCGGCGATAGCCGCGCGCCTGCCGCCTGGGCAGCGCGGTCAGATCCGCCACCCGGCAGAACGCCGCGCCGCGCGCCTGGGCCTGCAGGCGCAGCTCCTCAATCAGCTGCATGTTTTTCTCCCTTACGCCGTGCGAGTGTAGGTTTCCTGGTAGAGATCGCCATTCTCATCCAGCTTTTCCCAGCAGAATTCATCGTCGCCAAAGAAGGTGACGGTGCCCGTATCGGTGATGTTTTCCGAATAGATGATGGTCAGCGCATCATTTTCATAGGTATAGGTGACCTCCAGCGGGATGCCGTAGGCCGTCACCACCGCGCTGCCGTCCTTGGCAAAGGCCATAGTCATCGCCTGGGAGGAATCCGTCCAGGTGCCCACCAGCAGCGAACCCGCTCCGCAGCCCGCGCACAGCGCCGTCAGCAGCAGGACGAGCAACAGCGCGGCGATTTTTTTTATCTTCCTCATGCTCACACTCTCCCTTTGGTTCGTCTTGCAAATCTTCTGTTATGGTATCACAAAATGCGCACCGGGTCAAATCCTCGGCGCATCATTCATAAAATGTTCAACCCATGCGTGTCCGTCGCAATCTGACCTGTTCAATTTTAATAAAACTGGCGCTTTTCAAGCGGTCAGATTTGCGCTATCCTATTGTCAAACCATCGAAAGGAAGTGCAAAACCATGACGGCAGCGCACAAAGCCAGAAGATATTCCACCAAGGACCTGGTCATCGACGCGCTCTGTGTGGCGCTGGTGCTGGCCTTTACCATGTTTGTCAACCTGCGCCTGCCCATCGCGACCAACGGCGGCCTCATTCATCTGGGCAACGTGCCGCTGTTCCTGGCGGCGTTTGCCTTCGGCCGGCGCACGGGCGCCCTCTGCGGCGCGCTAGGAATGGCGGCTTTTGACCTGATTTCCGGCTGGGTTCCGTGGGCGCCCTTCACCTTTGTCATCGTGGGGCTGATGGGCTATGTGGTGGGCCTGTTTGCTGAAAATTGGCCCAAATTCTGGGCCTTTGCGGTGTCTACGCTGATCGCGCTGGCAATCAAGCTGACGGGCTACTACGTATGCGAGGGCGTGCTGTACGGCAACTGGATCGCGCCGCTGGCCTCCGTGCCGGGCAACATCGTGCAGATCGTCGTGGCGCTGGTCATCACCTGGCCGCTGGCGATGCCCATGCGCAGGCTGCTTCGCCGCATCACCCATTATGATCGCTGAAAGAGGAGAGATCACCATGTACAACCTGCTCACGCCCGGCCCCACCAAGGTGCGCCAAAACGTGCTGCTTGCACGCGCACAGGAAGCGCCCAACGCCGACCTGGATCCGGCGTTTTACGCGCTCTACCACGACACCTGCGAAAAATATTCCGCGTTTCTGCACACGAAAAACCCGTCCTTCCTGCTCAGTGGCGAGGGCATTCTCGGCCTGGAGGCGGCGGTTGCCAGCCTGACCGAGCCGGGCGACCGCGTGCTGGTGCTGGACAACGGCATCTACGGCAAGGGCTTTGCCGACTTTGTGACGCTCTACGGCGGCACGCCCGTGCTGTTGACCTGCGACATGCACCGGGCCATCGAGCCTGCGGCGCTGCGGACGTACCTGGAGGCGGATCACGGCTTTAAATACGCCACGCTCGTGCACTGCGATACACCCAGCGGCATGCTCAACGACATTCACGCGCTGTGCCCTATCCTCAAGGAATACGGGCTGCTCACCGTGGTGGATTCCGTCTCCGGCATGTTCGGAAACCGGGTGGATGTGGAGGCCGCAGGTATCGACATCCTGTGCGGCGGCTCGCAGAAGGCGCTCTCCTGCCCGCCGGGACTGACGATGGTGACGGTCTCTCCCGCCGCTTTTGCCGTTATGCAGGCGCGCCGCACGCCCGTGGCGAGCTTCTACTGCAACCTGCTCGCCTACAAGGATTACTGGGAAAACCAGTGGTTCCCCTACACCATGCCTTCCAGCGACATCAATGGCTTTGCCCGCGCGTTGGACAATGTTCTGGAGGATGCGGACATCTTCCAGCGGCATGCCCGCATCGCATCGGCGGTGCGCGGCGCCGTGACGGATGCCGGTCTGTCGCTCTTTGGGGAGAACGGCTACTCCAACACCGTGACCGTCATCAACGTCCCCGAGGGCCTGCGCGACGCTGCGATTCTCGAGCGGATGCTCAAGGTGCACGGCATTCTCATCGCCGGCTGCTTTGATGTGCTGGCGCACAAGGTGCTCCGCATCGGACACATGGGAGAAGGATGCAACGCGGCCGACATGCTGGCCGTGCTCGCCGCGCTGGACGAGACGCTGACGCACCTGGGGCGCCCGCTGCGCTGCAGCCTGCCCGAGGCCTTCCGCGCGCGCCTGGCTTCCGCGTGATGATTGACAGACGCTTCGATTCGTCAGATTTCTGTAAAACCGATCAACCTGTGCAGCTTTTATCGAGAGAAAGTTGCACAGGTTTGCTATACTCATGTGTAAAAAGGGGGAGATGGGCATGGATTGGGTGACACGCATGAACGCCGCCGTGGACTGCATGGAGGCGCGCCTGACCGAGGCGGACGCAGTGGAGCGCGCCGCGCGCGCTGCACAGTGCTCGGTGTACAACTTCCAGCGCATGTTCACGTTCATCACGGACATGACGCCCGCAGCCTATCTGCGCGCACGCAGGTTGACGCAGGCGGCGCTGGAACTGCAGTCGGGCAGCGCGCGCATACTGGATGTGGCTCTGCGCTGGGGCTATGAATCTCCCGACAGCTTTTCCCGCGCGTTTCGTGCCTTTCACGGCGTGCTGCCCTCGCAGGCACGCAACGCAAAGCTGACGCTGATGCCACCCCTTTCCTTCTCCATCTCCATCAAAGGAGGCGCACGCATGAGTTACCGCATCGAGCATCGGCCCGCGTGCACCCTCGCAGGCTACCCCATCGCGCTGCCCAACGACCAGGCCGTCACCTTTGAACGCGTGCCCCTCTACTGGGAGGAAATCGTCGCGTCGGGGCGTGACCGTCGCCTGCGCGCCTTGGCGCGTCCGGACGCGCTCTGTCCGCAGGGCATATTGGGCGCCTACGCGTTCGATCCGGACGGCAAAAACGGACGCTATTTTGCCGCCGTGACCGTTTGGGCGGATACCCCCGGCTGCAAGGCATCCCCCGTGCCCGCGGATATGGCGACCTGCGACATTCCTGAGGCGGACTGGGCGGTGGTGGACGCGCAGGGCGACGCGGCGCAGTCCGTCACCGACGTCATCCGCCGCTACTGGGCGGAATGGCTGCCCGCTTCCAACTGGGAGCCCCTGAACCTGCCGCAGATCGAGTGCTACCTCAATCCCGAGGCCACCGTGCAGCAGATCTGCTTCCCCATCCGACGCAATAAGGAGTGACCACCCATGTGTACCGGATTTGCAATCCGCGGCCGCGACGTGATCTGCGGCTTCAACCTGGATCTGATGGACGGGCTGTGGCGCTGGGAGGTACATGCCGAGCCGGAGGCATTTTACGTCGGCCTGCGCATCACAGAGGATTCCGCGCTCAGCGAAGCGCTCCGTCCCCTTTCGCACCGACTTCGCCTGACCAACGGACTGCGCCGAATCTGCGGCGTCACCCGCAGCGGCAGCTTTGGTGCGCTCCTCGTCAACATTGACGCAGAGCACGGCGCGTTCCGCACGGACGGGGATATCCTCCTGCTCGACCAGCTGGCGGACGACTATCTGTCGGACCTGTGCGCCTTTGACGAGCTTGCCAAAGCCTTCTGCAGCCGCGACGTGGTCAATCTGCCCGGTCAGTCCCTGCATGCGCTGTTCGCCGACGCGCAGGGGCGCTTTTTGATCGCGGAACCGGGCGTCGGCTGCGCCGTCATCCGGGATCGCCTGGCTGTCTGCAGCAACTTTTCGCTGCTCGACCCGCCCCGGGAAATGCGCAGCTACTACGGCAAGGACCGCTACGACGCCGCCGTCCGCAGCCTGCGCAGCCGTGGCGACGAATTCTCTGCGCAGGACGGCCTTGCGCTGCTGCGCGCCGTCCGGCAGACGGAAGGCTGGGCCACACGCGTGTCCTTCGTCTATTCCCGCAATGAAAACGCCGTCTATTACGCCCTCGAAGGCGATTTCGACCACATCACGCGGCACGCCTTCGCCTGACCCCAAATGCAAAAGAACCGGCCCATACGGAGTCGGTTCTTTTGCATTCAATAATTGCGTTCGCGGAAGATATCGTAAATGAGGATGCCGGCGGCGACAGAGGCATTGAGCGATTCAGCGCCGCCCACCATGGGCAGCTTGAAGCGGTGGGTGGCGGTGGCGGCCACGGCCTCGCTCACGCCGCGCCCCTCGCTGCCGATGACGAGCACGAGTCGCTCGGGCAGAGGGCCGCGCGCGTAGAAGTCCTCGCCGCGCAGGTGGGAGATCAGGATGGCCGCGCCCTGCTCCCGGCGGTGCGAAAGCTCCGCAGCCAGGTCATCTACGCGCAGGATGGGCACGCGGAACAAGCTGCCCATGGTAGCGCGCACCGCCTTGGGCGCATAGGGATCGGCGCAGCCCGGGCCCAGGATCGCGCCGCCAAAGCCCGCCGCGTCGCAGGTGCGCAGGATCGTTCCGCAGTTGCCGGGATCCTGCACGCCGTCCAGCGCAACCAGCGGGCCGCTGCCCAGCGGGAGCTGCGGAATGTGCGCAGAGAGCACCACGTCCTGCGGAGTTTTGGTCTCCGAGGCGTACTCGATGATGCGCGCTGACACGGGATGCACCGCCGCGCCCTGGGCCAGACAGGCATCGATCAGGCCGCCGTATTCCGCCAGCTTGCCCTCGTCCACAAACAGCGTATCCACCTTGAGCTCCCGCGCCGCCTCGCCGCAGAGCTTTGTGCCCTCCACGCGCATCAATCCCGTACTTTTGCGCGTCTTGGCCTCTTGCAGCGCGCGCATGAGGCGCACCTTCTCGTTTGCCGTGCTGGTCAGCAGATCCTGCAGCATTCTCCCCACTCCTCTCACGAAAAAGACCGCCCATGCGCACACGGACGGTCAATGATGCGGTGGTCTTTACGCCAGCTTCGCCTTGGCGGCCTCGACGACCTTGGCAAACGCCTCGGGATCGTTGATGGCCATCTCGGCGAGAACCTTGCGGTTCAGGTCGATATTGGCGAGCTTCAGGCCGTTGATGAAACGGCTGTAGGACAGGCCGTAGGGACGGACAGCCGCGTTGATACGGGCGATCCACAGCTTGCGGAAGTCGCGCTTGCGCAGGCGGCGGCCGACATAGGCGTAACGCAGGGAACGGGCGACCTGCTCGTTCGCCGCGCGGAACTGCTTGGACTTAGCGCCAAAGTAGCCCTTGGCAAGTTTGAAAACCTTCCTGCGGCGCTTCTTGGCGTTGACCGACATCTTAATTCTGGCCATTTGGGGTATGCCTCCTTTGATTTACCACAACAGGTTTTCTTACTTGTAGGGAATGAGCTTCTTGATGGTCGCGCCCTCGGTGGTGGTGGTGTAACCGGTCTGGCGCAGGTTGCGCTTACGCTTGGTGCTCTTCTTGGTGAGGATGTGACCCTTGAAAGCCTTCTGGTGCTTGACCAGACCATTCTTCGTCACCGAAAAGCGCTTTGCGGCGCCCTTGTGCGTTTTCTGCTTAGGCATGGAAAAGTTCCTCCTCTCTTAGGGGAAATTTATGAGATTACTTGTCCTGCTTGGGAGAGAGCATCATGGTCATGGTGCGGCCTTCGGTGGAGGGCTTGCGATCCATCACGGCATAATCCTTGACTCTTTCGTAGAACTCGTTCATCACATCGAGACCGACCTCGGAGTGGGTAATCATGCGGCCGCGGAACCGAATGGAGACCTTGACCTTATCGCCATTGCCGAGGAACTTGATGCAGTCGCGCACGCGCACCTGTGTGTCGTGCTCCTCGATGGTGGGAGAAAGGCGGACCTCCTTGACCGAGATGACCTTCTGGTTCTTCCGCGCTTCCTTCTCACGCTTGGATTGCTCGAAACGGTACTTGCCGTAGTCCATGATCTTGCAGACGGGCGGCTTGGCTGTGGGCGCGATCTTGACCAGGTCAAGCTCCATGCCCTCCGCCATCTCCAGCGCCTGACGCGCAGGCATAATGCCGAGCTGTTCGCCGTTCTGACCGATCAGACGGATCTCTTTGTCGCGGATTTCTTCATTGATCATCATGTCCATACTGATTCCGACACACCTCCGAGTTAATTCATTCCGGTTTTGCCGCATAAAAAAGCGGGTGAACAGATTTCACCCGCATATCAACTCAACGATCACTGCATGTGCTTGCATTGTAAAACCCGTGTAGCCTGCGGCGCGGGTGAGAAGCGGGTGCTTCTGCTTCAACAGGAGAAAGTATAGCACATTCGCACCGCACTGTCAACAAAAAACCAAAAAATAACCTCAGGCGATGAAAACAGGCGTGCACTCCGGCAGCAGCGCTTCCAGCCGCTCCTTCAGCGGCGCCAGCACAACGCGCTCGGTCTCTTCGTGCCCAGCCAGGATCACCTGCATGCCCAGGCCCTGCGCCTCAATGCGCTCATGGTGCTTCATTTCGCCCGTGACAAATACGCTCGCGCCCAGCTCGTGTGCCCGACGAAGAAATTCGCCGCCCGCGCCGCAGGAGAGCGCCACCCGTTCAATCGCTGCATCCGCGTCGCCATAGAACACTGCCTGCGGACTGATGCGCTCTCGCACGCGGAGCAGGAGCTGCCCCGCACTGCTCAGATCCACTGCCCCGCAGCGCAGATACGGCTCTTCGCTCCAGCCGCAGTCCACGCCCAGCGCTTCGGCCAGGCTGTCCTCCACGCCGCCGGGCGCCTTGTCCAAGTTGGTGTGCGCGGCGTAGAGCATCAGATTTCGCCGGATGAGACGGCGAAGCAGCGCACCCTCATACGTATTTTCCGTCAACTGCTTAACGCCGCCGAACATCAGCGGATGGTGCGAAAGCAGCACGTTCGCTCCCCTCTGCTCCGCATACGCCGCCACTGCGGGCGTCGCGTCCACGCACAGCGCGATGCCGCGCACTTCGCCTTCCTCGTCGCCCACCAGCAGACCGGGATTGTCCCATTCCTCTGCCGTGCTCACCGGCGCGATGCACTCCATCGCGCGCATCAGCTCTTTCATTTTCACGCGTTATCCACCTCTTTCAGCGCCCGCAGCACGTCGTCTACGTCGTTTTGCGCCTGGCGCAGCTTTTCCGCGTCGCGGCCAACGCGCATGCCGTCCAACGCGCGCCGCGTCACGCCCAGCCGCCAGGTCAAATAGTCCCGCAGCAGCGGCGGCCGGTCGCGCAGCAACGCCGGACCGATGTCCGCCTCATAATCGCTCATTCTCTCCCCGCGCCCCGGCTCAGCGCGCAGCAGCACGTAGTACCGCCCCGCCGCGCACGCCACATCCTCCCGCGCGATGTGCATGCCGATGTTCTCCAGATGCCGCCGCAGCAGGCGCACCTCCACGTTGGGCTGCAGCACCACTGGGCAGCCGGGGTTGCGCGCCAGTATGTGCGCGATGGTGCGCGCCCCCATGCCGCAGAGGGTCACCACGTCGCC
>DKYK01000079.1:0-23029 GCA_002492415.1 Christensenella sp. UBA7102
CGGCTGGACGACATGGCGGGCAGTTACCGCGTGCTGTGCAAGGGCGTGTACGCCAGCCTGGACGGGCTACACCAGCAGGGCTGCAACGGCATGGTGACGGAAACCCACAAGGAGTTTCAGGAGATGCTGTTCGGGAGTGTGGCCGATGGCGGCGAGAAAAAGTAGCGGCCAGCGGTACGCCGAGAAGGTGCTGCTGGTGGTGGGCGTGTGGCTTGCGGTGTTCTCCATCGCGCAGATGGCGATCTTCGCGGCCACAGGCATGGAGCAGACGCAGCTGATCGAGAGCACGTTCGCGGTGATCGGGCTGGAGTGCGGCGGGCTGCTGGTCAAGCGGATACTGGAGAAGGTACTGCCGACGAAAAAAGAGGAGGAATGAAGATGAACTGGGAAAAACTGGTTGAGTTTCTGATCGCGGTGGCGATGATGGCGGTAACGGTGTTCCTGATCCCGTGGATCCGGGAGAAGTACGGCGCTGTCAAGGCTGAGCGCCTGCAGGCAATCTACGACATTGCCGTAGAGGCTGCGGAGCAGCTGTTCGGGGCGGGTACGGGCGCGCGTAAGAAGCAGTACGCGGTCGAGTACCTTGAAAGCCAGGGCGTGACTGTGGACGACGCCATGCTGGAAGCTACGGTATTGAAGCGCACTAATTGAATGAATGGACTGCCGCATGATAGGATGCAGCAGTCCATTTCTGTAACCCACAAAAAAACCCACTTTTTTTACTTTGCTGTGTGTTTCTAGTCTATGTTGAACGAAAAAACCCCAGAATCAACGTCTTGTTCTCTGGCGAGATTCTGCCCTGCTTGGTTCGAGTCCATTTAACCCCACCAGATCAAGCGCCTGGAATCAAGGATTCCGGGCGCTTTTTTACGCGGGCATGCAGAGCGGGAAAGAAACGGACGATGGAATGAAAAAGCAGCCAAAATGTTTGCCCTATGGCGGCGAACGACGGTTTGTCAAAAGCTTGTAAAGTGGCGCAAAGCACCCCGAATTTTGTTGACTTTGCCGGAATGCTGTGCTATTCTTTAACCGAATTCTCACCGCGGATGCGCTGCGGAATGTTCGTGCTTTTGCGCAGGAGGAATCCCATGAAAGCTCTGGAAGATAAGATCCGCAGGGAGGGCGTTGTACTGCCCGGCAACATATTAAAGGTAGGCTCTTTCCTGAACCACCAGCTGGACGTGGACTTTTTGATGGAGATGGGACGCGAAATCGCCCGAAAGTTTGAAGGGGACGGCGTGACCAAGATACTGACCATTGAAACGTCCGGCATTGCGGTGGCTATGGCGGCTGCGGCGGCGATGCATGTGCCGGTGGTGTTTGGCAAGAAGCATAAGACGGGCAATCTGTCCGGCCAGATGTACTCGACGGTGGTGCATTCCTATACCCACGGCACGGATTATACCGTGGTGATGAGCCGCGAGTACCTGGGAAGCGCAGACGTGGTGCTGCTGGTGGACGATTTCCTCGCCAACGGCGCCGCGCTGGAGGGGCTGATGGACATCGCGGCCCAAGCAGGTGCAAGAGTGGTCGGAGCGGCCTGCGCCATCGAGAAGGGCTTCCAGCATGGCGGCGACAGGCTGCGCGAGCGCGGCGTCAAGGTGGAATCGCTGGCGATTGTTGAGAGCATGAGCGACGACAGCCTTACGTTCCGCTAGGCCGTTCAAATGGGAGATGATCTCTTGGCTCGAGCCGCTGTGGGCGGTCGGCTCCCTCGAAGGGAGCACCAAAGGCGTATGTGACCCTGGAATGGGATTGCATAAAATATTGTTGGAGGAAAACTTACGATGAAAAAGCTGCTTTCCGTTGTACTGATGGCTGCTCTGCTCGTCATGGCACTGGCCGGCTGCTCCGCTTCCGGCAGCAATGAAGCCGATTTCAAGGTCGGATTTATCTTCCTGCACGATGAGAACTCCACCTACGACAAGAACTTCATGGACGCGGCCACCGCTGCGACCGAGAAGCTGGGCCTGACCAAGGATCAGGTCATGTTCAAGACCAACATCCCCGAGTCCAACGAATGCTACGAGGCTGCCGCTGAGCTCGTGGACGCCGGCTGCGACCTGATCTTTGCCGACTCCTTCGGCCATGAGTCTTTCATGCTGCAGGCCGCGCAGGAGTTCCCCGAGGTGCAGTTCTGCCACGCGACCGGCACCCAGGCGCACACCGCCGGCGTTGCCAACTTCCACAATGCGTTTGCCTCCATCTATGAAGGCCGCTACCTGGCCGGCATCGCCGCGGGCATGAAGCTCAACGACATGATCGCAAACGGCCAGATCACCGAGGACCAGGCCAAGATGGGCTACGTCGGCGCTTATCCCTACGCAGAGGTCAAGTCCGGCTACACCTCCTTCTACCTGGGCGCCAAGTCCGTTTGCCCCACTGTGACCATGGACGTCAAGTTCACCAACTCCTGGTTCGACATCGCCAAGGAGAAGGAAGCCGCGATTTCCCTGATCAACGACGGCTGCGTGCTGATCTCTCAGCATGCCGACTCCGAGGGCGCACCCAAGGCCTGCGAGGAGAACAACGTGCCCAATGTCGCTTACAACATCAGCACCATCTCCATCGCGCCCAACACCGCGCTGATCTCCTCCGCCATTTCCTGGCAGCCCTACTTTGAGATGATCGTCAAGAACGCCAAGGAAGGCACCGAGATCCCCACCGACTACTGCGCCACCGCTGCCGAGGGCGCCGTGATCCTGACCGAGCTCAACGCCGCTGTGGCGGCCGAGGGCACCCAGGAGGCCATCGATGCGGCCGAGGCCAAGCTGGCCAGCGGCGAGCTGAAGGTGTTTGATACCGCGACCTTCACCGTGGGCGGCCAGACCCTGACCAGCTACATGGCGGACGTCGATTCTGACGAGGCCTATACGCCTGATACCGAGGTTGTCGCCGACGGCTACTTCCATGAGTCCGAGTACCGCTCCGCACCCTACTTCGACATCGATATCGACGGCATCACCCTCAAGTAAGTTCAATCGTTCCCAGCAAGACAAGCCGGGCGAGGCGATCTGATCGCCCCGCCCTGTTTCCTTTTTCCCAGAGTCTGCCGCCGGGCGGCTGCGCGCCCCTTTATATTATGAATACCGTGAAACGCAGCCAGCGCTTTTTGCGGCTAGAGAACGAAAGGATGAAAGACGTGGCGGGAAGTACAGCAATCGAACTTAGAGACATCACCAAGCGGTTCGGCAGTGTAGTGGCCAATCACAAGGTCAGTCTGTCGGTGCGGGAAGGAGAGATCCTGTCCATACTCGGCGAAAACGGCAGCGGCAAGACCACGCTGATGAACATGATTTCGGGCATCTATTTCCCGGACGAGGGGCAGATTTTTGTGCGCGGCAGAGAGGCGGTGATCCGCTCGCCGCGCGACGCATTTGAGCTGAAGATTGGCATGATCCATCAGCATTTCAAGCTCGTGGACGTATTTTCCGCAGCGGAAAATATCGTTCTGGGGCTGAAGGAGGAGGGACGCTACGACATCCGCAAGGTGGCGTCGCGCGTCAAGGAGATCAGCGAAAAGTACGGTTTTGACATCGACCCGGAAAAGAAAATTCACGAGATGTCCGTATCCGAAAAGCAGACGGTGGAGATCGTCAAGGTGCTCTACCGCGGCGCGGACATACTGATTCTGGACGAGCCTACCGCCGTGCTCACGCCGCAGGAGACGAAGAAGCTCTTTAGCGTCCTGCGCCGCATGCGCGACGACGGCAAGGCCATTATCATCATCACGCATAAGCTCAATGAGGTGTTGGCGCTGTCCGACCGCGTGGCGGTGCTGCGCCGGGGCGAATACGTGGGCTGCATCGACACCAAGGACGCGAACGAGAGCAACCTGACCGAGATGATGGTGGGCAAGAAGATCAGCCTGAACATTCAGCGCTCCGAGCCGGTGAGCATCGCTGACCGCCTGGTGGTGCAGGGCCTGACCTGCATCAGCCGCGAGGGTGTAAAGCTGCTCTCCGAGGTCAGCTTTACCGCCAGGGCGGGCGAGATTCTGGGGATCGCGGGCATTGCGGGCAGCGGACAGCGCGAGCTGCTGGAAGCCATTGCGGGCCTGCAGCACATCGACCAAGGCAGCATCGCCTACCACGACCCCAAGACGGGCAGAGAAGAGAACCTGCGCGACAAGACGCCGCTGCAGATCCGGGAACTGGGCGTGCGGCTGAGCTTTGTGCCCGAGGATCGGCTGGGCATGGGTCTGGTGGGCAATATGGACATTGTGGACAACATGATGCTGCGCTCCTACCGCAAGGGACACTCCGTCTTTTTGCAGAGGCGCGAGCCAAAGGGTCTGGCCGAGCGCATCATCAAGGAGCTTGAGGTGGTGACGCCCAGCGCTGCCACGCCCGTGCGCAGGCTATCGGGCGGCAACGTGCAGAAGGTGCTGGTGGGGCGCGAGATCGCCGCGGCGCCAACGGTGCTGATGGCGGCCTATCCCGTGCGCGGGCTGGACATCAACTCCTCGTATACCATCTATAACCTGCTCAACCAGCAGAAGGAAAACGGCGTGGCCGTGATCTTTGTGGGCGAGGATTTGGACGTGCTGACCGAGCTGTGCGACCGCATACTGGTCATCGGCTCGGGACGAGTGACGGGCATTGTGGATGCGCGCACCACTACAAAAGAGCAGATCGGCCTGCTGATGACCAAGACGGAGGTGGAAACTGATGGCAAAGACGAATAGCATGCACCATGAGCCGCTCATCCGCATCTCCAAGCGGGACGGCATGGTCTGGTGGAAGGGCTGGCTGGTGCGCGCGGCCGCCATCGTGCTGGCGCTGCTGGTGTGCGCGGTGCTCATCGTGTTCATCACGGGCGTCAATCCACTGGAGTTTTACGCCTCCATGATCAGAGGCAGTTTCGGCTCGGCGCGCAAGCTGTGGCTGACGCTGCAGAACACCGCGATACTGCTGTGCATTGCGCTGGCGGTGACGCCCGCGTTCAAGATGAAGTTCTGGAATACCGGCGCGGAGGGGCAGGTGCTCATTGGCGCGCTGGCCTCTGCGGCGTGCATGATCTGGTGGGGCAACAGGCTGCCCGGCTGGCTGCTGCTGCCGATGATGGCCGTGGTGTGCATGGCTGCGGGCATCGTCTGGTCAGTGATCCCGGCGTACTGCAGGGCCAAATGGGGCACCAACGAGACGTTGTTTACACTGATGATGAACTATGTGGCCATGCAGCTGGTCAGCTACTGCATCACCTACTGGGAGAACCCCGCGGGCTCCAACAGTGTGGGCGTCATCAACCCCAACACGTTTGGCGGATGGATGCCCTCGCTGTTCGGGCAGAAATACCTGCTCAACATACTGATTGTGGCGGCGCTGACGCTGCTGGTGTATGTCTACCTCGCCCGCTCCAAGCAGGGCTATGAGATCGCGGTGGTGGGCGAGAGCCAGAATACCGCGCGCTACATCGGCATTGACGTAAAGCGGGTGATCGTGCGCACGATGGTGTTCACGGGCGCCATCTGCGGCATCGCGGGCATGCTGCTGGTGGCAGGCACTGACCACACCATATCCATCAATACGGTGGACGGCCGCGGCTTTACCGCCATCATGGTGTCGTGGCTGGCCAAGTTCAACCCCATCGTCATGGCGCTGACGAGCTTTCTGATCGTGTTTCTGGAGCGAGGCGCGGGCGAGATCGCAACCGCCTTCCGCCTGAATGAATCCGTCGCCGACATATTGACGGGCATCATCCTGTTCTTCATCATCGGTTCGGAGTTTTTCGTCAGCTACCAGATCAATTTCCGCCGCGCGCACAAGGAGGCTGGGATCAAACATGATTGAGATCATCGCATCGTTCGTCAAACAGGCCATCATTCAGGGCATTCCGCTGCTGTATGGCTCCACGGGTGAGATCCTCACAGAAAAGTCCGGCAACCTGAACCTGGGCATCCCGGGCATCATGTACATCGGCGGCATCGCGGGCGTCATCGGCGCGTACTTCTACGAGCACGCGGTGGAGGTCGTCAATCCCTTCTGGTGCGTGCTGATTCCCTTTGTCTGCTCGGTTGCGGGCTCCATGCTCATGGCGCTGATCTACAGCTTTTTGACCGTGACCCTGCGCGCCAACCAAAACGTCACCGGCCTTGCGCTGACCACCTTCGGCGTGGGCGTGGGCAACTTCTTTGGCGGCTCGCTCTCCTCGCTGTTCGGCGAGGGCGGCTCCATCGCGCTCAACCGCACGGGCGCGTGCTTTAAGGCGACCCTGCCCTTTGCCGACAAGCTGGGACTGTTCGGCGAAACCTTCCTCTCCTTTGGGTTTCTGGCCTATCTTGCCATCTTCATCGCGCTGGCGGCCAGCTGGTTCCTGAACCACACCCGCGCCGGGCTCAACCTGCGCGCGGTGGGCGAGAGCCCGGCCACGGCGGATGCCGCAGGCATCAACGTGACCAAGTACAAGTACCTGGCCACCTGCATCGGCGGCGGCATCGCAGGCCTGGGCGGCCTATACTTCATCATGGACTACATTGGCGGCGCATGGACCAACGGCGGCTTTGGCGACCGCGGCTGGCTGGCGATTGCGCTGGTCATCTTCGCGCTGTGGAAGCCCAAGGCTTCCATTTTGGGCTCGATCCTCTTTGGCGGGCTGTACATCGTCTATCTGTACATCCCCGGCCTGTCCCGCGCCTCGCAGGAGATCTTCAAGATGCTGCCCTACGTGGTGACCATCGTCGTGCTGATTGTCATCTCTATCCGCAACCGCAGGGAAAACCAGCCCCCGGAGAGCCTGGGCCTGTCGTACTTCAGGGAAGAGCGGTAAGATACAGAATACGCATAATTTATGCCCTCGCAGCTTTACGAAAACGGCTGCGGGGGCTTTTTTGCCGTTCATGGCTTTGCCAGAAGCGGGTGCGTCAAGGCTGTGCGGGTGAGCGAGTGCGCGGCGCGGTGAGACGGTAGCTGTCGCGAATGAGCAGGGTCAGTTCTTCCTCGGGCATCGTTCCATCCAGAATCACGCTGATCCAGTGGCGCTTGTTCATATGGTAGGCGGGCACGACGCAGGGATACGCAGCGCATAGCAGCGCGCCGTAATCGGGCTCGGCCTTGAGATTGACCCAGATGCGGCCCTCGCGGGCGTAGATTGCGGCAAAAAGCCTGCGGTTGGACTGGTGGCGCAGTACCGTCCAGTTGAAGTCGTCAAACGGATAGTCCTCAAAGGCGCCGGGGAGCGCAAGACACAGCGCGATGACCTGCTCGCGCGTGAGTATGGGAGCGCCCATGGTCAAGGACGCAGCGCCGCGAGCACGTCTGCGGCGTTGGTGTCGGGTTTGACCTTGGGCATGACCTGCGTGATGACGCCCTCCTCGTCGATAATATAGGTGGAGCGCACCACGCCCATGCTCGCCTTGCCGTAGAGCTTCTTTTCCTGCCAGACGTCATAGGCCTGAATGGCGGTCAGCCCGGGGTCGGACAAGAGGAGGAAGGGCAGCTCATACTTGGCGGCGAACTTGGCATGAGAGGCGGCGGAGTCTTTGCTGATTCCGATAACCACTGCGTCGATGGACTGGAATTCCTCGTAGGCAGCGGCAAACGCGCAGGCCTGGCGCGTGCAGCCGGGCGTGTTGTCCTTGGGATAGAAGTAAAGCACGACCTTGCGACCCGAAAAGTCGCTCAGCGTGACGGGATTGCCATTCTGGTCGGGAAGTGTGAAATTGGGAGCTGGTGTACCGGGATTCAACATGGATGCAGGGCCTCCTTCTGCGCGCTCTTTTGAAAACAGCATAGCAGAATGTCGCGCAGATTGCAATGCATAAGCGCTGTTTCCCCCATTTGTTGGATGGAAAAGGCCCGTGTATGCGGACGGACGCGGTTGCCGACTGCATCGAGGTTGTGGTATACTGAGGCGACAAAGAGGAGGGGGCCGCCATACAGTTGACCACAGAGCGCGTGAGGCTGAACAGCCGCGAGGTGAAGCGCATCTATTTTGAAGCCTTTCCCAGGCGGGAGCGGATGCCCTTCCCGCTGATGATGGCGATGAGTTGGCTGTGGAACACGCAGTTTTTAAGCTTTGCCCGAGAGGGACGCACGCAGGGCTTTGTTTACCTGGCGCGGGGGATGGGTATGGTGTTTGTGATGTTCCTCGCGGTGGACGGCGAGCTGCGGGGGCAGGGTTGCGGCAGCGCGATCCTTGCGCAGGTGCGGCGGCGCAATCCCGGCAGGAGGATCGTCGTGACCATCGAGCCGTGCGACGCGGATGCGCCTGACCTCGAGCTGCGCAGGCGGCGCAGGGCGTTTTATCTGCGCAACGGCTTTGTGCCCGCGGGCCATCGCATTCGGCTCAGCGGCGTGGAGCAGGAGGCGCTCGTGGCGGGCGGCGCGTTCAGCAGGGCCCGGCTGCGGCTGTTTCTCGCACTGTACAGCTGCGGCACGCTCTGGCCGCGCATCTGGCGGCAGGAGGAAACGGATTAACGAAAGCACATTTTTTCCATTCGCCTCATTGCATGGGGAGGATAAATGGTCTATGATGAGCGATGGAGGTGAACCCAATGGCAGGAGAGAAGCGAAAGGACTTCAACGCAATGCTGCGGGACGGCAAGGACATGCCCAAGTTCCAGGTCCTCACAGACCCAAAGAGCATTGAGAAGTATGGCGGGAGCAACATGTTTTTTGCGCCGCCGATGGACTACGACAGGGTGATGAGTCGCATTCCCGAAGGAAAAGTGATTACGGTGGGGAAAATACGGGAGTTCTTTGCAAGGCAGCATGGGGCGGATTTTACGGACCCCATCACGGCCGGTATTTTCGTATCCATCGCCGCTTGGGCGAGCGAACAGCGCGACGGGGAAAAGACGCCCTACTGGCGCACGCTGAAGGCGGGTGGGGAGCTGAATGAAAAATACCCCGGCGGAATCGGCGCGCAGCGCGAGAAGCTGGAGCGGGAGGGCCATACGATTCTCTGCAAGGGACGCAAGAACCTCCGGTACTTTGTAAAGGACTATGAAATGGCGCTCTTTGAGCTGGATGAAGGGATGGAAGAATAACAAAAAACATCCTCCGCATGGCTTGCTTGCCTGCGAAGGATGTTTTTTGCGGATTGGATTACTTGACGGTGATGGAGGTGACGTGGGGATTGGCGCCCTCGTACCAGTACAGGAAGCCCTCCATATCCACGGTGTCGCCGATGTTCAGGGCCTCGACGGCGTTGTAGACATCGGTGGTGTTGTCGCACAGGTAGGACTCCACACAGAAGTTGTAGGTCTGGCCGTTGATGGAGGCGTTGAAGTACAGGTCGTTGCCGTCCTCGCCAGAGCCATCCCAGTTGTAGAGGAAAGCGGCCTCGTTGCCGTCAGCATCGGTGGAGGGTTCAATGGTCATGCCCTTGAAGGCGACGAACTGGTTCATGTGGTTGATGAGCTCGTCGGTGCCCAACCAGGCGGTGGCGTCCACGGCTTCGGCCACGTAGGAACCGTCCATCAGCTCAAAGGTAGCGTCCATGATCTCGACCTCGCCAGCCCACTCGCCCTTGTAGCCCGTGACCTTGATCTTGGCGCCCTGGGTCAGCTTCTCGTAATCGGCCTCGGAGCAGGCCATGTCGTACAGGAAGTAACCGCCGTCCTTATCCATGGCGTAAACGGTGGCCTTGTCCTCCCACCAGGACTGCTTGGCCTGCACAAAGGCCTCGATGGTGACCTGAGAATCCACGGGAGCCGCGGCGTACTCGGCATAGGTCATGGTGCCTTCGGACTTGGCGAACACGTCGGCATCCTTACCGCCTGCAGCGCAGCCGGCCAGGGAGAGAACCATCAGCAGGGCCAGGATCAGGGCAATGAACTTTTTCATGATTTTATACTCCTTTTCGTATCAAGCATTTGGAATGCCCGAGTAACATTATACTCGAAACCCCTTATAAATCAATGTGCATTGCCCTTTTTTAACAGACTCTTCTTCTTGACAGCTGTAAAGACAACGTACAAGGCGATGCAGACCCAGGTCACGCCCAGCGCGGCGAGCAGCGCTGCCGCGGTGAAGGGCAGCGGCCCCAGATCCGCCTTGCCCGCTGCCGCGGTACCGCCCGACGACAGCTGGTCCAGCCGGTAGAGGGAGGAGACATCGCGGTACAGGCTGTCCAGATAGGCGTCGTCCACGACCTGGCCACGGCGCACGGACTTGCACACATTCTCGATGAGCTGCCCCGCCGCGTCGCGCAGGGAAGCCGAGCCGTTGAACACGGGAGTGGTGAAGGTATCCCCCACATGGTCCAGCAGCAGCTGGGTGGCCTGCAGCTTGACGGCATAGTGTAGGCTGCCGTCCTCTCCGGCGCGGGAGAGATAATCCTGGTATTCGTCGGATTGCTGCGCCTTTAGGGTGACGGGCACATAGCCCTCTGTCTGGGCGTAGGCAATCTGCACGTCGTTGGTCAGCAGGTACTGCGCGAACAGCCAGCTGGCCAGCACCTCCTGCGGATCCGCCTTGTTGAACACGCACACCGACGGCCCCTGCGAGATCATCTGCGGGTTGTCGGGATCAAACTGCGGAATGGGCCGCACCGCCGTCTCAAACTGCACCAGCTTATCCGGCGAAATGTCCAGCAGCGGCGCGCCGGAGCCCATCCAGGTGGCGCCGGCGGTGGAGTCCACGGCAAAGATGCACTGTCCCGCGTTGAGGAAGTTCGCCGGATAGCTGGAGATCTTGAAGGTGGAGAACGCGCCGGTCTTGGCATGCTGCGCGATGGTGGTCAGAAGAGAAGCGGTGTCGTCGTTAAACAGCAGGATGTCGCCCTGATCTGTTGAGTAGCCGGCGCCGCTTTGGCGCAGCATCTGGATCATCATGTTGTCCGTAGATTTGTAGATGAAGGGGATGAGCACCTTCTGGCCGTTGACCCGATAATTACCGTCGGCGTCCTGCGCAAGCGCCGCCTCGGAGACCTCCCAAATGAAATCCCAGGTCAGCGCATCGGGCAGCTCATAGCCCAGCGCCTCCACATAGGTCTTGTTGATGTAGCAGGCCTCGGTGGAGCGCATGTAGGGGATGGCGTAGTGCTGGCCGCCGATTGCGCATTCCTCAAGGAACTGCGGAACCACTTCCTCATAGGCGGGGCTGTCGTAGCGCAGCGCGCTGCCGCCCAGGCCATACTGTGCGTCGGCAAACAGCCCATCCAGCGGCGCCACCGTGTTGCTGCCCGTCATATAGGTCGCGATGTGATCCGGATAGGTGATGCAGACGTTGGGCGTGGTGCCGGTGGCGATGTTGGTGATGACGTCGTTGTAGATCTTTCCATAGTCGGTGTACAGGCGCAGCGTGACGTGAATATTGGGATAGAGCGACTCAAAGGAGGCGATGGCGCTTTCATAGATGGCGGTCTGCGTCTTGTTGGTGTCGTTCTTGGCCCAGAAGGTGATTTCGTAATCGCGCGTCTCGTCAAAGGCTTCGGGCACGGTAAATGCGTCCAGACCGCGCGAACCGTGGCAGCCCGACAGCGGCAGACAGAGCGTCAGCAGCGCCAGCAGCAGCGCGGCGCAGCGTTTCAGCTTCTTCATCCCTTGGTACCTCCCCGGGACACGCCCTCCATGATCTTATTGCGGAAGATGAGGAACAGCACGATCAGCGGCAGGGAGATGACCACAACCGCCGCCATCATCGCGGGGATGTTCTCGCGCCCAAAGCCGTTCTCGCGGATGGACTGGATGCCGCCCGACACCAGATAGTAGGCCTCGTTGTCCGTGATCAGGCGCGGCCAGACGTAGGAATTCCAGCACTCAATGGCCTTGAGGATGGTAATGGTGACCAGGGTGGGACGGCAGATGGGCAGCATGACCTTCCAAAGGTATTTGAAATCCGACGTGCCGTCCACCTTTGCTGCGTAGTACAGCTCGTCTGGCACCTGGGCAAAGTTTTCGCGCAGCAGATAGATGTAGAATACCGACGTCACCGAGGGCAGGATGAGTCCGGCAAAGCTGTTGCGCAGACCCCAGTTTGTGATGGTGACGTAGTTGGTGATGACGACCAGCTCGCTGGGAATCATCATCAGCGCGAGAAACAGCGTGAACACCAGATCTCGCCCGCGGAAGCTGAGCCGCGCAAAGCCAAAGGCCGCCAGCACCGTCACCAGCAGCATCAAACCCGTGGTGGCGGCGGTGAAGATCAGCGTGTTGAGCAGATAGCGCGCCAGCGGCACGGCGGTGAAGGCGTCAATGTAGTTGCCCAGCGTGGGCGCCAGCGTGTACAGCTGCGGGATGTACTCAGAGTTATAGGCGCCATAGGATTTTACCGAGGTCAGGATCATCCAGTAGAAGGGGAAGAGCACCATGACGGCCCATAGCGTCAGCAGCACATAGAGCACCGTGTTGGCCAGTATGCCGCGCACCCGGACCGCCCGCTCGATCTTGTCAAAATCGGTTTTCTTTTGCATAGTTACTGCCCTCACGAGTAATGGACGTGCTTTTTGCTGACCAGCAGGTTGATGCAGGTGATGGTCAGCACGATGGCAAACAGCAGGATGGCCGCGGCCGACGCGTAGGAGGGGTAGCCGCCGCTGTTGCCGTAGAGCATGTCGTAGACATAGCCGACGATGGTGTTCATGCCCGCGGCGTTCAGATCCGTGCCGAACAGCGCCACCGCGTCGGAGTAGGCCTTGAACGCGCCGATGAAGCCCGTGATGACCAGGTAGAACACGGTGGGCGAGATCATGGGCAGCGTGATGCGCGTAAAGATCCTCCAGGCGGGCGTGCCGTCCACCTTGGCGGCGTTGTAGTAGTCACGGTTGACGGAGGCGAGCGCGGAGGTCAGAATCAGTATCTTGAAGGGGAGCACCACCCAGATGGTGTAAAAGCACAGCACGAACATTTTGGCCCAGTAGGGACCGTCGATAAAGTCCACCGACGCGCCGCCGAAGCGGTTGATGAGCAGATTAATCAGCCCGTCGGTGTAGGCGGTCTTTTTGAACAGGATCATGAACACCAGCCCCACGGCCAGGGTGTTGGTGACATAGGGCAAAAAATAGATGGTTTGATAGAGTTTCTGCAGGCGGGGGATGGCGCTCAGGCCCATGGAGATCAGCAGCGCAAGGCACGTGGACAGCGGCACGGTGATCGCCACCAGCAGGAAGGTGTTCTTCACCGCCTGCAGAAAATAGGGATCGTGCAGCACATATCCGTAGTTGTACAGTCCAACGCCAAAGTAGGTTTGCGAGGCGGAGTTGTAGCCCTCCTCAAAGGAGTAGACGAATACGTCGATGAGGGGATAGACCAGAAAGAAACCCAGAAACAGCGCGGCGGGCAGCAGGTACAGCCAGCCCTTGAGGTTATTCTTTTCCATCCATCAGCCCTCCTGTGCCGGGCGCAGACGCGCCTGCGTGTCCGCTGTGAACAGGAACACCTTGCCGGGCTTGAGTGAGAAGCGCACCGTGGGCTGGGCGGTGTCCACGCGGTTCTCCGCGCTGATGATGGCGCGAATGGCGGTGTTTTCGCAGTCTGGGTGTGTGCAGACGACGCTGATGTCGCGGCCCATGATCTCCACGCGGGTCAGATTGCAGGCGAGGGGTCCCTGCTCGTCCAGCGCGAAGCCCTCGGGGCGCACGGCGGCGGTTACGGGCTGGTCGGGAAGCCCGGGGGCGGGCAGCACGGCCTGATTGCCGATGTACAGCCTGCCGCCTTCGACGCGGCCGTTGAATACATGGATGGGCGGCGTGCCCAGAAACTGGGCGACGAACAGATTGCTCGGGTCGTCGTAGACGGCCTGCGGCTTGTCGATCTGCTGCACCACGCCGTTTTTCATCACCACGATGATGTCGGAGATGCTCATGGCCTCGTCCTGGTCGTGCGTGACGAACACCGTGGTGATGCCCGTCTCGCGCTGGATGCGGCGGATCTCCTCGCGGGTCTGCAGGCGCAGGCGGGCGTCCAGATTGGACAGAGGTTCGTCCAGAAGCAGCACGCGGGGCATCTTGACCAGCGCGCGCGCGATGGCCACGCGCTGCTGCTGGCCGCCCGAAAGCTCGCTGGGCCTGCGATCCAGCAGCTCGCCGATCTGCACCAGGTCCGCGGCCTCTTTGGCGCGGCGCAGCATCTCCTCCTTGGCGGGGCGCTCCCTGCCGCGCAGGTTTTGCAGCGGAAAGAGTATGTTCTGCAGCACCGTCAGGTGCGGGTAGAGCGCGTAATTCTGGAACACCAGCCCCACGCCGCGCTTCTCGGCGGGCAGGCCGGTGACGTCGTCCTCGCCAAAGAAAATTTTGCCGGAAGTGGGCTTGAGCAGCCCGCACAACAGGTTGAGCGTGGTGGACTTTCCGCAGCCCGACGGCCCGAGCAGGCCCACGAGCTTGCCGTCCGGTATCTCAAAGGTGAAGCCGTCCACCGCGACGACCTCCTGCTGCGCATTTTTGCCACGGCCGGGGAATTTTTTGGTCAGATCCTGTAAAACGACTTTCATGCGATCCCTTCTCCTGCGCGTAGGTTTGCGTCCTCGCGCGATGGTTTTTTACTGTCCTTTCCCATTTTAGTGCATGAATGGGGACAAGTCAACGACAGAAATCTTGCGCTTGCGCAATACGGGCGTCCCATAAAAACAGGGGGGCAGCGCAGTTTGCACTCCCCCCAATGGATCGTTAATCTTTGCGGACGACGATGTCCTCTACCGTTCCCTCTGCGTCGTAGTAAAGGATGACCTGTCCATCGCCCGCCTCGTCAAAACGCCAGATGTCCCCCCAAAACCCGGAGAGAAAGCCGTCGGGCTCGCCCCAGGCAGCGTGCATCTCCTCATTGGAAAGGCCAGATAACTCTTCTTCCAGCTGCGCCTGCGTATAAGACGGAATTTCCTCCAGCCCCGGGATGTCGGAACGGCTCGGGCAACCGGTTAAGAGAAGCGTGGACGCCAGAAATAGAGCCATTAGCTGCTTTTTCATATGCAGATACCCTCCCTGGGATCGGCGGTGTGCGTCCCAAGGTACGTCAGTCGTCGAGGAAGAAGCCGCGGTTGGGGTTCATGCGCAGGCGCACGACCTGGCCGCCGTGGACGTAGAGGCCAAAGTTGCTCTCGTCGCCGTTGCGGATGAAATCCACCACCCACTGATCGCCCTCGAAGTGGCCCTCTTCCACGGAGAGGAAGTTGAGCTGATCGTTCTGCCGGGTGCTCAGCTGCTGCCAGGGATTGGGGTCCTGCGGATCGGGGCGCCTGTAGAAGTCCACGCAGAGGCCTGCGCCGGCCAGGTAGAATTCGTCCTCGCCCACCTGGATGAGCAGGCCGCGGCCGCGCGCTTCCAGGTGTTTTTTGTTCTCGGGCAGGTGCAGGTTGATGCGCGAACCCAGGCAGGGCGGCGGCGGGTTGCTGCCGCGCAGGAAGGTGGCCACCACGTGGTAATGCTCCAGCTTGAGGTACTGATTTGCGGCAAATTCCTCCTGCAGGAAAGCGTGGATGCGGCCCGTGCCGCGGTATTTCACGATCAACGGCGCTACAGCGGAGAGCGTGCGCATGGTCACGGCCATGGGGTAGGCGGCATCGGTCAGATTGCCGTCCTCATCCAGCGCGCTTTCCGCGCCAAAGCCACATAAGCCAATGGCGTCGTAATGCGCTACCGCGCGGAAGGCATTCATTGCGTTGGGCTCGCCGGTGCAGGGCGACTCGGGCACGAACAGCGCGTTATCCGGCCGGGCATAGCGCGAGCAGATGCGGCTGTAGACGCTGGCCTCGCGGTTGTAGATGTCCGGGCAGAGCAGGTCGAGCGCGGGCGCGCCCTTCTTCCAGATGTCCAGCACGCGGCCTACGGGCGCGCCGGCGTTGTAGCACTTGCCCGGCTCTTCGTGGCGGTTTTCACCGATCATCACGTTGGTGATGAGGGCGGGATAGCTGTAGACCCTGTGACCGCGCTCGGCGATGGCGCCGATGTAGCGGGCGTGGTACCACGCGCAGAAGGCCTCGTGCGCATGACGGCCGAAGTGACCACGCCAGGTGTTTTCGCCCGTTACCTCGCCGCAGTCCTCCAGCTGTACGTCCCAAAGCTCCGAAGGCAGCGGCTTTTCATAATCCGCGCGGGCGAGGGAGGAGTAGTCGCGATCGGTATAGCCGATACCCATTTCATTTTCCACCTGCACGGCCACCACAGTGCCGGTTGCGCCGTCGTATTCCTTTAAGAAAGCCATCACGCGCTCAAAGGCCAGGGCGTCGCGCTCCAGCGTGGCGGCGCAGTGCGGCGTGAGCGCGGGCAGCGGCGCGCCGTCCACGCTGCGGGCCAGGCGATAGGTGCGGGGATCCAGCTTGACGTACTCGGGCGCATAGTTGGGATGGCCGTTCTTGCTCGTGCCAAACCAGAGCAGAATCAGATGCAGCCCCGCCGCGCGCGTGCGATCGATGGCGTCCTTGACCAGCGCCATGTCGTAACGATCCTTTTCCGGCTCGATGGCGTACCAGTAGATGGGCGCTTCCAGCGTGTTGCCGCCGTAGAGCTGCACGGCGGCGATGGCCTTGTCCAGCATGTCGGTACCGGTGGAAGAGTTGTGGGCCTGCAGTCCCACCAGAAACAGCGGCTTGCCGTGAATATCCTTAAAGAAACCGTTCATGGGAATCCCTCCTGTGCATGATGACTTCATTATAACAGAAAGGGCGACGCAGAACAAACAAAAGAATGTCCTAAAGGTCGCGTCCAGCGGCCTTTTCTGCTATAATGGTGCGGACGGCACGGATCAGGAAGAAAAACAATGGCGAGAAAACGGAGCTGCCGCGAATGGGGGATAAAAGATGAAGTTCATGCACTGCGCGGATCTGCACTTGGGCGGGGCGGGCGGCGGAGAGCGGATGCGCGCCTTTGCGCGAATGCTGGAGGCATGCGCGCAGGAGGAGGTGCAGCTGCTGCTCATCGCGGGGGATTTGTTTGACGCGCCCCGGGTGGACGCACGCACGGCGGATGCGGTGTTTGACGCGCTCGGTCGGCAGAGCGGGCTGTGCACGCTGATTGCGGCGGGCAACCACGATCCCAACTGCCCTGGCGGGAACTATGAGCGGGAGCTGCCCGGGAACGTGCATGTATTTGGCAGGGAATGGTCCTGCGTGGAGATCCCGGCCTACGGCGCACGCGTGTGGGGGGCGAGCTTTGCCGAAGAAAAGGAGCCGGCCTTTGTGCCGCAAAAGCGCAGGCTGCGGCTGACGGAAGGCCTGTACGATCTGGGCGTGCTGCACGGCGAGGTGGCGAGCGCGGGCGTGCGCAGCGAGTATCGCGCCATTTCAGCGGAATGTATCGCGGAGACGGGGGTGCGGTATCTGGCGCTGGGGCACATCCATGCGCGCAGTTTGCCCGCGCGGGCAGGCAGCACGGTCTACGCCTATAGCGGCTGCGCGCAGGGCACGGGCTTTGACGAGGTGGGCGAAAAGGGAGCGTATCTGGGCACGCTGGATGAAAACGGCCTGGAGCTGTCCTTCGTGCGGCTGTGCGGCAGCATGACCGTGGAGACAGAGGTCGATGCGACGGGGTGCGCTGACTGGACGGAGCTGGCGCGGCGGTGCGCGCAGGCGGTGGACAGTCAGCCGGGCAATCGCGTGCGGCTGCGTGTCACGGGCAGGACGGCGGGATTTGCGGTGGACGCTGCCGCGCTGGAGCGGATGCTTGCAGGCCGTGCGGCGCAGGTGCGCGTGCAGGACGACGCGCATTTACAGCGGGACTATGATGCGATTGGCCGGGAAAGCACGTTGCGCGGGGCCTTTGTGCGGCGCATGCAGGAGCGCATCGCGCGGGCGGAGCGCGATGGAGATGCGCGCACCGAGCAGCTGGCACTGGAGCTGGGCCTGAGTGCGTTTGACGGGGAGGTGGAGCCGCATGTGGATTGAGTCGCTGCGCATTGACGCATTCGGCGGACTGCGCGGGCTCGCCCTGCAGCTGGGGCCGGGCCTTACGGTGATCGCCGGGCCCAACGAGAGCGGAAAGAGCACCGTTATGGCTTTTTTGCGCGCGATGCTCTACGGGTTGAACGGGCGCGGCGCTTCTCTGCAGCTCAACGACAGAAAGCGCTGCGCGCCCTGGGATGGCACGCCGATGGCCGGCAGCCTGCGTTTGACCGACGGAAAGACGGTGTATGAGATCCGACGCAGCTTTGGACAGACAAAAAAGGGCGATACCTGCCGCGTGGTGGAGGTGGAGACGGGAGAACTCGTGCCCATTCCCACGGGAGAGGAGCCCGGCGACGTGCTGCTGGGTGTGGACGAGGCGACGTTTTGCGATACGCTCTTCCTCTCCTGGCAGGGCAGCCGACTGGCAGGCGACGGCGCGGCGCTGGGCGAGAAGATCCGCAATCTGGCGGGCACGGGGCGGGAGGACGTGGATTTGGGTCGTCTGCTGGATCGCCTGCGCGATGCGCGCAGCGCTATCGCGCCCCGCGCGAGGGATCGCGGCGCGCTGGCCGAGACGCAGAAGGAACTGGATGCTGCCCGGGCGGAAAAGCTGAGGGCGGCGCGGCGCGGCGAGCGCATTTCTCAGCTGAAACAGCGGGTGGATGCGCTGTCCGCACAGGAAAAGCGGATCAACGGAGATGCCGCGCGGCGAGTTCAGGAGCAGCGGCACGCGGCGCAGGCGTTGGCGGAGGGACAGCAGAGAGAACGGGAATTGACGGCCCGCATTCAGGCGCTGGAAGCGGATCATGACGCGCGGCGCGATCGATGGGGCGTTGTGTGTGTTGCGCTGGCGGCGTGCATGGCGCTGGCTGGGGGCGCCGCGGGGGCGCTGCGACACCCGCTGTGGCTGCTGGCGCTGCTGCCGGCGGCAGGGATGGCCGGCGCAGGCGTGCTGCTGCGGCGCTGGAGGCAGCCGGCCGGGCTTGACGGGCTGAGAAAAGAATTAGACGGCGTGCGGGCGGAGAACGCGCAGTGGAGTCGGGCGGCGGAAGAGGCGATGAGCGCCCTTGCAGATGCGCATAGCGACGACGAACGCGACCGGCTGCTGGAGGCGCGCGTGGAGCTGGCGGGGCTGGAGCGGGAGCAGAAGGATAGCGCGTCGCTGGACGCGCGCATTGCGGCGTTGGAGGCGAAGGAAGCGCGGCTGACGCGTATGGCCGCGGCGCTGGACATCGCGCAGGAGGAGCTGCGCGCCGCGGCGCGGGAGCGGCAGAGCGACTTCGTGCCCGAGCTCGCGCGCGGTATGGAGGAGATGCTGGAGCGCGCGACGCAGGGGCGATACGCGCAGGCCGCGGTGTCCCGCAGCCTGGAATTGTCGCTGCAGACGGAGCAGGGGGTACAACCCTGGGGCTACTTCAGCACGGGCACGGTGGAGCTGATGTATCTGGCGCTCCGGCTGAGCCTGGCGCAGCTGCTGCGGCGGCGGTGCGGGGCGCTGCCGGTACTGCTGGACGATCCCTTCCTCTGCCTGGATGATGCGAGAAGGGCGCGGTGCATGGAAGCGGTGCGCGATTTTGCGCGGAATGGACAGCAGGCGCTGCTGTTTACCTGCCGGGAGGATGGAATGCGCAGTGCGGACCGCGTGGTGAGAATGACCGCGATCCGGTGATTTTTGCCCCGCCCCAAAATGTTTTTGGTGACGGTCCGCCGCAGATATGCTATACTCGCTTTATAACGAATCAAGTGGAGATGGCGCGATATGGATAACTTGCTATTGGCCTTCAACGTGGTGCTGCCGCTGTTTCTGGAAATGGCGCTGGGGTACTTCACACGGCGCATTGGGCTGGTGGACGAGAGCACGCTCAAGAAGATGAACAACTATGTGTTCCGCGTGTTTCTGCCCATCCTGCTGTTCTACAACGTGGTCTCCACCGATCTGACCACCGCGTTCAACGGGCCGCTGCTGCTGACGGCGGTGTGCTTTGTGATCGCGGAATTCACGCTGTGCATGCTGGTGGTTCCGCTCATCGAGAAGAGCAAGCCCCGGCGCGGCGTGCTCATTCAAGGCATCATGCGCTCCAATTTTGTGATCTTCGGACTGCCCGTGCTCGTTTCGCTGTGCGGCGACAACAGCAATACCGGCGCGGTGTCTTTGGTCATCGCGGTGGTGGTGCCCATGTTCAACGCCTTCTCCGTCGTCGCGCTGGAAATCAACCGCGGCGGAAAGCTCAATTTCGGCAAGATCCTTAAATCCGTTGCGACCAATCCGCTCATCATCGCCTCGCTGCTGGGCATCGCGCTGCTGGCGCTGGGCGTCAAGCTGCCCACTACGCTGAGCAAAACGCTGGGAGACCTCGCCAAGATGGCCACGCCGCTGGCGCTGGTGATCCTGGGCGCGGAGTTCAACTTTTCCTCGGTCAAGGGATGTCTGCGCCCGCTCATCGTGGGCGTGACGGGTCGGCTGGTCGCAATGCCGCTGATCTTCATCACCCTCGCGGTGTTGCTGGGCTTCCGCGGCGAGGAACTCATCGCGCTGATGGTGATGCTGGCCGCGCCGCCTGCTGTGTCTTCCTTTACCATGGCGCAGCAGATGGACGGCGACGCGGAGCTTGCGGGCAATATGGTGGTGTTCGGCTCGCTGTTTGCGGTGCTGACCATATTCGTGTGGATCTTTGTGCTCAAAACCATGGCGCTGATCTGACGGGCGCCGAAAATAATATAGAAATATAAAATAGAAGAGGCAACAGGGGGAAGCGTTATGATCACACTGGCATTGGACATCGGCGGAACGCGCATGAAGCTGGCGTTGCTGGAGAATGGAAAAATCGTCAAAGAGGGCATCGTGGAATCTTACCGCGACGACAAGTATCAGAAGAACCTGGACAAGGCCGAGGCCGAAGGACGCCGCATGATGGCCGAGCTGGGTATCGAGCGCATCGACGGCCTGGGCATCGCGTTCCCCGGGCTGGTCAACCCAAAGAAGAAGGTCGTAGTATCGGCAAACGGCAAATTTGTGGACGCCATCGGCTATGACCTGACGGGCTGGGTCAAGCGCACCTTCGACTGCCCCTTTATACTGGACAACGACTCCAACGCCGCGCTCATCGGCGAGATGACCTACGGCTGCGCGCAGGACACGAAAGATGCCGTGATGATGATCTTCGGCACCGGCGTGGGCGCGGCGGCAGTGATGGACGGCCGCCTCATCCGCGGCAAGCACTTCCAGGCGGCGTGCATCGGCGGGCACATGGTCATTGAGGCAGGACCGGACGCCACGCCCTGCAACTGCGGCAACATCGGCTGCATGGAGGCCAACGCCTCTTCCTGGGCGCTGCCGCTGTTTGCAAAAAAAGACCCGCTGTTTGAGAGCAGCGCGCTGTCCAGGCTGGACGTGATCGATTACAAGAACCTCAAGGCCTGCGCCGACGCGGGCGACGAGCTGGCGGTCAAGTTGCTGCGCCGCTCGCTGGACTGCTGGAGCGCCAACCTGTGCAACCTCATCGTGGCCTATGACCCCGAGGTCATCATACTCTCGGGCGGCATCGCACGCATGGGCGAGGCGCTGCGCAGGCCGCTGGAGGAGCATGTGCACAAGTACGCCTGGACGCCGTGGGGCCATCCGGATGTCCGCCTTGCGGCAAACCCGGAGGCCAGCGTGGTGCTGGGGCTGCACAAGCTGACAATGGATGAGATTGAAGGAAAAACTGCATTGTAAGACCGCCGTACGAATATGGAAACGTTTCGCGGCGCGCAAGCTCGATCTGCATGAACAATTTGCGGGTCGAGCTTTTTGAATGTTCGGAGTTTTGCCCGCAAAATGCAGGAATGACAGGCAAAATCCATGTTAAATCCACGATTTTTACGAAAAAGGGGTTGTAATTGCCCGGGTTTCTGCTATAATTGCAAACAATATATTTTTTCGAGCAGAAGGAGAGAGAAGTCATGGCGTTTTACTATTCCGAGCCGAGCCGTACCTTCGGCGAGTATCTGCTGGTTCCCGGTTATTCCTCTGCGGCGTGCATCCCCACGAACGTGAGCCTGAAGACCCCGCTGGTCAAGTACCGCAAAGGCGAGGAGGAGTGCCCGCTGATGATGAACATCCCCATGACCTCCGCCATCATGCAGGCCGTCTCCAACGACACGATGGCCATCGCGCTGGCGACCGAGGGTGGCGTGTCCTTCATCTACGGCTCGCAGTCCATTCAGGATGAGGCGGCGATGGTGGCGCGCGTCAAGTCCTACAAGGCGGGCTTTGTCAAGTCGGATTCCAACATCACGCCCGACGCAACGCTGGCGGACATTCTGGCACTCAAGGAAAGAACCGGCCACTCCACCGTCGCCGTGACCGAGGACGGCACCGCCGAGGGCAAGCTGCTGGGCATCGTGGCCAGCCGCGACTACCGCGTCAGCCGCATGCCGCTGGAGACTCGCGTGGCCGACTTCATGACGCCCTTTGATAAGCTCATCACCGCTCCGGCTGATACCACCCTAAAGGTCGCCAACGACATCATCTGGGAGCACAAGCTCAACTCCCTGCCGCTGATTGACGAGCAGCAGCATCTGGTCTATATGGTGTTCCGCAAGGACTACGCGCAGCACAAGGAGAACCCCAACGAGCTGCTCGACGCCAAGAAGCGCTACGTGGTGGGCGCGGGCATCAACACCCGCGACTACGCCGAGCGCGTGCCCGCTCTTGTGGAGGCCGGCGCTGACGTGTTGTGCATCGACTCCTCCGAGGGCTTTACCGAGTGGCAGAGCCGCACGCTGTCCTGGGTGCGCGAGCATTACGGCGATTCCGTCAAGATTGGCGCAGGCAACGTGGTGGATCGCGACGGCTTCCTGTTCCTGGCCAAGGCGGGTGCGGACTTTGTCAAGGTGGGCATCGGCGGCGGTTCTATCTGCATCACCCGCGAGACCAAGGGCATTGGCCGCGGCCAGGCCACCGCGCTGATCGAGGTGGCGGCTGCGCGCGACGAGTACTATAAGGAAACCGGCATCTATGTGCCCATCTGCTCCGACGGCGGCATCGTGCACGACTACCACATGACCCTGGCGCTGGCGATGGGCGCGGACTTCCTGATGCTGGGCCGCTACTTTGCCCGCTTTGACGAGTCCCCCACCAACAAGGTCAACATCAACGGCACCTACATGAAGGAGTACTGGGGCGAGGGTTCCAACCGCGCGCGCAACTGGCAGCGTTACGACCTGGGCGGCGCGGCAAAGCTCTCCTTTGAGGAGGGCGTGGATTCCTACGTGCCCTACGCCGGCTCCCT